>NZ_CATKPX010000018.1:0-125941 GCF_949767755.1 Pseudomonas sp. IT-P4 | reverse complement strand
ATCCACCTCTCGGACCCAGAGTGTGTGGCGGCTGTGGTCGAAGAAAACGGGCAATACGGGGTGCATGTTGCAGACCTCCCTAGTCTATCGATGCAGGCGGGGAGGCTTCGTTGCCGCCCTCGCTCGAGCGCCGGGAAGCTTTCAAGAAGCTGACAATGGTTGATATAGGACGCTTCTAATGAGCGTGTAGGGTGTTTCCGAATTATGCGGCAGACCACAACGCCCTAAGACTCTGCCTACAACAGCAAAAAAATCCTCGGCATCTCGACAGTGGCCATGAATGAGTCTTCCTGATCAGAACTCCACCTGACGACCGGCAGCAAAAACCACTTGTCACGAAATATTACATACATCATATTACAGCCATCATAATTAAACGCCGCCCCGACAGGTACCCCTCCATGACCAGCATGTCCACCGTAGAACCCGATCTGGACGCCCCGGTGAAACCAGCAAAACCTCCCCTGCTCAAACGCCTGCTGTTGCCAACCGTTGGCATCGCGGCACTGGTGCTGGCTGGTGTGTACGGTGCGCATTGGTGGAGCGCCGGGCGCTTCATCGAGGAAACCGACGACGCCTACATCGGCGGCGACGTTACGGTGATCGGGCCAAAGGTGGCGGGTTATATCAACGAAGTGCTGGTGACCGACAACCAGAAGGTCAAGGCCGGCGATGTGCTGATCCGTCTCGATTCGCGCGACTACCGCGCCAACCTGGCCAAGGCCGAAGGCGCAGTGGCCGCCCAGGAGGCCCTGCTCGCCAACCTAGACGCCACCGAACAACTGCAACAGGCCGTCATCGGCCAGGCCCGTGCCGGCATCGACGCCGCCGGTGCCGAAACCGCCCGCTCCCGGGACGACGATAGCCGCTACAAAAAACTGGTGACCACCAACGCCGTCTCGGTGGAAAGCGCCCAGCGGGCCAACGCCACGTTCAAGACGGCCCAGGCCCAAAGCAACCGCGCCCAGGCTGAATTGCTGGCCGCGCAGCGCCAGTTGAATGTGATCGACACCCAGAAACAACAAGCCCGGGCCGCCCTGATCCAGGCCAAGGCCGAGCGCGACCTGGCGCAATTGAATGTCGGCTACACCGAACTGAAGGCGCCGGTCGACGGTGTGATCGGCAATCGCCGGGCCCGGGTCGGCGCCTATGCCCAGGCCGGCTCGCAATTGCTCTCGGTGGTGCCGACCAGCGGCCTGTGGGTCGATGCCAACTTCAAGGAAGACCAACTGGCACACATGGTGCCGGGGCAACGGGTAGTGATCCGTGCCGACGTGCTCTCGGGGCAGGAATTCCATGGTCACCTGGACAGCCTCGCCCCCGCCAGCGGTTCGCAATTCAGTGTGTTGCCGCCGGAAAACGCCACCGGCAACTTCACCAAGATCGTGCAGCGGGTGCCGGTGCGGATTCACCTCGACCCGGCCGACAGTGTGCTCGGCCACCTGCGTCCGGGGTTGTCGGTGACCGCTGAAGTGGACACGCGCAAGGAGCCTGAGGCGCCAGCCGTGGCCAGCGCGCCATGAGTCGCGCCCTTGCCGCCCCGGCGCAACCGTTCAATGCCGCGAGCATGGCGACGGCGACCAAGGTCTTCGCCTTTGCCAGCATGTGCATCGGCATGTTCATTGCGCTGCTGGATATCCAGATCGTCTCGGCTTCGTTGCGTGACATCGGCGGCGGGCTCTCCGCCGGCACCGACGAAACCGCGTGGGTGCAAACCAGTTACCTGATCGCCGAAATCATCGTGATCCCGCTGTCGGGCTGGCTGTCCCGGGTGTTCTCGACGCGCTGGCTGTTCTGCGCATCGGCGGTGGGCTTTACCCTGGCCAGCCTGTTGTGCGGCGTGGCCTGGAACATCCAGAGCATGATTGCCTTCCGTGCCCTGCAAGGGTTTCTGGGCGGTTCGATGATTCCACTGGTGTTCACCACGGCCTTCGTGTTCTTCACCGGCAAGCAACGGGTGATCGCCGCCGCGACCATCGGCGCAGTGGCGTCCCTGGCACCGACCCTGGGGCCGGTGATCGGTGGCTGGATCACCGACATATCCTCCTGGCACTGGCTGTTCTACATAAACCTGCTCCCCGGCATCTTTGTCGCCGTGGCCGTGCCGATGCTGGTGAAAATCGACCAGCCGGAACTGTCGCTGCTCAAAGGCGCGGATTACTTGAGCATGGTGTTTCTGGCGCTGTTCCTCGGCTGCCTGGAATACACCCTCGAAGAAGGCCCGCGCTGGAACTGGTTCAGCGACCGCACGATCCTGACCACCGCGTGGATCAGCGGCCTGGCCGGGTTGGCGTTCATCGGCCGGACCTTGCACGTGGCCAATCCGATTGTCGATCTGCGCGCCTTGAAGGATCGCAACTTTGCCCTCGGCTGTTTCTTCTCGTTCGTCACCGGCATCGGCCTGTTCGCCACCATTTACCTGACGCCGCTGTTCCTCGGCCGGGTGCGTGGCTACGGAGCGCTGGACATTGGTCTGGCGGTTTTCTCCACCGGGGTGTTCCAGATCATGGCGATTCCGCTGTACGCCTTTCTGGCCAATCGCATCGACCTGCGCTGGATCATGATGACCGGCCTTGGGCTGTTCGCGTTATCGATGTGGGATTTCAGCCCGATCACCCATGACTGGGGGGCCAAGGAATTGATGCTGCCGCAAGCCCTGCGCGGGATTGCCCAGCAATTGGCGGTACCACCGGCGGTGACTTTGACCCTTGGCGGCCTGGCACCGGCGCGGCTAAAGCATGCGTCGGGGTTGTTCAACCTGATGCGCAACCTGGGCGGGGCTATCGGCATCGCCGCGTGCGCAACCATCCTCAACGACCGCACCAATCTGCACTTCACCCGGTTGGCGGAGAACCTCAACAGCACCAACGAGGCACTCAACCAATGGCTGTCCCAGGTCGGCAACAACTTTGCCGCCTTTGGCCAGAGCGGTGACGCAGGGGTCACTGCCAGCCTGCATCAGCTATGGTTGCTGACATACCGCGAAGCCCAGACGCAAACCTATGGCGATGCGTTCCTGATGATCATGGTCTGCTTCATTATCGCCACGGCGATGGTGCCCCTGATGCGCAAGGTGCAACCACCGGCCGCGCCGAGTGCCGATGCTCATTGATGTTTTTGCGGGTCAGGCCTGGGGCATTTTGCGAAAGCCGATGGCCAGGCGGTTCCAGGCGTTGATGGTGGTGATGGCGACGGTCAGGTCGACCAATTCCTTGGCATCGAACTGGGCGCTAGCCAGTTCATAGTCTTCGTCCGGGGCGTGGGTCTGGCTGATCAGGGTCAGGGATTCGGTCCAGGCCAGTGCGGCGCGTTCACGCTCGGTGAAGAACGGCGTTTCGCGCCAGGCCGACAGTGTCGCCAGGCGACGCTCGGACTCACCACCCTTGCGCGCATCGGCGCTGTGCATGTCCAGGCAAAAGGCGCAGCCGTTGATTTGCGAGGTACGCAGCTTGACCAGTTCGATCAGGTTTTTTTCCAGTGGCAATTTCGACACTGCTGTTTCCAGGGCGATCATCGCTTTGAGGGCATCAGGGGAAGCGGTGTAAAAATCGACCCGGGTTTTCATGGTGTGTTCCAGGGCAAATGGGTGTGTCACTACGTTAGTGCCACGACCGGTCTGCACAAATAGCCAATCTTTCAGAAGTCGAGGAGGCCATTCAAACCCGATTGCGCAACCACTGCAAAAAGCCCTTCTTCACCTGCGCCACCGGCAGGTCCTGAGTCAGGGTTTTCGCCTTGTGCAGCCTGTAATCGAGCAAGGTTTTCATTGCATCGTTGATGTCTTGACGGGCATCCAGGCATGGCTTGAGGTAGGACTTTTCGATGCGGTACAGGCCACAGAAGGTCTTGGCGGTAAACCGTGCAGGCACCGAGCTGTCCTCCAGGATCCCGGCCTCGCCTATCACTTCCCCCGGCCCCATGCGCCCGGACTCGAAAGGTACGCCGTGCCGGGTCAGCGTCACCGTCACCACCCCGGACTCGATGATGAACAGGTGATCACTGACCTCCCCCGCCTCCAGGATCGTTTCCCCGGCGCGGAACGATTGCAAGGTCATGTTCTGGCTGAAGGTGTCTTTCTCTTCCTGGCGCAGGGTAGAGAAAATCGGCGAGCTGTCGAGCAATGCCCGGGGTCGCGACAGGTTGCCCGGCGGATTGGGCTCCACGCTCGATAGCAGGTTGACGCCGGACGCCTGCAAGTGCCGGTAGGCCAGGTCGAACAGTTGATTGCGCACCGAACGCTTCTGGTCCATCTGCGCGACAAACCCGCTGATTTCATAGACCACGCCGGTGTTACCGGCAGTTTTCATGCCGACACTCGGCGACGGTGTCTCCAGCAGAAAGCGGCAACCCTGCATGGCCCGTTCCAGGGCTTCGATCACCGTGTTCGGCCGCGCGTGGGGGCTCACTTCCAGCGAAACGGAGATGCCGAACATATCGCTCGGCCGACTGAAATTGATGATCTTGGCCTTGGCGGCCAGGGAGTTGGGTATCACCGCCATGCAACCCTGGGCGGTCTGCAGGCGCGTGGCGCGCCAGTCGATGTCGGTGACCCGGCCTTCCATGCCATCGATGGAGATGTAGTCATCCAGTTGATAGGGCTTGGTGGTGTTCAGGACGATCCCGGAAAACACGTCGCTGAGGGTACTTTGCAACGCCAGGCCGACGATGATCGCCAACGCACCGGACGTCGCCAGCACGCCCTTGACCGGCAGATCCAGCACATAGGCCAGGGCGGCAATCACCGCGATCAGAAAAATCACCGCGCCTAGCAAGTCCTGGAGCAAGCGCCCGGTATGCCCGACCCGTTGCATCATTACCGCGCCGATCAGCACGGTCAGGGTCCGCGCACCGAACAACCACCAGCCGATCTGCAAGCCGGTGGCCGCCAGATGCAAGGGTACGTTGTCAGGCCAGGGCGGCGGCTCCATCGGGTTCAGGCCTTCGTTGAACAGCAAGAGGCTGAACAAAGAGAAAATCACCACCCGCACCAACAGCCGCCAGGCGCTGCCAAAGGCACTGAGCAAGTACCACAACCCAAGATCGATCAGGATCAGCGCCATCGCGCAAATCAGCGGGTGTTCGGTGAGCAATGACAGCATCTAACAACTCCAGCCAGGGCCAATAACGCGAAGATCGCATGGATTGGCGTCAGTGTAGGTGGAATTGATTTGGCTGGTTGAACACGTCTGGCTGGACACCCAAAAAACCTGTGGGAGCGAGCTTGCTCGCGATGGCGGACTGACAGTCACTACATCAGTGCCTGTTCTACCGTCATCGCGAGCGGGCTCGCTCCCACAGGGGAAAGCGTGTTGGCTGGATTACTTGCTGTTTGCCAGCGTGCTGTAGCTGGTCATCAGGTTGCGGTAATCCGGAATATGGTTGGAGAACAATGTGCCCAACCCTTCGACATCGTTGCGCCAGTCGCGGTGCAGTTCACAGGCCAGGCCGAACCAGGTCATCAGTTGCGCGCCCTGAGCGGTCATACGGTTCCACGCCGATTCGCGGGTCAGTTCGTTGAAGGTGCCGGACGCGTCGGTGACCACGAAGACCTCAAAACCTTCGGCCAGGGCCGAAAGCGCCGGGAAGGCCACGCACACTTCTGTCACCACACCGGCGATGATCAGTTGCTTCTTGCCGGTGGCCTTGATCGCCTTGACGAAATCTTCGTTGTCCCAGGCGTTGATCTGGCCCGGGCGAGCGATGTATGGCGCGTCCGGAAAAAGGGCCTTGAGTTCGGGCACCAGCGGTCCGTTAGGGCCCGTTTCGAAACTGGTGGTGAGGATGGTCGGCAGCTTGAAGTACTTGGCCAGGTCGGCCAGGGCCAGCACGTTGTTCTTGAATCGATCCGGGTCGATGTCGCGCACCAGTGACAGCAGGCCCGCCTGATGATCAACCATCAGAACCGCGGCGTTGTCCTTGTCCAGAC
The DNA here is from genome assembly GCF_949767755.1 of Pseudomonas sp. IT-P4. Taxonomy (NCBI): domain Bacteria; kingdom Pseudomonadati; phylum Pseudomonadota; class Gammaproteobacteria; order Pseudomonadales; family Pseudomonadaceae; genus Pseudomonas; species Pseudomonas sp. IT-P4. Next base: position 120,015 of record NZ_CATKPX010000018.1, on the reverse strand, counting down.
GCTTGTAGGAAGTGGTCATTGCAGTAGTCCTCGCGTGTTATCGATGCCGAATGGAAATCGGCGTGGGGTCACCGGTCAGCGCTGGGAGTCCAGCGCCTCGTGTTCGTTCGCCACTTGCTGGGCCTTGAGGTAACTCTCGATCAGCAATTGATAATGCGGCATGGCCTGGGCGTAGACAGCGGCCCACTGCTCGGCATCCGGACGGTTCCACGAGCCTTGCAGCTCAGAGAGCGTCGCCATGATGTCGATCGGCACCACCCCGGCCTGGGCCAGGCGGGCAACGGTCAGATCAGTGGCCAGTTTCGAGTGGTTGCCGGAGGCGTCGACCACGGCAAACACCTTGTAGCCTTCATGCACCGCCGCGATGGACGGGAACGCCAGGCACACGCTGGTCAAGGTACCGGCGATCACCAGGGTTTTCCTGCCGGTGGCTTTGACCGCCGCGTGAAACTCCGGGTTGTCCCAGGCGTTGATTTCACCTTTGCGCGCCACGTATTGCGCATGGGGTGCGGCCTCGTGGATTTCCGGGATCAACGGCCCGTTCGGCCCCTGGGGAACGGAAGCAGTGGTGATCACGGGCATCTTCAGCAGGGTCGCGGCCTTGGCCAGGGCAATGGCATTGGCGCGTAGTTGGGGCACGTCCATGTCCTTGACGATCTGGAACAGTCCGCTCTGGTGATCGATCAACAGCATCGCGCTGTCGTTGGGGTCGATGGTCGGCTTCTGGCCGTTGAAGTTGGCCGCGTAGACAGTGTTCATGTGCGTTTCCTCTTTCTTTTGGGCAACAGCCATCCCTGGCCTGAAAACCGGCCTACTCATCCTGTGTAGAGTCGGGTGTAACAGCGCTGCGAATTAAGCGTGCATCCGGCCGAACTGGCCGGACTGGAAGTCGGCGAAGGCCTGGTGGATTTCCTGCTCGGTGTTCATCACGAACGGCCCATGACCGACGATCGGCTCGTCGATCGGCTCGCCGCTGAGCAACAGCACCACCGCGTCTTCGCTGGCTTCGAGGGTCACCTGATCGCCCTTGCGGTCGAACAGCGCCAGTTGCCCCTGGCGCACCGATTCCTGGCCGTTTACCTGAACCGTGCCGCGCAGCACCACCAGTGCGGTGTTGCGCCCTTCGTGCAGGTCAAGGGTGAGCAATTTGCCAGCATTCAAACGAATGTCCCACACGTCGACCGGGGTGAAGGTGCGCGCCGCGCCCTTGTGGCCGTCGAACGCACCGGCGATCAGGCGCAGGCTGCCGGCGTTGTCTTTCAAGGCGATGGCCGGGATGTCACGGTCGAGAATCGTCTGGTAGCCGGGGTCGGCCATTTTGTCCCTGGCCGGCAGGTTGACCCACAGTTGCACCATCTCCAGGGTGCCACCGCTTTTGGCGAAACCTTCGGAGTGAAACTCTTCATGCAGGATCCCCGAGGCCGCGGTCATCCATTGCACATCGCCGGGGCCGATCTTGCCGCCACTGCCGGTGGAGTCCCGGTGCTCCAGTTCGCCCTTGTAAACGATAGTCACGGTTTCGAAGCCACGGTGAGGATGCTGACCAACGCCACGTCGCTCGCTGGTCGGGGTGAATTCAGCGGGGCCGGCGTGATCCAGCAGCAGGAACGGGCTGATGTGTTTGCCCAGGTTGTCGTAGGAAAACAGCGTGCGAACCGGAAAACCGTCGCCCACCCAATGGGTCCGTGGACTGGTGTAGATACCGATGATGTTTTTCATGGTGTCTCCTGATGAGGTGAGTGAAGCCATGGACAAAGCTTAAAACCGTGACCTTTGCTGCGCTAGACTGCAAAAATCAGCTTTAGCGTTCTATTTGGAGAACGATGGTGGAAGACCTCAACACCCTCTACTACTTCACCCAGGTGGTGGAGCATCACGGTTTCGCCGCGGCCGGCCGGGCACTCGACATGCCCAAGTCCAAGCTCAGTCGACGTATCGCCGAGCTTGAAGAACGCCTCGGCGTGCGCCTGCTGCACCGCACCAGCCGGCATTGCTCGTTGACGGAAATCGGCCAGGCCTATTACCAGCGCTGCCTGGCCATGCGGGTGGAGGCGGAAAGCGCTGCCGAACTGATCGAGCGCAATCGCTCAGAGCCCCAGGGCCTGGTGCGTGTCAGTTGCCCGACGGCGCTGCTCAATTCCTGGGTCGGGCCGATGCTGACCCGCTATATGCTCAAGTACCCGCTGGTGGAATTGTTCATCGAGAGCACCAATCGCCGCGTCGACCTGATTCACGAAGGCTTCGACATTGCCCTGCGGGTACGCTTTCCGCCGCTGGAGAACACCGACATGGTGATGAAGGTGCTGGGTAACAGCACCCAGAGCGTGGTCGGCAGCCCGGCCTTTTTATCGCACCTGTCGACACCGGCCTCCCCGGCCGACCTCAGCGGCTTGCCGAGCCTGCACTGGGGCGCGGCGCAGCGCGAATATCAGTGGGAACTGTTCGGGGCCGACGGCAGTACCGCGATGATCCGGCATGCCCCGCGCATGGTCACCGATGACCTGTTGGCCTTGCGCCACGCGGCACTCGCCGGGATCGGCATCGTGCACCTGCCCAGTGTGGTGGTGCGCGATGAAATCGCCGCCGGGCAACTGGTGGAACTGGTGCCGGGCTGGGCACCGAAGAGCGGTGTCATCCATGCGATCTTCCCCTCGCGCCGGGGCTTGCTGCCCTCGGTACGCACGTTGATCGATTTTCTCGGGGAGGAGTTCAGTCGTAGTGATATTGCTTAGGGTCGGGGGTAAGGCTTTGGACCGAGTCGCCGCCTTCGCGAACGAGCACGCTCCCACATTTGGAATGCATTCCCCTGTGGGAGCGGGCTTGCTCCGGGCGGCGTTCCGACGAAGGCGTCAGACCAGACACTCTCACCAAACCGGACTGCCACCGATTCTTGATTTCCGGTAAACATTGCTTTGCCGCTCCAGCGGTTTTTCTCACGGATGCAGGCGCGGATACTGCCGCCCATTCCCACTGCAACCCCTGGAGTCATCAATGTCCATTCCCGCCTTCGGCCTGGGTACCTTTCGCTTGCAAGGCCAGGTGGTCATCGATTCGGTGAGCGCCGCCCTGGCGCTCGGCTACCGGGTGATCGATACCGCACAAATCTACGAGAACGAAGCTGAAGTCGGCGAGGCTATCGCCGCCAGCGCTATCGCCCGGGAAGAGCTGTTCATCACCAGCAAGATCTGGGTCGCCAACCTGGCCGGTGATCGCCTGATCGACAGCCTGAAAGAAAGCCTGCGCAAACTGCAGACCGACTACCTGGACCTGACCCTGATCCACTGGCCGTCGCCGGACGATCAGGTGCCGGTCGCAGAATTCATGGGCGCCCTGCTCGAGGCCAAACGCCTGGGCCTGACCCGGCAGATCGGTGTGTCCAACTTCACCATCGACCTGATGAAACAGGCAGTCGCGGCCATCGGTGCCGAGCACATCGCCACCCACCAGATCGAACTGCACCCCTACCTGCAAAACCTTGCGGTCGTCGAGTTCGCACGCAGCCAGGGCATCGGCATCACCTCGTACATGACCCTGGCTTACGGTGAAGTCCTCAAGAACCCGCTCATCCAGCAGATCGCCGAACGCCTGCACGCGACTCCGGCGCAGGTCACCCTGGCCTGGGCCATGCAATCGGGTTACGCGGTAATCCCGTCGTCCACGCGCCGGGCCAACCTTGAAAGCAACTTGAAGGCTCGCGAACTGACCTTGAGCGAGGCCGACATGGCCCTGATCGCATCGCTGGATCGCGGCCACCGCTTGACCAGCCCGAAAGGCATCGCACCGAACTGGGATTGAGCCTCAATCCTGCTCCAGACGCCGGTCCAGGCGGGCCATGGCCTGCTGCAACCGGTCGACGGCGTCGTCGATCATTGCCGCGCGGCCGTCATTGCACGCCTGCTCCAGCTGTTCGCAACACTCGACCAGGGCGTGGGCTCGCACCATCAGCGCTCCACCCTTGATCCGGTGTGCCAGTTCCTGCAAGCCCGGGCGATTGCCGCCGGTGTGCAAGGCGAGCAAATGCACGCGGTCCTCGCGGTTGGATAGCGCCAGGTCGTGCAACAGTTGATCGATCAGCTCACGGTCCGCATCCGCATAGCGTTCCAGCCCGCTCAAGTCAAACTCGCAGACGCCATGGTCGTCGGTAGCCGTTGAGGGTACGCTGGAAAACCGCTGGGCCAGCCACGCCTGCAAATCCACCAGGCGAATGGGCTTGAACAGGCAATCGTCCATGCCCGCCGCCTGGCATCGGGCCTTCTCCTCGGCCTGTGCATTGGCGGTAAAGCCCAGAATCAATGTTGATGACAGCCCCTGCACCCGCTCTTGCTCACGTATCGCACCCGCCAATTCGTAACCACTGAGCCGCGGCATGTTGCAGTCGGTGATGACCAGATCGAACCCTTGCCCGCGCCACTGTTCAAGCCCCTGCGCCCCGTCTTCGGCCAGCACTACGCGATGGCCGAGATAGCTCAGCTGCCGCGAGAGCAACAGGCGATTGGCCGGATAATCGTCGACCACCAGAATCGACAACGGCCGGGTCGTCAGCTGCGCCGAATCCAGGGGCTTGCCCCCCGCGGGTAACGCTTGCAGGACAGGCAGCACCAGGCTGATGTCCACCCGAGTCCCGCGCCCGAGCTCACTGTCGAGTTGCAACCGGCCGCCCATCATTTCGCACAGAGTACGACTGATCACCAGCCCCAGGCCGGAACCTTGCCGGGCGCTCTGCTGGTTGTTGTCTGCCTGCACAAACGGGCTGAACAGACGTTGCTGGTCGAAAGCGCTGATGCCGATGCCGCTGTCTTCGATGCGTACGCTGACGGCGAGGTGCGCCGGGGCTTGAGGTCGCACTCGCAGCGTCAGGCTTACCTGGCCTTCCCGGGTGAACTTGATCGCGTTGCTCAACAGATTGGACAACACCTGTTTGAAGCGCGTGGGGTCGAGCATCACGTCACGGTCACTGTGTTCGTCGAGCTCGACCCGCCACTGCAGATTCTTCTGCACCGCCAGCCCTTCAAAAACCCGGCAGACCGAAGTCACCAGCAACTGCAGATTGACCCGCTCCGGCGCCAGCGACAAATGCCCGGATTCGATCCTGGCAACGTCCAGAATGTCACCGATCAAATCCAGCAATTGTTGCCCGGCGTTGGACGCCACCTCAATGGCGGCGCGGTCGGTCTCCCCTTCATCGGCCCGCTTCAGCGCCAGTTCGAGCATGCCGATCAGCGCGTTCATCGGCGTGCGGATTTCATGGCTCATGGTGGCCAGGAACGTGGTCTTGGCCCGGTTGGCGTCGTCCGCCGCGTCCTTGGCTTCCTGCAATTGCCCGAGCAATTGCTGACGCTGGCGAATCTGCCGACGCTGCCAGACAATCCCCGCCAACGCGAGCAACAGCAAGACACCCGCCACCGCAAATGCCTGCACGATCGCCTGCCGGTGTCGCAGCCAGTAACTCTGCTCGACCATCGCGTCATAGCGCCAGGGCTGGGTCAGCTCGTCAATTTCTTCGGGAGGGATGCTCAACAGCGCCTTGTCCAGGATCGAATGCAGCTCGGTGGCCCCGCGACTGGTCGCCAGGGTGCTTCGTGCTGGGTCGGTGCCGACGGTGCTGGTCACTTGCAGGCGATCGCGATACTGCCGGGAAATCAGGTAACGGGCGCTGATCAAGGAGTTGATGCCGCCCTGGGCCTTGCCTTGGTCGACCATTTCCATGGCGTCCGTCGACAGGGGCGCATCCACCAGCTGGATCAACGGGTAATGCTGGCGAAGGTACTCGCCAACAATGTTGCCCTGGGTCAGTGCCAGGGGTCGCCCTGCCATATCATCCAGCGTCCTGGGGCTTTCCGTGTCAACGCGGGTCACCAGCACCGAAGGGCTGCTCAGGAACGCGCGGGTGAACAGCAACTCATCTTCACGCTGGGAACTGAGGCCGATACCGGCCAGCACATCGATTTGCCCGCTCTTGATGGCGGTCATCATCTGGGCCACCGACTTCATGCCCTGGATGTCAAATTGCAAGCCGGTGCGCAAACTGATTTTCGCCAGCACATCGATGCCAATCCCGCGAAACCTGCCTTCGCTGTCGATAAATGAAATGGGCGGGATATTTTCGTTGATCGCGACCTTCACCCGCGGGTGGCGCTCAAGCCAGCGCTGTTCGGCCACGCTCAATTGCAAGGACTGGGTGCCGGGGATAGACACCTCGTTTGCCCCCCAACGGCGCAGGATGTTCATTTGCTCATTGGTGCTGATGGCCGCAAGCGCCTTGTTGACGATGCGCAACAGCGAATCGTTGTCGCGGTCCATCGCAAAGGCAAAACGCCCGGACTCCATGGGCGAGAAGTCCGTCAGTCGCACATTATCCAGATAATTCTTGCTGATCAGGTAATGGGCATTGATCGCATCCCCCAGGTAGACATCGGCCTGACCGTACGCCACGGCGCCCATCGCCGCCAGTGTCGAGGGAAACAACTGGACCTGCGCCCTGGAATAGAACTGTTGCACGCTGTATTCGGGCAGGTAGTGATACAGCATCACCAGCCGCTTGCCGGCCAGTGTCGGGTCGAGCACCGGAGGGAAATCGGTGCGGGTGACCAGCACCGGTTGATCGACCGCATAGGCACTGGACATCTGCAGCTGTGGATCTTCGGCTTCAAACCGATTGGCCGTTCCCAACAGGTCTGCCCGCCCCTCCTTGATCGCCTGCACCGCGTCGGCGCGCGACGGATAACGCCGGACCTCGATGACAACGTTCAACAATTGTTCGAGCAACCCGGCGTAATCGGCGGTCACGCCTTCGAACACCTTGCCCGCCGTGTTGAACTCGAAGGGGGGATAGTCCGGCGCCGAGACGGCCAGCACCAATCGGCCCTTTTGCTGCAGCCAGCGCAACTCGGTTTGCGACAATCTGACGCTCAGGCCTTCGACACTCGAGCGCCCCAACAGGGTCAACGACTGTTGCGCACAGGCCGTCGATGCCCAAAGAAGAAGGCCAATCAACACCCCACCTGCCAGTCGTCGGAGTGCGTTCATTCAGATCAGATGATTGCGCAGGGCGAAATCCCTCAAGTGCACCGACGAGTTCATATTGAGCTTGAGGGTGAGTCGGGTCTTGTAGGTACTGACGGTCTTGTAGCTCAGGTGCATGATCTCGGCGATTTCCAGGTTTTTTGAACCCCGGGCCAGGTACTGCAAAATGGTCAACTCACGATTGGAGAGCTTTTCGATCAACTGCTTTTCGCTGCGTTGCAACTCCCCCATCGACACGGAGCTCGAGGGGATCTGGGCGAAATAGGTGTAGCCGGCCATCACGGAATTCACCGCTGCCTTCAAGTCATCCAGGTCCTTGCTCTTGGAAACATAGGCAACAGCCCCGGCACGCATGCAGCGGTCCTGATAGAACTGGGCCTCCAGTGAAGTGAACACCACCACGCGACATCGCGTGTTTTCGGCCTTGATTCGGTCCATCACCTCAAGCCCCGCCACACCAGGAAGGCCCAGATCAAGCAGCACGACATCCGGCTGATGCTCCCGGACCAACGCCAGGACCTCATCGCCACGGGAGGCTTCATATACTTGCTTGAACCCTTCCCCCTTGAGTACGAGTTTGATCATGGAGCGAACCACCGGATGATCTTCCACAATCAGTGCTGACTTCATGACAACTCCCGTGCAAAACAACACGATCGGGCAAAAAATGCCCTCCAGGCGCCGCAGCGGTTGGGCACAACGCTGCGCATAGACTTTTGCATGGAAGGCTGGAAAGAACTACCTGACAGAAATGACAGTTCCGACGAACGGTAGCCGACGATTGACGACGCTCATCAACTGCGTAATGCACGCCAGGTCAGGCAGGGCGGCCTGGCTGACCTGGACGTTGCCCACGCCTGACGGCAACGACGCCTGCCGTTCATTGAAGATAAACGCGTGATTTACCTGCGGGTTGTCGAGAAAGAAATTCAACAAGTCCAGCCCTTCACTGGCCATCGCTCCATTGATGAGCACCAGGTCCAGAGGTTCGCAACCGTACTCCACCAGAGGAAGGAGCTCTTCGAGACTCTGCACCGGTGCCACGCGAAAGTAGCCGAGCTGATTGAGCAGCCGCTCGATCCGCAGACGGTTGAAGTGCTGCGCATCGGCGATCAGGATGCGCAAGGATTTGTTCGGCATGGTGACCTCCAAAAGGATGTCGGTTTCAAGAGGTCGCAAAGCCTACGGAAGACCTTCCTAGGTTTATGTAGGAATTTTCCTAAATAAGTTCCGGTTAATCTGACTCTGCCAGAGAAACGCAATCGCACCTCCTGACCTTTACTCCGTGGTACTCGGACTCCAGAACGCCTGCACCACCAGGGACGAGGCCGAAATCCGTGCCACCAGCTCATCCAGTTCATCACCATCGACCGAGGTGGTCGCCAGGGTGGCTTCGATTTCAATTTCATCCGTACCGAAGGCATGCACGTCGACATCGCTGGCCGGATAGTTGCAGCGCGCAAGCTCGGCTTCGAGCAAGGCCAGCACGGTTTTCTGCTGCGTACGCCGGGCAATGACATAGACGATGTTGGTGACTTCCGCCGAAATCACATCCAGCGGCTGACGGTTGATGTTGTTGACGATCGGCCGCAGCAGCGTGTTTGCCGCCAGCACGAACAAGGTGCCAAGCAGCGCCTCGGCCAGCAGGTCGGCGCCGGCGCAGGCACCGACCGCCGCCGAGGTCCAGAGCGTGGCGGCGGTATTGAGGCCGCGCACATTGCCCTCTTCGCGCATGATCACCCCGGCACCGAGAAAGCCGATGCCGGAAACCACGTAGGCTACGACCCGCACGGCGCCTTCGGCACCGCCTAGCCGGGTGGCCATGTCGACGAAAATTGCCGCGCCAACCGCCACCAGCACATTGGTGCGCAGGCCGGCGGTGCGCTGCCGGTACTGGCGTTCGAAACCGATCAGGCCGCCGAGGATGAAGGCAGCGCCGAGGCTGACCAGGGTGTCGAGCAGGGAGGCCAGGTTGAGGTTGTTGATGGCTTGCATATGAAACTCCTTGAAAAACACACACCCCTTGTGGCGAGGGAGCTTGCTCCCGCTGGGCAGCGAAGCGGCCCCAAAACCTGACAATGCGGTCCCTCCAGCAAACCTCGCTCGCCGGTTTTGCGACTGCTACGCAGTCGAGCGGGAGCAAGCTCCCTCGCCACAAAGGTCATGCTGGCGGCTTTATTGCCAGCCAAACCGGCGGATGTAGAACCCCTTCACCGCCTGGGTCAGCGCCATGTACGCCAGCAGGATCACCGGCAGGAACACGAAGTACAGCGACGGCAACGCCTGCAATTTGAAGTAATGGGCCAGCGGTCCCATCGGCAGGAAAATCCCCACGGCCATGATCAATCCGGTCATCACCAGCAATGGCATGGCCGCGCGGCTTTGCAGGAACGGGATCTTCGGCGTGCGGATCGTGTGCACGATCAGGGTCTGGGTCAGCAGCCCGACCACGAACCAGCCGGACTGGAACAGGGTCTGGTGATCCGGGGTGCTGGCATCGAACACGTACCACATCAAGGCGAAGGTGGAGATGTCGAAGATCGAACTGATCGGCCCGAAAAACAGCATGAAGCGCCCGACATCCGCCGGTTGCCAGCGCTGCGGCTGCTTGAGCATTTCGTCATCGACGTTATCGAACGGGATGGCGATCTGCGAAATGTCATAGAGCAGGTTCTGCACCAGCAGGTGCATCGGCAGCATCGGCAGGAACGGGATGAACGCACTGGCCACCAGCACCGAGAACACGTTGCCGAAGTTCGAACTGGCGGTCATCTTGATGTACTTGAGCATGTTGGCGAAGGTCCGGCGCCCTTCCAGCACGCCCTCCTCCAGCACCATCAGGCTTTTTTCCAGCAGGATGATGTCGGCCGCTTCCTTGGCGATGTCCACCGCGCTGTCCACGGAAATACCGATGTCGGCGGTGCGCAGGGCCGGGGCGTCATTGATGCCGTCGCCCATGAAACCGACCACATGGCCGTTGCCCTTGAGTAGCCGGACGATGCGCTCCTTGTGGGACGGCGTCAGCCTGGCGAAGACGTTGGTGGTCTCCACCGCCTTCGCCAGCTCGGCATCGCTCATGCGTTCGATGTCGTTGCCCATCAGCAGGCCTTGCTGTTCCAGGCCGACTTCGCGGCAGATCTTCGCCGTCACCAGTTCGTTGTCGCCGGTCAGCACTTTCACCGCCACGCCATGGGCGGCCAGGGCCTTGAGGGCGGGCGCGGTGCTTTCTTTCGGCGGATCGAGAAACGCCACGTAACCGATCAGCGTCAGTGCCTGTTCATCGGCCAGGCTGTAGGTGTCGCGCCCTTCGACCATTGGCCGTGCCGCCACCGCCACCACTCGCAAGCCTTCGGCGTTGAAGGTGGCCGTGACCTGACGGATTCGCGCCAGCAGTTCTTCGGTCAAGGCTTCATCGACTTCGCCATGGCGCACACGCGAGCACACCGCCAGCACCTCTTCCACAGCCCCCTTGCAGATCAGCAGGTGCGGCTGATCGCGCTCGGCGACCACCACCGACATGCGCCGGCGGGTGAAGTCGAACGGGATCTCGTCGACCTTGCGAAACGCCGTGCCGACTTTCAGCTCACGGTGGATCTCGACGTGTTCGAGCACCGCCACATCCAGCAGGTTTTTCAGGCCGGTCTGGTAGTAACTGTTGAGGTAGGCCATTTCCAGCACGTCATCGCAGGCGTTGCCCCAGACGTCGACGTTGTGCGCCAGGAAGATCTTGTCCTGGGTCAGGGTGCCGGTCTTGTCGGTACACAGCACGTCCATGGCGCCAAAGTTCTGGATGGCGTCGAGGCGTTTGACGATGACTTTCTTGCGCGACAGGAACACCGCGCCCTTGGCCAGGGTCGAGGTGACGATCATCGGCAGCATTTCCGGGGTCAGGCCCACGGCAATCGACAGCGCGAACAGCAGCGCTTCGGTCCAGTCGCCCTTGGTGAAACCGTTGATGAACAACACCAGCGGCGCCATCACGAACATGAAGCGGATCAGCAGCCAGCTGACTTTGTTGACCCCGGTCTGGAACGAAGTCGGCGCCCTGTCAGTGGCGCCGACGCGCTGGGCCAAGGCACCGAAATAGGTGCTGTTGCCGGTGGTGAGTATCACCGCCATGGCCGTGCCGGACACCACGTTGGTGCCCATGAACAGGATGTTGTCCAGGTCCAGCGGATTGCGCGTGTCGCGATCCTGCTGGCGGGAAAATTTTTCCACCGGCATCGATTCACCGGTCATGGCCGCCTGGCTGACGAACAGGTCCTTGGCGCTGAGCACCCGGCAATCGGCGGGAATCATGTCACCGGCCGACAGCACGATCAGGTCGCCCGGCACCAGTTGCCTGATCGGCAATTCGATGCGCTGCGCGCCACGGTCCTCAAGGTCCCGGCGCATCACCGTAGCGGTGTTGCTGACCATGGCCTTGAGGGCATCGGCAGCCTGGTTGGATTTGGTTTCCTGCCAGAAACGCAGCAAGGTCGAGAGCACCACCATGGAGAAAATCACGACGGCGGCTTTCAGGTCTTCGGTCAGCCAGGAGATGAGCGCCAGCAGCGTCAGCAGCAGGTTGAACGGATTCTTGTAGCAATGCCACAGGTGCGTCCACCACGGCAGCGGCTGTTCGTGCTCGACTTCATTGAGGCCGAATTGCTCGCGCAGGACATCGGCTTCGAGTTCACTCAAGCCGTCGGTGTGACTGCCCAGGGTGTTGAGCAATTGACCGGTGTCGCTGCCGGCAGCGGCCACCAGGGTTTGCGCCAGGGTGGGCGGGACTTCACGGCTGACCGTGGTGTCGGTGAAGGTTTCCAGCAACGCCAGGCGACGGAAGTGCCGGGCGATGTGGCGGGTACGCAGGAAACCTGCGAAGAATTCCTTGAGGGTAAGTTTCATGGCTGGAGCCCCTTTGGTCAGCCGGGAAACCGTCGAGCAGGCAAGTCCACGCCGCTGCCGCCGGAACAACCGGCAAAGCAAGGCCTGGCACGCCGGTCACGAATGACAGGCGTGTCGATAGAGCGGCGGCCACGACAAAAAAGTCGAAACCACGCACTGTTCAGCGTCGATGAGAGGGACGTCGGGACACGGCCGGGACTGGCCATGATCGGGATGCCGCTGCTCGCTTGTCGGCGAGACAACGGCACAGGAGACTGCGCGTTATCTTGCCGAGAAAATGCCGGTTACCGAGACCGGCCGACAACTGTCACTCGAACAAGTACCCACTGTGGGTCTCCGTAATGGATGAAAACGCGCGAAGCTTACGCCCCGATGTTTGGCGAGTAAACCCGTTACAAAACCTTGCCGGGGCAATCGCGGGGTTCTTCAGGTAGGGTTCAGGATTGGAGTCCTCATCAAAAGATCGCAGCCTTCGGCAGCTCCTACGGGTGTACGCCATCCCAATGTAGGAGCTGCCGGAGGCTGCGATCTTTTGACGGTCAACTCGATATCAGCTCGCCGTCGCCAACAACAAATCCACCACCGCCCGCCCATGCCCGCGATGCTTGCCATGCTCATACAACGAGCCGGCAATTTCATCGGCACGAATCGGCAGGATCGACAGCAAGGTGTCGCTCAACCCATGGCTGGCCTGGCAAAAACCCTGCATGTAGAGGCCGGCCTTGCAGCGTTCATCGGTGATCAGCTTGTAGTTGCGATCGACCTCGAAATCCCCCAGGTACTCTTGCAGCGGTGCCAGCAGCTTGCGGTGCATCTGCCGCTCGTAACCGGTGGCCAGCACCACGGCGTCGTAGTGACGCACCGAGACTTCGCCGGTGGCGTTGTTGCGCAACACCAGTTCAATGCCCCGCTCGTTGGCGGTGGCCTTTTCGATAGTGGTCAGGGTGTGGAACGCATGACGGGCGATACCCGAGACTTTCTGCCGGTAGAAAATACCGTAGATGCGCTCGATCAGATCGATGTCCACCACCGAGTAATTGGTGTTGTGGTACTCGTTGACCAGTCGCTCGCGCTCGCTGTCGGGCTGCTGGAACACCAGGTCGGTGAACTCCGGTGAGAACACTTCGTTGACGAAGGGGCTGTCGTCGGCCGGCTTGAGTGCCGAGCCGCGCAGGATCATGTCCACTTGCACCGACGGGAAGCTGTCGTTCAAATCGATGAAGGCCTCTGCCGCGCTTTGCCCGCCACCGATGATCGCGATGCTCATCGGCCGGTTGTCCACGCACGGCTGCCTGGCCATCTGTGCCAGATACTGGGAGTGATGGAACACCCGGCCGTCATCCTTGAGTGCCTTGAACACCTCGGGAATGCGTGGCGTGCCACCGGTGCTGACCACCACCGAACGGGTGGTGCGCACCTGTTGATGCCCGCTCGCATCGCGGGAAATCACCCGCAACGCCTCGACCTGATGGTTGTGCAGCACCGGCTCGATGGTCAGCACTTCTTCGCCGTAGCGGCTTTGCGCGGTGAACTGCCCGGCAACCCAGCGCAGGTAGTCGTTGTACTCCATGCGGCACGGATAGAAGGTGCCCAGGTTGATGAAGTCCACCAGGCGCCCGTGGGCCTTGAGGTAATTGACGAACGAGTAAGGGCTGGTCGGATTGCGCAGGGTCACCAGGTCCTTGAGGAAAGAAATCTGCAACTCGCTCTGGGTCACCAGGGTGTTGCCGTGCCAACGGTAGTCGGCCTGCTTGTCGAGGAACAGCACATCCAGGTTGCCCTGGCTCGCCCCGCGCTCTTGCAGCGCGATGGCCAGTGCCAGGTTCGACGGGCCGAAACCGACGCCGATCAGGTCGTGAACGAGGGGCGAAGCAATTGCCTGTGTCATGTCCAGTGTCCTCTGGATGTTCCCCTCAAAGACGGGGCATTGAACCTAAGTGACCTGACCCGCCAAGGGCCGCACAACAGGTCGTCTGTTGAGTAGGAACGAGGACCGTGAAAAAAAATTTAACCGCGCGGGATCACTGGGCGTCCCACTGTCGCATCCGTATACGGCAATGCTTCATGGCGTTGACGATGTGCTTCTCGACCATTGCCCGGGAAATGCCCAGTTGCTCGGCAATCTGCGGATGGGACAGGCCTTCGATCTTGCGCAGCAGGAAACTCTCGCGGCACAACCTCGGCAACTCCGCCAGGGCACTCTGGAGCATTTCCAGGCGCTGGCCATGATCGAGCACGTTTAGCGGCGAAGGGGTGAAATAGCGCTCTTCGTTGTCGAGTACGTCCAGGGGTTCGGCCTGACGCAGGGTGTTGCGTCGATGGTCGTCGATGACCAGGTTCAGGGCGGTGCGATAAAGGAATGCCCGGGGCTGCTCGATCGGCGTATCACTGGAACGCTCCAGGACCCGCAGATAAGCGTCATGCACCACATCTTCGGCCACCTGACGGTTGCCCAGCCTGGCGTTCAGGAAACACACCAGTTCGCGATAGTAGTTTTCCAACATGACTCCCGTCCGCACGGGGGTGCGGTTTCTGTCCTTGAGCCCTTTGCGTGACCGTTGAAATAGACAGTGGCACGATAGTGGCAGTTCGAGTCGCGTAATTTATAGTAATTCTCATATAGATTTAAAGTACTGCGTCGCCTTGCCCGATAAATAGTCATGGTCTAGCGGCTGTGCACCGCTCTGAGGGTAGGAGCTGCCGCAGGCTGCGATCTTTAGCGTTTTCAGCTACGTCGAAAATCAAAAGATCGCAGCCTTCGGCAGCTCCTACAGGTGTTACACCTTGTGTCGCCGGTTAAATTTCCCGTCGGGTTCATCGTTTACAGGACAGCTCCCCGTCCCTGTCCGGCCCTGCCGGCAGCGTTCAGCTATCGTCCCGCGGCTGAACGACGGGCCGATTTTCCCAGGCCGGAACCCCGCATGAAACGTCCCCGACAGACCCGACGCGCCCTGCTTGCAGCACTTTGTCTGATCCCCGTGGCTGCCGTCGCCGCCTGGCAGTTCATCCCCCCGGGCCGCGACGGGCTGGTCACCGTCCAGGTCAGCCGCGCCGACATTGAAAGCAGCGTAACGGCACTGGGCACCCTGCAACCGCGGCGCTATGTCGACGTCGGCGCCCAGGCGTCCGGGCAGATCCACAAGATCCACGTAGAGGTCGGCGACCAGGTCAAGGAAGGCCAATTGCTGGTGGAAATCGACCCCTCCACGCAACAGGCCAAACTCGATGCCGGGCGCTTCTCCGTCGAAAATCTCAAGGCGCAGCTGCAGGAACAGCGCGCGCAACACGATCTGGCCCGGCAGAAATACCAGCGTCAACAGAACCTCGCCGCCGGCGGCGCCACCCGTGAAGAAGACGTGCAGACCGCCCAGGCCGAACTGCGCGCCACCCAGGCACGGGTCGACATGTTCCAGGCGCAGATCCGCCAGGCCGAAGCCAGCCTGCGCAGCGACCAGGCGGAGCTCGGCTACACGCGGATTTATGCGCCAATGGCCGGTACCGTAGTGGCGCTGGATGCCCGGGAAGGCCAGACCCTCAACGCCCAGCAACAAACGCCGCTGATCCTGCGCATCGCCAAGCTGTCGCCGATGACCGTGTGGGCCGAGGTCTCGGAGGCCGACATCGGCCACGTAAAACCCGGCATGCACGCCTGGTTCACCACCCTGAGCGGCGGCGCCCGGCGCTGGACCAGCACCGTGCGGCAAATCCTGCCCGTCCCGCCCAAGCCCCTGGACCAGACCAGCCAGGGCGGCGGCAGCCCCGCCAGCACCAGCAAAAGCGGGAGTGCCCGCGTGGTGCTGTACACCGTGTTGCTGGACGTCGACAACGCCGACAACGCCTTGATGGCGGAAATGACCACCCAGGTATTTTTCGTCGCCAATCAGGCGCAGAACGTACTCACCGCGCCCATCGCAGCCCTGCAGGCCGGCACGCAATCAGACCGGCAGACCGCGCAAGTAGTCGCCAGCAATGGCAGCATCGAACAGCGCAACGTGCGCACCGGCATCAGCGACCGCCTGCGGGTACAGATCCTCGACGGCCTGCAGGAGGGCGATCACCTGTTGATCGGTCCCGTCGACGGGAGTGGCGGCTGAATGCACACGCCCCTGATCGACCTTTCGGACATCCGCAAAGCCTACGGCGGCGGCGACGCGCCTGAAGTCCACGTGCTGCGCGGCATCGACCTGTCGATCCATGCCGGGGAGTTTGTGGCGATTGTCGGCGCTTCCGGTTCCGGCAAGTCGACGCTGATGAACATCCTCGGCTGCCTCGACCGCCCGACCTCGGGCGAATACCGCTTCGCCGGGGAAAACGTCGCCGCCCTGGACAGCGACGAACTGGCCTGGCTGCGGCGTGAAGCCTTCGGGTTTGTGTTCCAGGGCTACCATCTGATTCCCTCCGGTTCGGCCCAGGAAAACGTCGAGATGCCGGCGATCTACGCAGGCTTGCCCGCCGCAGAACGCCACGCCCGCGCCGCCGCCCTGCTCGACCGTCTCGGCCTGGCGTCGCGCACCGGCAACCGCCCGCACCAGCTCTCCGGCGGGCAGCAGCAACGGGTGTCGATTGCCCGCGCGCTGATGAATGGCGGCCACATCATCCTGGCCGACGAACCCACCGGCGCCCTCGACAGCCACAGCGGCGCCGAAGTCATGGCCCTGCTCGACGAACTGGCGAGCCAGGGCCATGTGGTGATCCTCATCACCCACGACCGGGAAGTGGCGGCCCGGGCCAAACGCATCATCGAAATTCGCGACGGCGAGATCATCAGCGACAGCGCCCGGGACAATCGCGCCGCGCAAAACCCGGCCAACCCCGGCGCCCTGCAAGCCGTCGATTTGCGCAGACGCCTGAGCGAAGGCGCCGAAGCCACCGGCGCCTGGAAAGGCGAATTGGTCGATGCCGTGCACGCGGCGTGGCGAGTGATGTGGATCAACAAGTTCCGCACCGCCCTGACCCTGCTCGGCATCATCATCGGTGTGGCCTCGGTGGTGGTGATGCTGGCCGTGGGCGAAGGCAGCAAGCGCCAGGTGATGGCGCAGATGGGCGCGTTCGGTTCCAACATCATCTACCTCAGCGGTTCGGCGCCCAACCCGCGCACGCCCATGGGCATCGTCACCCTCGATGAGGTCGCCGCGATTGCCAGCCTGCCCCAGGTGATGCGGATCATGCCGGTCAACGGCCAGGAGGCCGGGGTGCGTTTTGGTAACCTCGACCACTTGAGCTACGTCGGCGGCAACGACACCAACTTCCCGGCGATTTTCAACTGGCCGGTGGTCGAAGGCAGCTACTTCACCCACGCCGATGAACAGAACGCCGCGGCGGTCGCGGTGATCGGGCACAAGGTGCGGAGCAAATTGCTCAAGGACGTGACCAACCCGATCGGCCAGTACATCCTCATCGAAAACGTCCCCTTTCAGGTGGTCGGCGTGCTCGCGGAAAAAGGTGCCAGCTCCGGTGACACCGACAGCGACGACCGCATCGCCATCCCCTACTCCGCCGCCAGCGTGCGCCTGTTCGGCACCCACAATCCCGAGTACATCGCCATCGCCGCCGCCGATGCGCGCAAGGTCAAGGAGACCGAAAAAGCCATCGAGCAACTGATGCTGCGCCTGCACGACGGCAAGCACGATTTCGAACTGACCAACAACGCGGCGATGATCCAGGCCGAGGCGCGCACGCAAAACACCCTGTCGCTGATGCTCGGTTCGATTGCGGCGATCTCGCTGCTGGTGGGCGGGATCGGCGTGATGAACATCATGCTCATGACCGTGCGCGAGCGGACTCGCGAGATCGGTATCCGCATGGCCACTGGTGCCCGCCAGCGCGACATCCTGCGCCAGTTCCTCACCGAAGCGGTGATGCTCTCGGTGGTGGGCGGCCTCACCGGGATTGCCCTGGCGCTGATCGTCGGTGGCGTGCTGATTTTCAGCGAAGTCGCTGTCGCGTTTTCCCTGATAGCGGTGCTGGGCGCCTTCGGCTGCGCCCTGGTTACCGGTGTCGTTTTCGGCTATATGCCGGCCCGCAAGGCTGCCCGACTCGACCCGGTCACGGCCCTTACCAGTGAATGATCGATTGATGAAGCCGCCACTCAGTGTGATAACCCTGTGCCTGTTGCTCAGTGCCTGCGGCACCCCGCCCCAGCGCCCTGACAGCGGTATCCAGCCGCCGGCCGCCTGGCAATCGCCACACACCGCAGGCGCTGTCCATGACAACAAGCAATGGTGGAACCGCTTCGGCAGCCCGCAACTGGGACGCCTGATCGAACAGGCGCGGCTCGGCAGCTACGACCTGGCCGCGGCCGTCGCCAGAGTGCGCCAGGCCCAGGCCGACACGGTGATTGCCGGCGGCTCGCAACTGCCCGAGGTCAAGGCCGGGATCAACGCCAATCGCCAGAAGCTGCTGCGGGGCAACGGCTACAGTCAGCTTGATGCCGACAGCGATAACGACGCCGTCGACTATTTCACGGCGAACCTGACTGCCAGCTACGAAATCGATTTCTGGGGGGGCCAGCGTGCCACTCGCGACAGTGCGCAATTCAGTCTGCAAGCCAGCGAGTTCGATCAGGCCACGGTGGAACTGACGCTGCTCAGCGGTGTGGCCAACGGCTACGCGCAAGCCTTGTCGCTGCAGGAGCAGCGCCGCATCGCCGAATTGAACCTGGCCAATGCCCAAAGCGTGTTGAAACTGGTGCAGACTCGTTTCGATTCGGGTTCGGCCACGGCCCTGGAACTGGCGCAGCAAAAAAGCCTGGTGGCGGCGCAACAACGCCAGCTGCCGCTGGTGCGGCAACAGGCCGAAGAGGCGCGGATCAGCCTCGCCGCCCTGCTCGGCCGCCCGGTTCAGGCGCTGTCGCTGGGTCAGGAACGCTTCGATCAACTGACCTGGCCGGCGATTGACGCCGGGGTACCCAGCCAGTTGCTCAGTCGCCGCCCGGACATTGCCCGGGCCGAGGCGCAACTGGCCGCCGCCCAGGCCGACGTCACCGTCGCCCGGGCCGCGATGCTGCCGACCGTGACCCTCACCGCCGAAATCGGCTCCGGCGCCGACCGGGCCGACGACATCCTGCGCAGCCCCTTCTACAACCTCACCGCCGGGCTGCTCGCGCCGGTGTTCAACAACGGCCGCCTCGGCGCCCAGCGCGACAAGGCCACGGCACGCCAGGAAGAACTGCTGGAGACCTATCGCGGGGCGATCATCAACGGCTTCGCCGACGTCGAAAAAGCCCTCAACAGCATCCGCGGGCTGGATCAACAGCGCGGGTGGCAGAGTGAAGAACTGAGCCAGGCGCAAACCGCCTTCAACATCGCGCAAAGCCGTTATCAGGCCGGGGCCGAGGACTTGCTGACGGTGCTGGAGACCCAGCGCACGCTGTATGCGGCGCAGGATTTGAATGTGCAACTGCGGTTGTCGCGGATGCAGGCGAGTATTGCGCTATACAAGGCGTTGGGTGGGGGGTGGACAATATGAGAATCAAAAGATCGCAGCCTGCGGCAGCTCCTACAGGTACACCGCATAAGCTGTAGGAGCTGCCGCAGGCTGCGATCTTTGGCTTTATGCCTTGGCCTTCAAATTGCGCGCATACCACGGTCGCTGCGGCACTTTGCGGGACAGCCCCTTCAGTTTCTTCTCGTCCTCGCCAAAGGTGATGCGCAGCGCCAGCTTCATGGTTTCCGGGTCCATTTCCAATGACTTGCCCGCCTGCAACCCCGGCGTGGTGCTGCAGCCATGGGTGGTTGGCCCGAGCCAGGGGTCATCGATCTCGACCCAGCGCCCCGGCGCGAACCATTGCACACCGTTAACCAGCAGCCGACTGACCTGCCCCGGATGGAAGCGCTCGTGGGCGCGGAACCAGTCTTCCAGGCGGTCGTCGATCCAGCCGTGGAAATGCCAGAACACCGGGCTCACATGGGAAGAAAACGGGTCACCGAGAAAATCGTTTTCCGCTGCAAACCAGCGCGAGGAAAAGTCCGCCGGATCCCGGGCGAACGGCACCGGCTGACCGTTGGACGGATCACGGGGCACCGAAGCCCAGCGCATGTGCAACCAGTCGTGCAGGCCCAGTTCGACCTCCGAGCCGAACTGGCCGAGGGTCAGCGTCGACAGGTAACGCGGATCACGATAGCGGGATTCCCAGACCTGGAAATTGCTGTGATACGTCTCGCCAGTCTTGATGTCGCTGACCCATTGCGTGTACTCGTCATCGTCCTCGGCCAGCCAGGTCGGCGGCAACGCGGTGCCGTCGTGGTTGTCGAAGTAACGCGCGAAGCCGGGCCGGTCCCGCGCCAGTTCCGGCTGCGGTAACGGGAAGTGCGTCCAGGACGGCAGGTCCTGCATCGACCGCGCCGTGCCGAGCATGTGCCGGTGCATGAAGAAAAAGTCCACGCCCGAACCGTTGCGATCCTTGCGTTCGCCACGGGCATCGCGCTCCTGGTCCCGCGGGCCGGGTTGCCAGCCGAGTCCGCGCAAGGCGCCGCGCTGGTCTTCGGACAGCTTGTGCCACTTGTCCCGGGAGGCATGCCAGAGCTGGTGGAACAGCCGATGCTCCGGTGATACCAGCCAGGCCAGCAGTGCCTTGTTGAGGCCGGCACGCTCGCGGGCTTCAGGGAATACCCGTTTGACGGCAATGAATCGATTGTCCTGGGCCGTCAGCATCAGCGGCCGCTTCAGGTCCAGCACCCGCCCACTGAGGCTGCCGCTGCCGGCGTTGCCGAAACCGGCCCAGACCTCGTCCAGGGTCATCTCGAATTCGTATTCGCAACAGCCACTGGCGCCCAGCAGACGCCAGGCCAGCTGCTTCGGGTTGGCCCCGGACAGATCGCCCAACACTCGGTAACGGGGCTCTTCGCTGGAGCGCAAACGCTCGGCGGTGTCGAGATAACCACTGAAACCGCGACCCTTGTGCCCGATGTCGAGGAACACCTCCAGGCCTTCGAGGGGCAAGCCTTCGATACCGGCGTCACGACCTTCGAAACGAATCTGCCAGACCCCGCGCAAGGTATCCGCCAAGCGTTGGCCGGCGACATCCGCCACATCGAACGAGGCTTCGCCGGGAGTGATGCTCGGGTCCGGCCTGGTCAGTTCGCGATGCCCGTAATACGCCGCCGGCACGGCGGCACCGGTCAGCGCCAGGCCCGCGAGGAACCATCGTCGAGAAATCGTCATTGCCCTACCTGTGTCAGCCATGGAGCAGGCTTTATCCAAGCTAGAACGTTTGTTGCACCGACAAATTTACGGTGCTTTGAAAGATCGCAGCCTTCGGCAGCTCCTACGGGTTTATGCCGATCCAATGTAGGAGCTGCCGCAGGCTGCGATCTTTTGGGATCAACCTAAATTCCATGGCCAGCCACTCGTTCCCCCCAGATAGCAAAGGCCCCTGCGCCTGCACCGGGGCGGCGAATCTGACTGAGACGGCAATGACCAAACCACGTTCGAAAAAGGCTCTTTTCATCGGCCTGCCGCTGGCCCTGGCGATCAGCGCGGGGGCGGGTTTCGCGGCTTGGAATTACTGGTTCAGGGACAACCCCGGCTACCCGGTCAAGGTGATGAAACAGGCCGATCAGTTGCAGGAACGCATCCTCTCGTTCGACAGCCACATCACCGTGCCCATGGACTTCGGCACCGCCGGCAACGAAGTCGACAAGGACGGCGAAGGCCAGTTCGACCTGGTCAAGACCGGGCGCGGGCGTCTGTCCGGGGCGGCGCTGACGATCTTCGGCTGGCCGGAAATCTGGAACGGCCCCAACGCCCCCCATCGCCCTACCGCCGGTTTCGTCGACGAGGCCCGACACGAGCAGGAAACCCGCTACAAGATTATCAGCGCCATGGTGCGCGACTTCCCCAACCAGGTGGCCATCGCCTACACCCCCGACGACTTCCGTCGCCTGCACGGCGAAGGCAAGTTCGCGGTGTTCATCAGCATGCTCAATGCCTACCCGCTGGGCAACGACCTCAACGCCCTGGACAAGTGGGCAGCGCGCGGCATGCGCATGTTCGGCTTCAGCTACGTAGGCAACAACGCCTGGGCCGACTCGTCGCGGCCGCTGCCGTTCTTCAACGATTCGCGGGATGCCCTGGGCGGGCTGTCGGACATCGGCAAGCAAGCGGTGCATCGCCTCAACGACCTGGGCGTGATCATCGATGTGTCGCAGATGTCGACCAAGGCCCTGGAGCAAGTGGCGCAACTGAGCCGCACGCCGATGGTCGCCTCCCACTCGGCGCCGCGTGCCCTGGTGGACATCCCGCGCAACCTCAGCGACCCGGAAATGCAGCTGATCAAGAACAGCGGCGGCGTGGTGCAGATTGTCGGCTTCCCGACCTACATCCGCCCGCTGAGCCAGGCCACCCAGGACAAGCTCAACGCCCTGCGCGCCCGCTTCGACCTGCAACCGCTGCAAGGCCTGGAGATGGCCCTGATGCCCGGCGACCCGGTGATCACCGTCTGGCCCGAGCAGCGCTTCGGCGAGTACGCCAGCCAGCTCTATTCAATCCTCGACGAAGAACCCAAGGCCACCCTCAAGGATTACGGCGATGCAATCGATTACGCCGTGAAGAAAATCGGCATCGACCACGTCGGCATCAGTTCCGACTTCAACGACGGCGGCGGCCTCGATGGCTGGAAAGACGTCAGCGAGGCCCGCAACGTGACCGCCGAACTGATCAGCCGCGGCTACAGCGAAGCCGACATCGCCAAGCTTTGGGGCGGCAACTTCCTGCGGGTCTGGGACCAGGTGCAGAAGTCCTCCCGGCCCGTGGTCCAGAACTGATTTTCATCTATTGCCAAAGCGAACCGAATCCATGACCAACCGTCGTTCATTCTTAAAGCAGGCCGGCATCCTCGCGGCCGGTCTTCCCTTGGCCTGCGCTGTGAGCCTGCCGGTACGGGCCGCCAGCTCCGCGCCACTGCCCAAGGACAAATGGGACCAGTTGCGCCAACTCTTCACCCAAGACCCGAACTACCTGCACTTCGCCAACTTCCTGGTGACCTCGCATCCGCTGCCTGTGCGTGAAGCCATCGAGATGCACCGCGCCAACCTCGATCGCAACCCGGGCCTGGCCATGGATTGGCATCGCGGCGAAACCGAACGCCGCGAAGAAGAGGTGCGCGTGTGGGCCGGCCGTTACCTGAAGGCCAAGCCGTCACAGATCGCCCTGACCGGCAGCACCACCGAAGGCCTGGCGATGATCTATGCCGGCATCCACGTGCGCCCGGACCAGGAGATCCTCACCAGCGAACACGAGCACTACGCCGCCAACAGCGTGTTCGAATACCGCACCCGGAAGGACGGCACCCAGGTTCGCAAGATCAAGTTGTTCGAAGACCCGTACAAGGTCTCGACCGCCGAAGTGCTGGCCGCGATTGAACGCAACATCCGCCCCGAAACCCGCGTCCTGGGCATGACCTGGGTGCATTCCGGCAGCGGCGTGAAATTGCCCATCGGCGAGATCGGCAAACTGGTTGAAGAGAAAAACCGTGGCCGCGCCGACAAGGACCGCATCCTCTACGTGATCGATGGCGTCCACGGCTTCGGCGTAGAGAACGTCGATTTCCCGGACATGCACTGCGATTTCTTCATTGCCGGCACCCACAAATGGATGTTCGGCCCACGGGGCACCGGGATCATCTGCGCCCGCTCCGACGAGCTCAAGGACGTGACCCCGACCATCCCGACATTCTCCGAAGCCACCCAGTTCTCCACGGTGATGACCTACGGCGGCTACCACTCGTTCGAACACCGCTGGGCGCTGACCGAGGCCTTCAAATTGCACCTGGAACTGGGCAAGGCCGAGGTCGCGACACGCATTCACGCCATCAACAGCTACCTGAAAAAACGCTTGCAGGCACACCCGTCGGTGGAGCTGGTCACGCCACTGTCGCCGGAGTATTCCGCCGGTTTCACCTTCTTCCGCATCAAGAACCGGGACTGCGAGGCAGTTGCCAATTACCTGATGGATCAGCGTGTGGTGTGCGATGCCGTGGACCGTGATGTCGGGCCGATCATTCGTGTGTCGCCAGGGCTACTCAATACCCAAGCGCACATCGACCGCCTGATGGAACTGCTGGCCAACCAGGTCTGACTGAGCGAGAACCATTATGAAAAGCACCCTGAAAAAACTCGGCACCCTGACGCTGTTGGCCGTGCTCGGCAGCGCCTTGCCCGGCCTCGCCCAGGCCTACACCGCGCCCTTGCCCGGCAAGGTCTTCAAGGATTGCCGTAACTGCCCGGAAATGGTGGTGTTGCCCGCCGGCACCTTCACCATGGGCACCCCGGACGACGAAGTCGGCCGCGAACCTGATGAAGGCCCGATGCATGAGGTGACGTTCGACAAACCCTTTGCCATGAGCCGCTACCAGATCACCGCCGGCGAATGGGCCCAATACATGAAGGAAACCGGGATCACCCTGCCCGATGGCGACACCCGCCCCGGCCGCGAGTGCATCAACGGCAAGCCGCGTTATCCACAGGGCCCGCGTCAGCCGGCGGTGTGCATGAACTTCGCCGAGGTCAGTGCCTACGTCGCCTGGCTGTCAATGAAGACCGGCCAGCACTACCACATCGTCAGCGAGGCCCAGCGCGAGTACGCCGCCCGTGCCGGGTCAAAGGGAGCGTTCCCCTTCCCGTTCGACCCTGGCACCGAGTACAGCATCGCCACACACGCCAACACCTACGGCCCCACCGATGGCTACAGCTATTCCTCACCCGTGGGCAGCTATCCGGCGAATGCCTTCGGCCTGTACGACATGCACGGCAATGTCTACGAGTGGATCGCCGATTGCTATCACCCGGACTATGTCGGTGCGCCCACTGATGGCAGCGCCTGGACCGAACCGAACTGCGACACCCTGCGCATCCGTGGCAACGACTGGGGCGAGGCGCCTGTGTTTTCCCGCTCGGGCAACCGCAATGACATCGACCCGCAAACCCGTGGCGACTGGGTCGGATTTCGCGTCGTGCGCGACCTGACACCCAACCTATGACTCCTTCCCAAATCCTTGTGGGAGCGGGCTTGCTCGCGAAGGCGGCAGCACATCCAACATCAATGTGACTGACAAACCGCTTTCGCGAGCAAGTCGGATCGCCGCACCGCCGCTCCCACAGGTTTTGTGTCGCCCACCGTTTAAATAAAGCCCTCCATCAGACGTTCTACTGGGTATCTGCCTTACGACCCAAGGAACTGCTTGCCATGACCCAGCCTACCCGAGGCGCCATCGGCGAATTACTGGCCCTGTTGAAACCGTTTCGACTGATCGTTGCCACGTCCATTGTCCTGGGCATGGTGGGTGGCCTGAGCGTCACGGTGTTGCTGGCCACCATCAACAACGCGCTGCACTCGGCCGATGGCCTGACCCAAGGCGTGGTCGCGCTGTTCGGCGGCCTGTGCCTGCTGGCCCTGGGCAGCTCGATCTGCTCGGACATCGGCACCAACTACGTCGGCCAGCACATCATTGCCCGGCTGCGCAAAGAACTTGGGGAAAAGGTGCTTTCAGCGCCCATCGAGCAGATCGAGCGCTACCGCAGCCACCGCTTGATCCCGGTGCTGACCCACGACGTCGACACCATCAGCGATTTCGCCTTCGCCTTCGCGCCGCTGGCGATTTCCCTGACCGTGACCCTTGGCTGCATGGGTTACCTGGCGATGCTGTCGTGGCCGATGTTCCTGATGATGGTGCTGGCGATTGCCATCGGCACCGGCATCCAGTTCTTCGCCCAGGGCAAGGGCATCCAGGGTTTCATGGCCGCCCGCGACGCCGAGGACGATCTGCAAAAGCACTACAACGCCATTGCCGGCGGCGCCAAGGAGTTGCGCATCCACCGCCCGCGCCGTCAGCGCATGTTCGTCAAGGGCATCCAGGGCACCGCCGATTTCATCTGTAACACCCAGGTGCGTTCGATCAACACCTTCGTGATCGCCAAGACCCTGGGCTCGATGCTGTTCTTCGTGGTGATCGGCCTGGCACTGGCCCTGCAATCGTTCTGGCCCAGCGCCGACCAGGCGGTGATGAGCGGCTTCGTGCTGGTGCTGCTGTACATGAAAGGCCCGATCGAGCATCTGGTCAGCACCTTGCCGATCGTCAGCCGGGCACGCATTGCCTTTCGCCGCATTGCCGAACTGTCGAGCCAGTTTTCCTCCCCCGAGCCGCACCTGTTGCTCAACGACAAAGGCACCCCGCCGACCGTGGTCAACCGCCTGCAACTGGACAACGTCAGCTACGCCTTCCCCGCCGCACCGGGCAGTGACGCGTTTCGCCTGGGCCCGGTGAACCTGACCATCGAGCAAGGCGAGATCATTTTCATCGTCGGTGAAAACGGCTGCGGCAAGACCACCCTGATCAAGTTGCTGCTGGGCCTCTACGCGCCGCAACAGGGTTCGATCCTGCTCAACGGCCAAGGCATCGACGCGCACAATCGCGACGACTACCGCCAATTGTTCACCACGATCTTTGCCGATTACTACCTGTTCGATGACGTGGTCCAGGGCGACCAGCACATCCCCG
The DNA here is from genome assembly GCF_949767755.1 of Pseudomonas sp. IT-P4. Lineage (NCBI taxonomy): Bacteria > Pseudomonadati > Pseudomonadota > Gammaproteobacteria > Pseudomonadales > Pseudomonadaceae > Pseudomonas > Pseudomonas sp. IT-P4. The sequence continues at coordinate 93,608 of NZ_CATKPX010000018.1, read as the reverse complement.
AAGATGCCAACCAATACCTGCAACGGCTGGAGATCGCGCACAAGGTCAGCGTCAGGGACGGCAGCTTCACCACCACCGACCTGTCCACCGGCCAGCGCAAGCGCCTGGCGCTGGTCAATGCCTGGCTGGAAGAACGCCCGGTGCTGGTGTTCGACGAATGGGCCGCCGACCAGGACCCGACCTTCCGCCGCATCTTCTACACCGAGCTGCTGCCGGACCTCAAACGCCTGGGCAAGACCATCATCGTGATCTCCCACGACGACCGCTATTTCGACATGGCCGATCAACTGGTGCGCATGGAATCGGGGCGGGTCGTCACCGAGCGCGCAACCGCCTGAGTGCCGTTTCCGCACGCAAATCATTGTTTTTAGAGTTTGTTTTCCGGTTTAGGCAACGTGGTCCGTCTAATAATAATTATCATTAACTAAAAAACTGCACACACCCTTCTGGAGCGATTCGAGCAATGCAAAGCCTTACTCTGTCCCGCGCACCCTTGGCGTTAGCTATCGAACGGCAAAAGAAATTCCGAACGGTCGTGCCGGGCGCGCTGCTGACCCTGTTGCTGCTGGGTACGTCCCAGGTCGAGGCAGCCCCGGTGAACGTCAATGTACCGGCCCAGTCGCTGGCCAGCGCATTGCGCCAACTGGGCCAGCAGACCAACCTGCAGATTCTCTACAGCCAGGACATGGTCAACGGCATCAAGTCCACGGCAGTGTCCGGCACCATGGAACCGGAACAGGCACTGAAAACCTTGCTGCTGGGGAGCGGCATCAATTTTCAGTTGAATGGCAACACCGTGTCGCTGGTGCCATCGGCCGGTGACTCCAGTGCACTGCAACTGGGTGCGACGTCCATCACCGGCGTGGCGCTGGGGCCGACCACCGAAGGTTCGCACTCCTACACCAGCGACGAAGTGACCATCGGCAAAGGCAACATCAAGGTCAAGGACATCCCGCAGTCGGTGTCCGTCGTCACGCGCCAGCGCATGGACGACCAGAACCTGAACAGCCTGCAGGACGCCATGCGCCAGGTCACCGGCGTGACCATCAAGACCTACAACTCCGGCTCCAGCCTCAACGACGTCTACATGCGTGGCTTCCTCGTCGACCAGGTGCAGGTCGACGGCGTCTCGCAGCCCACCGGCCAGGGCGACATGGCCACCAGCTTCGACCTGGCGATGTACGACCGCATCGAAGTGCTGCGCGGCCCGTCGGGCCTGTACCAGGGCGCGGGCGAACCCGGCGGTACGATCAACGTGGTGCGCAAGCGCGCCCTGAGCAAATTCGCCCTCGGTGGCGAACTGGCCGCCGGCTCCTACGATCGCTACCGTTCTTCGGTGGACGTCACCGGCCCGTTGAACGAACAGGGCACCGTGCGCGGTCGTTTCATCACCGCCTACGAGAACAACCAGTCCTTCGTCGACTACGCGCAGAACGAACGCCCGATGGTCTACGGTCGCCTGGAATTCGACCTCGACCCGGCCACCACCCTGTCGGTCGGCGGCGCTTACCAGAAGAACAACTCCACCCCGGCCTTCGGCCTGCCGGCCTACGCCGACGGCTCATTGCTCGACGTGCCGCGCTCGACCTTCGTCGATGCCAAGTGGAACACCCTCAACGAAAAAGTCTGGGAATCCTTCGCCGAACTCGACCACGAACTGGACAACGGCGGTCAGTTCAAGACCACCCTGACCTACCGCGACGCCGAAACCCCGGAGCGTAACTTCACCTGGGCCGACGGCGCGGTCGACCCGGCCACCGGTGACAGCTGGGCCGTCGCCTACGACTACTACACCCACATCAAGACCGTCGGCGTCGACAGCTTCGTCACCACGCCGTTCGAGTTCGCCGATCGCCGCCACGAGTTCACCGTGGGCGCCGAATACCAGCACCTGGACAAGGACTTCACCTACGGCGGCGGCGAGTACTTCCCGATCAACGTGTACAATCCGGACAGCATCGACATTCCCCGCAACGACTATGCCCACGTCAACGGCAACTGGTCCAAGTCCGATCAGTACGGCGTCTACACCCGCGCCAAGATCAACGTCACCGACTGGCTCGATGTCATCGGCGGCAGCCGCGTCACCTGGTACGAAAGCGATGCGAAGAACGCCAACGCCTTCTTCAACAACTTCGGCGAAGCCCACACCAGCATCAACCGCAAGGTCGTGCCGTACGGCGCCATCATCGGCAAGATCACCCCTGAACTGTCGACCTACTTCAGCTACACCGGCGTGTTCAAACCGCAGAGCGAAATCGGCACAAACGGCGAGCCGGTCGGCCCGCGCGAAGGCAAGCAGTACGAGATCGGCCTCAAGCGCGAGTTCTACGACGGTCGCCTGAACGCCAGCCTCGCCGCCTTTCGCATCTACGATGAAAACCGCGCCGAATACGACAACAACTCCGGTGCCTACATGACCGAAGGCAAGGCCCGCAGCCAGGGCTGGGAAACCGAGTTGAGCGGCAACCTGACCGACAACTGGAGCATCGTCACCGGTTACGCCTTCACCTCCACCAAGTTCCTGGACGGCGATCAGGCCAACAAAGGCAAGACCTTCAGCACCATCACGCCCAAGCACAACTACAACCTGTGGACCAAGTACGAGTTCACCGACGGTGCGCTCAAGGACTTCAGCGTCGCCGGTGGCGTGCGTGTGGTCAGCGACACCTACTACCAGCGTGACGTGAAGTTCAAACAAGGCGGCTATGCCGTGACCTCGGCCCAGGTCGGCTACAAGTTCAACGAACACCTGTCGTCGACACTGACCGCCAACAACCTGTTCGACCGCAAGTACTACGACCGCGTCGACGCCTCCTGGGGCACCAACTTCTACGGCGACCCGCGCACCCTGACCCTGAGCTTGCGCGCGCAGTATTGATTGCCGGCAGCGTCAACAGCCACACCCCACCCGGGCCGCTTGCGGCCCGGTGCTGATTCGCTGACGAACCGCAAAGGTAATGCGTGTTTGTTGCGCCGGCTTCAGGAGTCGACCTTGCGCTCGTGCGCGGCGGTCCTGAGTTGCTCGGTATCGACGCGGACAAACGTGGAGTCCCCGACAGCGGTCAGGACATCCCCGGCGAAGACCTCGCAAATGACCCGGCTTTTGCGCCCGACATCGCCCTCGACTCTTGCACGCAGTGTCAGGGGGACACCCATCGGGGTGGGCTTGATGTACTTGATGCCCAGGTTACCGGTGACGCATGTAACGTGGGGCAGGCTGCCCACCTCGCGCTGTTCTGCCCGGTAGTGATAAGCCATCGCCGTCCAGTTGGAGTGGCAATCGACCAGCATCGCGATCAAACCGCCGTAAACCAGCCCCGGCCAGCCGCAGTATTTGTCTTCCGGCAAATGCTCGGCCATGACATGCACCCCGTCTTCATGCCAGAAGCTCTTGATGTGCAGCCCGTGCGGATTCTGGCTGCCGCAGCCGTAACAGACGCCTTCAGGCGCGGCGATGTCTTGAAGCGAAGTGTCCTGCGTGGTCATGCCGTGTTGATCCTCAAGATTTAACCCACATGTTTCGTTCAGCGTTTATGCCACAACGCCAATATGAATCCGGACTTCGTCAGGGCCGCCATAGGATTCAAAGTCCGTGGCGTAACGACGTTGCACCTGTTGATGCTGTTCAAAGTAGTTCCAGATATCCCCCCAGGCCTGAATGACCGCAGCGGGCATTGGGCCACGGGCTTCGAAGACCAGATACTTGCCTTCCTGAATCTCGATGCTGTCGAAATCCGCGCTCGTCTCGGTCACGGGCACACCTGCCGTCACGTTGTACAAACCGTTGGCGTCAGATTCATAGGTTGAGTACACACCAACAACAGGTGCGTTGGGTAAACGGTCCGGGATCTGCTCGGCAACGCTGCTGGCAAAGAACTGCCCCCACAGCCCGGGGATCTTCGCACTCTCCTGCCGGGATTCATCTTGATTCCTCGTACGTACGGTCAGACCTGATACGAGGAAGCGAGAAATGTGTGCGATGTTGGGTTCCATTCCGAGATCTCCTGATTGAAGGTTTCAGATTAAAGCACAGCCCGAATCGGAGCGCGCGAGGTCGAATCGTTGTGCCTTGAAGCGGACCGGGTCACCCCGGCCCGCACCTGCGAATCAGCTTTGGCAGAACCGGATCCGGTTACCGAACGGGTCGTAGACTTCCAGGACTTTGCCCCAACCCTGCTGAACAATATCCGGGCGTCCGTAGCCATAGCGCTTACCGAGCAACTCGTCCCGCAGCAGTTCGATATTTTTCATCGGCACAAATACCGTCGAGCCTGGGCTGGCATCGCCGTGATGTTCGGAAAGGTGCAGTTGCAGACCGTCGCGACTGATGCCCAGGTACAGCGGCAGATCAGCCTCGAAACGGTGCTCGAACTCGACGCTGAACCCCAGGAAATCCAGATAGAACTCGCGCGCCTTGGCTTCGTCGAACATCCGCAGGATTGGAATGGGTTTGTCGAAAGTCGCAGCAGGCGTGGACGGGGTGTTTGCCTGGGCAAGCATCGCTGACGCGGTGTTCCAGTCCTTGTAGCCCAGTTGCTGCGCGACCAGTTCCAGCGCGGTGGAATGGGTCACCACTTGATTGCGTTCCTCCAGCGAGGCGCGCAACTGTTTGGCCATTTGCTTGGCTTGCTCGATTGAAAACATGGCTGCTCCTGTAGCCGAGATGCCTTGGTGCTCGCATTGCCAAACCTCGACCGTCAAGAGAGGCGAAAAGGTTTGTAGAAGGAGGAGATGCTTTCACCTTTCCCAACGGGAGCGAGCGGCGGGCAGCATCGGGCCGAGGTCGATGATACATAGCCGATACGGTCTGCGGAAGATGGCCCGGCAGTACTCAGTCCGAGGCCTGAAGACTATTCCTTCAGACGTGAAAGTTGCTGAAGCACAAATGCCCCGACGGTGACCGCGCAGGCTGCCCATGCGCAGGCCACCTGCCAATGCCTGAATGGACCGAACGTGTCGCCCATCAGGAAACCGCTCGAAAGCATAAACAGAAACAACGCAATGGCTACCAGCACGACGCGTGGAATCGCCATCAACCACCGCCACCAGGCACCGCGTTCAAAGCGCCGCGAACCCCATCGAGTCAGCCCTGTCAGCCCCGCCAGCAACGGTGCGGCAATTACCAGCAGGATCGGAATGATAACGAGCGCCAGCGTTGGTTCCACTTCGCCGCCGTCCTCGCCGGGCGTGTAGAAACTTTCCATCCAGATGTCCTTGCACAGGGCGAAGGTGAGAAAAATGACGGCGACAGGGGCGATGGGGAATATCAGGCAACTGAGGAGGTTTTTTTTATGATCCATCATTGAATCGTCCTTGGTTTTTTCAGAACGCCGTTGGGATTGATACCGCCAATTAACGGGCAGCTTTTTCGTATTTCGCAGTGTTTTTCCTCTGGCAAGGCACTTGATCGGTGATTTCGTATGGGCTATTTGCCCCTCACCAATGACTTCATATGCGTCGCATGTTCATCGTGTATCGGTTCAAACCCGCTGCGCAGGTAAAAGGCAGCGCCCTTGGGGGTGTCCGTGGACAGTCGCACAACGCGGAAATGCTCAGACGCCAGTTCCAGTAGCTGCCGCACCAGCGCTTTACCCACATTCCGGCCCCTTGATGCAGGGGCGACGTACACCCGCCGTAATCTTCCTACGCCCGGTTCGGAAAATGGATCGGATGAGAGACCTCCAACGGCTATCAGCCTCCCGTTGCGAAACACCCCCAATAGGCACTCACCCTGCTGATCGAATCGATTGGCGCCGCTTTCCCATTCCGAAATCAACCGGGTGAGGAACCTGAAGCCTTCTGCAACGGCCTGCGCTTCCAGCTCGCGGATTTGCGGTGCGAGCCCGGAGACTTTACATATCACCCATTCGTCCATTGACATTGCGTTTTGACTCGATGAGGGCTCGAATATCTTCCATCATCCGATCATGTGGGACATTCGGGCACGGGTCGTCTATCGAAGCTTGCACCTTGGCGCGGAACCAACGGTCATGGTTGGCGACCTGCTCTTCGGTCTCAAGCCCTGAAACGATGGGGGAAAAGTCGGCGCTCATAATGGCCTCCAGAGCCGCTGTCGTCATTGGCAATGATGAATGTCATTGGGTTAGCCGACCATTGCGTCGCGTCAGATCGTAAGGGCTGTACTTCCGAGGGCCAACCGCAAACTTTCGTAGGACTCTTCCTGCCGACTCCGAGGAATTCAACGCTCTCTGACAAGGCATGGCAGCAGGTTGAAAACCACTCGATAGCGCCTGTTTAAGCGGCCTACAGGTTACTTCGTGAAAGCCACAACGCCTTGCGCCGTTGCCTACAGGTACGCCAGAATCCGCCGGCTTGTGCGCCTTGGGGGGTGTCGGTAACTTGGTTCGGGTCACTGATTTCCAGTGATCGGGTTTAGTAGCCCGTCTTACCATCCAAAATCGGTTGCATAAGCGTCCTTCAATCAGGTGTCCGCCTGCATTTGATGGTGGCTGTGCGCATGGCACCTTCGGGTGCGCCGGATTTGGGTGGTAATCCGGTCTACTAACTTGCGCACAGCCGCCACCCTTCCGTTTAGTAGCGAGACAGGTTGCGGCTCAACTGAGAGGTTTACCATCCATGTTCAAGCCCACACCCAATCCGCCGGACTCCGACCCGGCCTCGCCGTACGAAAGCCCCGACTCAAAACAATTCCACGAAGCCGCCGAGCGCGCCCTCGATCATTACCTAAACCCCGGCCCTGCAATCATGGCCACCCCGCGCACACCCAGCACGATGTTCATCGTCAATCCCGAACTCAGTACCGAAACCCTGCTGGTGCATGCCTGCGAATCGCTGGCGTCGGCCAATGTCATGGCCAACGATCTGGTGGATCATCTGGAGGGGACAAGCCGCAATGCGCTGCTGGGGATTGCGCAGGTGATCATGTTGGGGGAACTGGCGGTGAATCGGGCGCTGGATCGGCTTGATCCGCCTTAGTAGCCACCGCTCTTGTGTTGAAGGCACTCACCTGTGGCGAGGGAGCTTGCTCCCGCTGGGCTGCGAAGCGGCCCCAAAATCGACTATCGCGGTGACTCAGACATACCGCGTTGTTCGGGTTTACGGCTGCTGCGCAGCCGAGCGGGAGCAAGCTCCCTCGCCACAGATTAAGCAGTGCCCACATGAGTGTGTCGGTCAGGCCAAACTCTCGCTAATCTGCGTCGCCAGTTGCACCAGCATCCCCGGCACTTCCTGGACCATCTCGCCCATGCGCGCAAAGTCGTGGGTCATGCCGGACTTTACCTCCAGCACAACGGGTTGCCCCCCGGTACGCAGTTTCTCGGCCCAGGCCAGGCCTTCATCGAGCAACGGGTCGTACTTGGCCAGCCACAGCACCGTCGGCGTCAGCCTTTGCAAACGCTCGGCGTACAGCGGTGAAAAACGCCAGTCGGCGCGGTCCGCTTCAGTGCGTTGGTACTGCTGGTAGAACCACTCCAGCGTGGTGGCTTCCAGCAGGTAGCCTTCGGCGAATCGCTCAAGGGACGGGCGCTTTTTTACCGCGTCGATCACCGGGTACAGCAGCACTTGCAGGCGCGGCACCAGCGGCCAGCCCAATGGGTCCCGGGCAATGGCGATACACAGCGATGCCACCAGGCTGCCGCCGACGCTGTCCCCGGCCAGCGCAATGCGCCTGGCGTCCAGCCCCAACGCATTGGCTCCGGTGAGGGCCAGCCAACGGGTGACGTCTTCGGCATCGTTGTAAGCAGTCGGAAAACGGTGTTCCGGCGCCAGGCGATAGTCCGCCGACAACACGGCAAACTCCCCCGCCAACGCAAGGCGCCGGCACAGGGTGTCGTGGGAATCGAGGCTGCCCACCACGTAGCCGCCGCCATGGAAATACAACAACACCGGACGCGGTTCGCTGCCCGGTTGCGGTTTGGCGTACAACCGCGCGTTCAGCACATGCCCGTCCCGCGCAGGAATGCTGACCGCCGTCACCGTCAACGTGCCCGTCGGCGCCGCATCGAGCAACTGCGAGGTTTGCTCGAACTGCTGCCGCGCTTCGCTCGGGCTCAGCTCATGCATGGGTTGGCTTTTGCCGCTGAGGCGGCCGAACTCGGCCAGCTCTAGAAATCCCTCGATGTCCGGGTGCAGTGCCATGGGCGGTGGTCTCCAAAAATAAAAAAGCTCGCCCAATAAACGAACCGTGAGGACCGTTCATTAGGGCGTAATCCTGTTCAATCAAAAACCTCCTGCACCGAACGAAAATCTGTGGCGAGGGAGCTTGCTCCCGTTCGGCTGCGAAGCAGTCGTAAACCCGAGCAATGCGGTATACCTGAATCACCGCGATGCCCGGTTTTGGGGCCGCTTCGCGACCCAGCGGGAGCAAGCTCCCTCGCCACAGGGAAGCTGCCTTACCACAAATGATTGGTTTAGAACTGCGCCACCACCTCCCGGCCAAGCGCCGCCACCACCGCGTCCAGGCACTCATCCTGCTGCAGGATATCGAAGTGACCGGCCGTTACCCTTTGCACCTTGCGCAGCCGTGGTTGCTGACGCTCCAGGGTCGCGCGTTCGGCCGTCGGGTTGCCATCGGCCCACCAGCAATGCAGTTCGGCCTGAGGAATCGGCAAGGTTTCGACCTGCCGCGACAGCGCCTTCAAGCGCGTGCTGACCATGAACGTCTGGGCCAACTCGTCGGCGCCAAGCAGCGCATAGCCGCTGGCCTGATCGCTTTCGCTGTCGATCACCGCGCGAATGATCCGCGCCACGGCGTCGTGGTCCCCTGCCGACTCGGCATTCAATGCCTGGGCGATCACTGCGTCGTCCATGCCCAAGGTTGCACCGAGGAACTCGGCCAGATCCGCGCGCCACTCATCCGGGCTGGCGACGGTATTGGCCTGGGTCGGTACAAAGCTGTCCACCAGACCGATGAATGCCACACGCTGGCCCTGCTGTTCGAACAGGTCACTCACCATCAACGCCAGCGCCCCGCCCAGCGACCAGCCCAGCACGTGGTACGGGCCCTGGGGTTGCCGGGCGCGGATCGCCTCGACGTAGTCGGCGGCCATCTGCGCAAGCGAGGTGTCGTGCCACTGCCGGTCCAGCAGCATCCGGCATTGCACGCCGTACACCGTGCGCTCGCCCTCCAGGCGCCGGGCCAGTGGCTCGTAGTCGAACACGGTGCCGAAACCGGCGTGCAGACAGAACAGCGGCGGCTGATCGCCTACCACCCGGTTGAGCAGCAACAGCGGTTGCGGACGCTGTCGCAGCGGCTGTTCATCGACACCGGACAACCCGGCAATCGTCGGCTTGGCCATCATGTCCCGTAGCTTGAGCTGGAAGCCAGGCTGATTCAGGGCGCGGACTTTCGAGATCACCTTGAGGGTGCGCAGCGAATCGCCGCCCAGTTCGAAGAAGTTGTCGGTGATGCCGACCTTCTCGATGCCCAGCACCTGCTGCCAGATCTCCGCCAGCGCCCATTCCAGCGGCGTGCGTGGCGCCACGTAGTCGCGACCGCTGAAGGCCGGGTCCGGCAAGGCCTTGCGGTCGAGCTTGCCGTTGGGGGTCAGCGGGAAGCGCGGCAGCACCACGACCTGCGTCGGCACCATGTAGTCGGGCAGGCTCTCGCGCAATGCCGCCTGGCAACGCGGGCCGAGGCCATCGTCTTGCGCCGCCACCACATAACCCACCAATTGCGGCCCCTGGCCGTTGTCCCGCACCACCACCAGCGCATCGTTGACCCCGGCCTGCTCGCGCAATCGGGCTTCGATTTCGCCCAGTTCGATGCGGAAGCCGCGCACCTTGACCTGATGGTCGATGCGCCCGACGTAATCGAACACGCCATCCTCGCGACGGCGCACCAGGTCGCCGGTGCGGTACAGGCGCCCGCCCTCGGTGCTGAACGGGTCGGCGACGAAGCGCTCGGCAGACTGCCACGGGTGACGATGGTAGCCGCGCGCGACGCCCCGTCCGCCGATGTACAACTCGCCGACCATGCCCACCGGCAGCGGGTTGAGGTCCATGTCCAGCACGTGCAGGCTGCGGGCGCCGACGCGTTGGCCAATCGGCGCATACATCGCCTGGCAGTGGCCGTCGGCGGCGATTTTCCACAGCAGCGGCGTGACCACGGTCTCCGTCGGGCCGTAGCCGTTGACCAGGAATTGCGGCCTGAGTGTGTGCTTGACCCGTTCAAATGTGGCGTCCGGCACCGCATCGCCACCGAAGCAATAGATGCGCACCGGCGGTGGATCGCCACCCTGCAATTCGGCATGTTCGGCCAGTTGCAGCAGGTACGCCGGCGGGAAGCAGGCGACGCTGATGCGTTGGCGGTGCAGCACCGCCAGGGTCTGTTCGGCGGTCCACAAGGTGTTGTCGCGGATCACCAGGGTCGAGCCGCTGATCAGCGCGGTGATCCAGCGTTCATGGGCACCGTCGAAGGCGAACGACATGAAATGCAGTTCGCGATTGTCCGGGTCCATCTCGTACAGCTCGGCGATGGCTTGCACGTGCATGCTCAGCGGCCCGTGGGCCACGGCGACACTTTTCGGCTTGCCGGTGGAGCCCGAGGTGTAGATCAGGTAGGCCAGTTGCTCGGCATGCACCGCGCGTTGCGGTGCCGGCACCTCGACGTCGAGGTTCAGGCGATCCACGGCGACCATCGGCGTGCCCGGATTGAGTTGCGCGCTATCACGCAGCCGCTCCTGGGTCAGCAGCAGGCGCATGTCGCTGTCGGCCATCATGTAGCGCAGGCGTTCCTGCGGGTATTGCGGGTCAAGCGGCACGTAAGCGGCGCCGCACTTCATCACCGCCAGCAACGACACCACCAACTCCAGCGAGCGCTCCATGAACACGCCGATCACGTCTTCGGCCTGCACGCCCTGTTCCAGCAGATGCACCGCCAGGGCATCGGAGCGACGGTCCAGTTCGGCGTAGCTCAAGTGCTCGGCGTCGCGCTCGGCATAACTGAGCACCAGCGCCGTGTGCTCCGGTTGCAGTCGCGCACGCTGGCGGATCAGTTCGTGCACCGGCGTCTCGTCCCCCTCGGCCACCACCGGCAGTTCGCCGTCCAGCGCCCGGCCTTCGTCCAGGGTCAGCAGGCCCAGTTCACCGACCGCGCGCCCGGCGTCGTCGCACAGGCGCTGCATCAGGCTTTCCATGTGGCTGCGCAGGACTTCGACGGTGGCCAGGTCGAACTGATCGCGCTGGTGCATGTACTCGATGCGCAGCCCTTCGTCGAGGCTGACCATCAGGTCCATGGCGAAGCTGGTCAGGCCGAAATCGGAGACGTCGTCGAAGCGCAGGGCATCGCCGTTCCACTCGCGCAGGGTGCGGTCCACCGGCTGGTTTTCGAACACGATGATGCTGTCGAACAACGACTGCCCACCCTGCCCGGCCCAGCGCTGGATATCGCTGAGCGGGGTTTGCTGGAAGTCGCGGATGTCGAGGTTGTAGGCCTGGAGTTCGCGCAGCCAGTCGCCGACGCTGGCTTCGGTCGGCACCGTGTTGACCACCGGCAAGGTGTTGATGAACAGCCCGAGCATGTTCTCCGAGCCGTTGAGGGTTTCCGGGCGGCCGGACACGGTGGCGCCGAAGGTCACCGTGCGCTGGCCGGTGTAGCGCTGCAACAGCAGCAGCCACGCGGCTTGCACCAGGGTGTTGAGGGTCACTTGCTGTTGCTGGGCAAAGGCCTGCAAACGTGCGGTCTGCCCGGCGCTCAGGTGCGTATAGATCGCGTGGTAACCGGCTTGCGGCGCTTTGACCGGCAATGCGCGGGCCAGGTGGGTGGCGCCTTCGAGATTACTGAGTTTGTCTTTCCAGAACGCTTCGCTGGCCTCGGCGACTTGCTGGCCGAGCCAGTCGATGTAGTCGCGATAGGCCGCCACCGGCTCGTGCTCCTCACCGCTGTAATGACGCAGCACTTCACCGATCAGGCGCGACACGCTCCAGCCATCCATGAGGATGTGGTGGTAGGTCCAGATCAGGCGATAGCGGTCGTCTTCCAGACGCACCAGCAACAGGCGCAACAAGGGCGCACGGTTCAGCGAGAAGCCGCGTTCGCGTTCCTCAAGCGCCAGTTGGCGCACACGTTCTGGCTGATCATCCAGCCCACGCCAGTCCAGTTCGGTGAGCAGTGACGGCGCGTCACGCCGCACCACTTGCAGCGGTTCCTTGTCGCCTTCCCAGAGGAATGCGGTACGTAGAATCCCGTGACGCCGGGCGGCATCGGCCCAGGCTGCATGGAAGCGCGCGCCAGCAACCCCGCGCACGCCCACTTCGATCTGGTTGACGTACAGCCCCGAGTCGCCGTCCTGCACCGAGTGGAACAGCATGCCCTGCTGCATCGGCGACAGCGGATAGACGTCCTCGACTTCGTCCGCCGTCAGTTCCAGCGCCTGATATTGCGCTTCACTCAGTTCGACTTTTGCTGCCGGTGCAACCTGCGTCGGCACGGCCTGATTCGCCGTGAGCGGTTGAGCGACCGTGGCCAGTTCGGCGATGGTCGGATGGCTGAACACGTCCTTGGGGGAAATGCTCAACCCGGCCTTGCGTGCGCGGCTGACGGCCTGGATCGAGACGATGGAATCGCCGCCCAGTTCGAAGAAATTGTCCTGCATACCGATCTGCGGTACTTCGAACAACGCCTGCCACACTGTTTGCAGCGTTGTTTCCACGGCATTGCGCGGCGCGATGTATTCACGCACTTGCTGGTCCGGCTGCGGCAATGCGCGGCGATCCAGCTTGCCGTTGGGTGTTACCGGCAACTGATCGAGCAGCAGCACGTGGCTCGGCTGCATGTGTTCGGGCAGCGCGTTGCGCAGGTGTTGCTTGAGCGGATCGACAGCGGCATCACCCACGACGTAAGCCACCAGTTGTTTGGATATGCCAATATCGACGGCGATCACCACCGCTTCGTGCACCGACGGATGCTCCAGCAGGCAGGCTTCGATTTCCCCCAGCTCAATGCGCAAGCCACGGATCTTCACTTGATGGTCGATGCGCCCGACGTATTCGATCACGCCGCCTTCGCGATAACGCGCCAGGTCGCCGGTGCGGTACAGGCGCTCGCCCTGCTCACCGAACGGGCTGGCGACAAAGCGCTCGGCGGTCAGGTCGGGACGGTTGTGGTAACCACGGGCCAGGCCGATACCGCCCAGGTACAGCTCACCCACGCAACCTTGGACTTGCGGTTGCAGGCTGTCGTCGAGGATGTAGGTCACCAGGTTGGCGATCGGATAACCGATCGGCACGCTGAAGCCGCCGTCATCGACACAGGTCCAGTGGGTCACGTCGATGGCCGCTTCGGTCGGGCCGTAGAGGTTGTACAGGCCGACGTTGGGCAGCACGCGGAACAGGTTGTGCTGCAAGTCCGCCGACAAGGCTTCGCCGCTGCACAGGATCTGCCGCAGGCTGGCGCAACGCTCGAAGCCTTCGCCCTGGACAAACGCCTGCAACATCGACGGCACGAAATGCAGGGTGCTGACCTGGTACTGCTCGATCAGGTCGACCAGTTGCGCCGGATCGCGATGGGCACCCGGTTCGGCCATGGCCAGGCGTGCACCGGTCATCAATGGCCAGAAGAACTCCCAGACCGATACGTCAAAACTGAACGGGGTTTTCTGCAAGACGGTGTCGCGCCCGTCCAGTGGGTACGCGCCCTGCATCCACGCCAGGCGGTTGTACAAGGCATCGTGACGGTTGGCCGCGCCCTTGGGTTTGCCCGTGGAGCCGGAGGTGTAGATCATGTAGGCCAGCGATTGCAGCTCGACCACGCAGGGCAGGTTTTCGTCGCTCAGGCCGTCCAGCAAACCGGCCATGTCATCGAGACAAATCGCCGTGGTGGCGGGCGGAATCGGCAACTGCTGCAGCAGATGCCGCTGGGTCAACAGCAGGTGTACGCCGCTGTCGTTGAACATGTGTTCCAGGCGTTCGCGCGGGTAGTCCGGGTCCAGCGGCACGTAGGCGCCACCGGCCTTCATGATCGCCAGCAGACCGATCACCAGTTCCAGCGAACGCTCGGCGGCAATGCCCACCAACACTTCGGCGCCAACGCCCTGGCTGCGCAGGTAGTGCGCCAGCCGGTTGGACTGTTGGTTGAGTTCGCGATAGCTGAGGGTCTGGCCGGCAAACACCAGGGCCGGGGCCTCGGGGGTTTGCAGTACCTGGGTTTCGAAGCACTGGTAGACCGGGCGCACATCCGGCCAGGCCTGCGCGGTGCGGTTGAAACCTTCGACCTGCTGCGCCGTTTGTGCGGCATCGAGCAGGCTCAGGCGCCCCAAGGGCTGCTGCGGCGTACTCACCATGGCATCGAGCAACGCCAGCAGACGTGCGCTCACCCCTTCGATGGCTTCGGCGCTGAACAGCGCCGTGTCGTAGTTGAAGCGCAAATCCAGGCATTCACCCAGCTCGGCGGCGATGGCCAGGGGGAAGCTGGTCTGGTCGTGGTTACTGATACCGGAGAACTTCAACGTGCTGGCGTTACCCTCTTCCAGCGCTTGCGCCACCGGGTAGTTTTCGAACACCAGCAACGTGTCGAACAACGCTTCGCCAGAGTGCCCGGCCCAACGCTGCACATCCGCCAGCGGCGTGTATTCGACTTCGCGCAGCTTGAGGTTGAGCGCCTGGACTTCATCGATCCATTGGCTGACCGTGCGTTCGGGGTGCGGCGTGGCGATCACCGGCAAGGTGTTGATGAACAGACCGATCTGCTGCTCGATCCCCTGCAACTCACTCGGACGCCCCGACACCGTGGCGCCGAACGCCACGGTCTGCTGCCCGGTGTAGCGCTGCAACAGCAACAGCCACGCCGCTTGCAGCAGGGTGTTGGGCGTGACGCGAGCCTGACGGGCAAAGCTGCTCAGGCGCTCGGTGGCCGCGCGGTCCAGGCTCAGGTGCAGGGTGCGATGAGCACCGCCCTGCGCCGCAACCGGCCCCGGCAAGGCACCGGCCAGTCGCGTCGGCTCGGTGAACGACTGCAACTGCTCCAGCCAGAACGCTTCGCACGCAGCCCGATCACGGCTGCCCAGCCAGGTCATGTAATCGCGATAACGACCGACGCTTGGCGCGGGCATGATCCCGCAATACCGCTGGAGCACTTCGCCGAACAACTGCGAAGTGCTCCAGCCGTCCAGCAGGATGTGGTGGTGGGTGAAGATCAGGTGATGAATATCGCTGGCAGTCTGCACCAGGGTCAGGCGCAGCAACGGCGCCAACGTCAGGTCGAAACCGCGCAAACGGTCGACCTCGGCCAGGCGATCCAGCGCTTCGGTCACCGTGGTTTGATCGCGCCAATCGAGCACAGTCAGCGGCAGCGTGGCGTCGGCCAGGATCACTTGCAGCGGCCGCGAGCCGTTGCTTTCGCTGAAGAACGCGGCGCGCAGCACTTCATGGCGCTGCAGTGTCTGTTGCCAGGCATCGCCGAACGCCTCGACGTCGAGGCCCTGCACATCCACGCGCATCTGCGGCACGTAGGCCCCGGCATCCGGGGCGAACAGGCTGTGGAACAACATGCCTTGCTGCATCGGCGACAGCGGCAGGATGTCTTCGATCCGGCTGGCCGCCAGCGGCAAGGCATCCAGTTGCGCCTGATCGACGCGCACCAGCGGCACGTCGCTCGGGGTCAACCCGCCGGTACCGCTCAGGCAATGTTCGATCAGCTGTTGCAGTTCCAAGGCGTAGGCATCGGCCAGACGCTGCACGGTCTGCGGTTTGAACACTTCACCGCTGAAGGTCCAGCTCAGGCGCAATTGCCCGGCGTAGACCTGACCGTTGATGCTCAGGCCCCGGTCCAGCTCGGCCGATGCGCCCTGCTCGGCGCCACCGCTTTCCCGGGCCGGGCGCCATGGTGCCTGTTGGTCGAAGCTGGCGTCGAACTGGCCCATGTAGTTGAAGGTAACCTGTGGCGAAGGCAGATCCTCAAGGCCGGCGTCGGCCAGATAGCGCAGGATGCCGAAGCCGATGCCTTTGTCGGGCACGGCGCGCAGTTGTTCCTTGACCGTTTTGATGCTGCCGGCCAGATCAGTGGCCGGGGTGAGTTTCACCGGGAAAATAGAGGTAAACCAGCCCAGGGTGCGGGTCAGGTCGATGTCGTCGAACAGGTCTTCACGACCGTGACCTTCCAGCTTCACCAGGGTCGAAGTTTGACCGGTCCATTGGCCCAGCACCCGCGCCAGCGCCGTCAGCAACAGGTCGTTGACCTGGGTGCGGTAAGCCGCCGGGGCGTCCTGCAGCAGTTGGCGGGTCAACGTGCTGTCGAGCACGGTTTCCACGCTGACGGCATGCTGGCTGGCCAGGCTACCTTGGGGGTTGTCGGCGGGCAGTTCAACTTGCACGTCGTGGAACTGGTCTTGCCAGTAACTGGCCTGGCTGGCCAACCCGGCACTTTGCGCATGGGATTGCAGGCGCGCGGCCCAGGCCTGATAGGCGCTGGTTTTCGAGGGCAGACGCACGGGTTGAGCTTGCTGCGCTTGTTGATACGCGGTTTGCAAATCTTCCAGCAGCAATCGCCAGGACACGCCGTCCACCGCCAGGTGATGCACCACCAGCAACAGGCGCTGCCCCGCCGCGCCCATGTCCACCAGCAAGGCGCGCAACAGCGGGCCGTCCTGCAGGTTCAGGCTGGCTTGCGCGGCGTTGCACAGTTCCAATAACTCATCGGCATCGGCTGCCTGGCGCTGCCATAGCACCTCGGCGCTGTTCCACTGCTCGGCCTGGGCCTGTTGCCAGGTGCCGTCGACATTACGCAAACGCAGGCGCAATGCATCGTGATGCTCTACCAGTGCGGCCAAAGCCTGTTGCAGGCTGACGCTGTCCAGCGGCTCGCGCAGTTCCAGCAGCAGCGACTGGTTCCAGTAATGACGGGCCTCGATGTCCTGCTCGAAGAACCAGTGCTGGATCGGCGTCAGCAGCACCTCGCCACGCACCAGTCCCTGATCGATCACCAGCCCTGCACTGCGCTCGGCAACCTTCGCCAGACTCCGCACGGTCTGGTGCTGGAACAGGTCCCGGGGGGTGATGCGAATCCCGGCCTGACGCGCGCGGCTGACCACCTGGATCGAGATGATCGAGTCGCCGCCCAGTTCGAAGAAGTTATCGTCGATGCCTACCCGCTCGAGTTTGAGCACGTCTTGCCAAATTGCTGCCAATGCAGCCTGCATCTCGTCCAGCGGTGCCGTGTAGGCCTGTTGCGCCAGCGCGGCGTCGGGCTTGGGTAGCGCGTTGCGATCAAGCTTGCCGTTGCTGGTCAGCGGCCACTGATCGAGTTTGATCAGGTGCGCCGGCACCATGTAATCCGGCAAACCGGCCTGCAGATGTTCACGTAGGGACTGGCGCAGATCGCTGTCGTCGCCGGTCGCGGTGAACCACGCCACCAGTTGCGGGCTGCCATTGACCTCGGGCGCCAGCACCAGCGCCTGTTCGATGGCCGGATGGTTTTGCAGGCGATCCTGGATTTCCCCCAGTTCGATGCGGAAGCCACGGATCTTCACTTGATGGTCGATACGCCCGGCGTATTCGATGCTGCCATCGGCGCAGTACCGCGCCAGATCGCCGGTGCGATACAGACGCGCGCCCGATTCGGCGGCGAACAGGTCCGGGACAAACCGCGTGGCGGTCAGGTCGGCACGCTGGTAATAGCCGCGAGCAAGGCCGGCACCGCCGACGTACAACTCACCCACGCAACCCTTGGCCACCGGGTTCAGGCGCGGGTCGAGCACGTACCAACGCAGATCGGCGATCGGCTCCCCCAGCGGCGAGCTGTTGGCGCCATCGAGGTCGGCGCGGGACAGCGGCCGGTAGCTCACGTGCACCGTGGTTTCGGTGATGCCGTACATATTGATCAGCAACGGCTGCCGGTCGTCGAAGGCGTCGTACCACGGACGCAGGCTGGCCACGTCCAGCGCCTCGCCGCCGAACACCACATACCGCAGGGCCATGGCTTGTGAATTGGCGCAGGCGAACGGCAGCAACTGGCGGAATGCCGAAGGCGTCTGGTTGAGCACGGTGACGCGCTCGTCACGCAGTAAGCGGGCGAAGTCCTCCGGGGAGCGGCTGACCGCATGGGGCACCACCACCAGCTTGCCGCCGTAGAACAGCGCGCCAAAGATTTCCCACACGGAAAAGTCGAACGCATAGGAGTGGAACAGGCTCCAGACATCCTGCGCATGGAAACCGAACCAATGTTCGGTGGCACTGAACAGACGCGTCAGGTTGCTGTGGGGCAGCAGCGTGCCTTTCGGTTTGCCGGTGGAGCCGGAGGTGTAGATGACGTAGGCCAGGTTCGCTGGCGCAGTCAGGTTCGGCAGGTTGTCGGCACTGGCCTCGGACAGCCAGTCGCTGGCGTGATCGAGGCAGATCACTTCGATCTGTTCGTTCAATGGCAGGCGCGGCAACAGTGCGGAATCGGTCAGCAACAGGCGCGTGCCGCTGTCGGCGAGCATATAGGCCAGGCGATCCTGCGGGTATTGCGGGTCCAGCGGCACATAGGCGCCACCGGCCTTGAGGATCGCCAGCAGGCTGACGATCATCTCCAGCGAACGCTCCAGGGCGATGCCCACCAACACGTCCGGGCCGACGCCGCGCTCGCGCAGGCGATGGGCGATGCGGTTGGCGCGGCGGTTCAGTTCTGCGTATGTGAGGGTGACGCCGTCGCAGGTCACGGCGATGTTGTTCGGGTGCGCGGCGGCCTGGGCTTCGATCAGTTGATGGGCGCACAGCAGGTTCGGCTGATCGCCGTTCAACACCGCACTGCGATTCCAGTCGAGCAAGGTGGCCTGCTGCTCGGCGGCGTCGAGCATGCGCAGGTCCGCCAGGGCAACCGTGCTGTCAGTGCAAATCGCCTGCAACAGGTTCAGCCAGTGCCGGCCGAGACGCTCGATGGTCGAGGCGTCGAACAGTTCGGTGGCGTAGACGAACGACGCGTGGATGCCCTCGTCGCCCTCGACGGTGTCGAGCATCAGGTCGAACTTGGTGGTTTTCTCATCCCAGATCAGAGGTTCGACGCTCAGCCCCGGCAGGTCCCAGCGTTGCGGGCCGCCGCTGTCGCGCTGGTGGTTGAACATCACCTGGAACAGCGGCGTGTGGCTCAGGCTGCGTTCCACGCCCAGGCCATCAACCAGTTGCTCGAACGGCAGGTCCTGATGGGCCTGGGCGCCGAGTGCCGCGGCTTTGATCTCGGCGAGCAATTGCCCAAACGACTGGTCGGCCCGTGGCTGGCTGCGCAGTACCTGGGTGTTGACGAAGAAGCCCAGCAGGTTTTCCACGTCCTGGCGGGTGCGGTTGGCGATCGGCACGCCGACACGGATGTCCTGTTCGCCGCTGTAGCGATGCAGCAACGTCTGCAATGCCGCCATCAGCAGCATGAACAGGGTGCAGCCTTCGCGGCGGGCAAGGTCCCGCAGTCGAGCGGTCAACGCAGTGGAGATGTCCAGCTCGACGCTGGCGCCCTGCTGGCTCGGGATCGCCGGGCGACGACGGTCGGTCGGCAGGTTCAGTGGCGGATGTTCACGGCCCAACTGTTCGCGCCAGTAATCGAGCTGGCGCTCGGCCTCGCCGGCCTCCAGCCACAGGCGCTGCCAGCGGGCGAAGTCGGCGTACTGGATGCCCAACTCCGGCAGCTGCGCAGGCTGCCCGGCACTCAGTTGCGCATAAAGTTGGGTGAACTCCTGCAACAGGATCGGCAGCGAGCCGCCGTCGGTGACAATGTGGTGGAAGGTCAGCACCAGCACATGTTGCTGCGCATCGAGACGGATCAAGCGGCAGCGCATCAACGGGCCGTGCTGCAGGTCGAACGGCTGCTCGGCATTGAGGGCGATCTGCCGTTGCAGTTCGACCTCGTCGCCAGCGCTGACTTCAACCAGCGGCGCATCCATCCGTGGGTGAATCTTTTGCAGCACTTGCTGCTCATCGAAGACGAAGGTGGTGCGCAGCACTTCGTGACGCTGTACCAGCGCGCTCAGGGTCTGTGCCAGCGCCTCAGGGTTGAGCTCGCCGCTCAGGCGGAAGGCACCGGTCAGGTTGTAGGCCGTGGCCTGGGGCTGCATCTGCCAGAGGAACCACAAGCGCTGCTGCGCGTAGGACGCCGGCAACGTTTCGACGCCGCGGTCCCGTGGCGGGATCGGCAGCCGTTCCAGGGTCAACCCCTGGGCGTGCATCTTCTGTTGCAACGCACGCCGGGCGTCCGCGCTCAAGCCGCAGAAACGCTGGGCCAGGGTCATCATTCTGTCCGGTGCAGCACTCATCGCGCGTGTTCCTCGTCCACTTCGTCGAACAACGCTTCAAGGGCGTCTACATCGTTTTCTTTATGTTCACTGTGCTCACGGAACTGCTCGATCTGCGTCGCCAGTCGTTCCAGGGTGTCACCGTCGAAAAACAGCTTGAGCGGGATCGCCAGGTTCAGCTCTTCTTGAATCCGCGCACGAATGCGCGTGGCCAGCAGCGAGTGCCCGCCGAGCTCGAAGAAGTTGTCGTGCACGCCGACGCGCTCGACGTGCAACGCTTCGGCCCAGATCGCCGCCAGGGTTATTTCGAGGTCGTTGCGCGGCGCGACGAAGACGCTGCGGCGCACATCGAGATCGAGCAAGGCCTGGCGATTGAGTTTGCCGTTGGGCATCAGTGGGAAACGCTCCAGCACCTGCAAGCGCGCCGGTTGCAGGTGCCCGGGCAGCACTTCGGCCAGATGGCTGCGCAATTCGTTGAGGCGAATGTCGGCGGTGTCGGCCGGGGACACCACAAAGCCCAGCAGTTGCGGGCCGGTCGGGGTTTCCCGGGCAATCACGGCGGCGTCTTCGATGCCCGGCGCGTTGCGCATGGCCGACTCGATTTCCCCCAGTTCTATGCGGAAGCCGCGGATTTTCACTTGGTGATCGACTCGGCCCAGATACTCCAGCACGCCATCGGCGCGATAGCGCACCAGGTCGCCGGTGCGATACAGGCGCTGGCCCGCCGCCTTCGTGAACAGGTCGGGGACAAAACGCTCGGCCGTCAGCGTGGCCCGTTGCAGATAACCCCGGGCAATGCCGGCCCCGCCGACATACAACTCGCCTTCGACGCCCACGGCCACCGGTTGCAGGTCCGGGCCGAGCACGTGGATGCGCATGCCGGCAATCGGCTGGCCGATGGGGATGCTGTCATCGTCCTGGTCAAGCGGCAGCTCCCAGGCCGAACACCACACGGTGCCTTCGGTCGGGCCGTATTCGTTGACCAGCGCCACCCCCGGCAATGCCTCGCGATGTCGCTGCACCAGTGCGTTGCCGCAGGCTTCGCCGGCGACGATCACACAGGCCAGCGCCTGGTGGTCGAGGTGTTCGAGAATTTGCGCGTGGTAGGACGGCAGGGTCAGGTAGTGGGAAATCTCTTCGCGCTGGATCAACTCGGCCAATTGCGCCGGATCCTTGTAGCTGTCTTCGTCCGGCAGGCACAGGGTCGCACCCTGCCCCAGCGCCCAGAAAACCCCGGCCACCGAGCTGTCGAAGGAGAACGACGAGAGCATCAGGAATGCCCGCAGCGGCTGGCGGTAGAAAGCGTTGCGCGCCAGGGTCGAGGCCACGGCGTTGGCATGGCTGATCATCACGCCCTTGGGTTTGCCGGTGGAACCGGAGGTGTAGATGACGTAGGCCAGGTTGGCGCTGTCGCCCTGTGGCTCAGGCCGGGTTGACGCAACGGACCAGACTTCGGCCCCCGGCATCAGGGAGATTGTCCGCTCGCTGCGCAACGCTTCGGGCAATGGCTGGCAGGCCAGCACCTGGCGCGCGCCGGTATCGGCGAGCATGAACGCCAGCCGCTCGATCGGGTAGTTCGGGTCCAGCGGCAAGTACGCAGCGCCGGCCTTGAGCGTGCCCAACAGGGCGATGACCATTTCCAGCGAACGTTGGCCGTAGACTGCCACTATCTGGTCCGGCGCCACGCCTTGGGTGCGCAGGGTATTGGCCACCTGGTTGGAGCGCGTATCCAGCTCGGCATAGCTCAGGCGCTCACCGTTGACGCTCACCGCAATGCGCTGCGGATGCAGGCGCGCCTGTTCGCTGAACAGTTCTTGCAGGAAGCGGCACGGCAATGCCTGTTCGGAGGCGTTCGGGTTGAAGCCTTCGATCAGGCGGCTCAGTTGTGCGTCGTTGACCAGGCTTGCCTGAGCCAGGGTCAGCTCGGGCGATGCCAGCAATTGGTGGCTGAACTCGACAAACTGCTCCAGCCATTCGACCAGCATCGATTCGGGTAGCGCACCGTCAAGACACGACAACTGCAATTGATCGCCCTGCACACGCAGGCGCAGGACTTCAGGGTTACCGTCATCCACCTCGATAGCGCTCTCAATGGCAGCCTGATAGACGAAGCCGTAACGCAGCGGCGCGGAACCTTCGGCGCTCAGTTCGAATTCATTGAGGCAATCGAGCCACGACAGCGACTGTTCGACGCTGGCGGCAAACGCCACCAGCGCTTGCGCCAGGGTCTGCTGGCTGCGGTGCTCGAAAGCCACGGGCAAACGCCGGGCGAAGCGTCCGAGGGTGGCGATGGTTTGTTCGTTGCGACCCTCCACCTGCCAGCCCATCAGCAGTTTTTCCTGTTGGCCGATGCGCGCAACGAAGGCGGTCCACAGCAACAGTGCCAATTGCTCTGCCTCAACGCCCGTTTCGGCAGCGGCTCGTTGCACGCCAGCCAACCATGGGCCGTCAATCAACGTTGCCTGATGACGAACCAGCGTGACATCGACGGCTTTTTCGAACGGCAAGCGATGGGCCACGGCGACCTTCTGCTGCAGGTTGCGCCAGAACGCCGCGCCCTGGTGACCGATGTCTTCCTCGCGCAGTTCCTCCTGCCATGCGCTGTAGTCCAGGTATTGCAGCGCGTCCTCGTCGTCGCCCAGGGTTTCACCGCGCAACAGGCTGCCAAGTTCACTCGCCAGCACCCGCAGCGATGCCTCATCGAAGCTGCATGCCGGGGCCAGCAGGGTGATGAACGGCTGCCCTGCTCCGTCTTCAACCTGCGCCACCACCAGCGCCTGCTTCGAATCTTCAACCATGACTTCACGGCTGCGGCTCAAGGCCTCGGCCACCGAAGGCTGGTTGCCCAGAACTGTGAGCGGCAAGCCAGCGCACAGGCTTTGCACCGGCCACTTCATGCCCGGCAGGCGGCGGTACAGCGTGCGCAGGATTTCATGGCGCTGGCCGAGGGTTTCCAGCGCCCTGCGCAACGCTTGGGCGTCCACTGGCCTGGTGACCGGCAGCGTCAAGGTGGCGAACAGCGGCCGTGCGCCCAGCTCCTGAGCCCGCAAATAAAAGGCCTGCTGGGCCGAAGCCTGGAATACGTCTACCGAAGGTTCGAGGGCGGTGGTGTTCATGTCGGGTGTCCTTATTCCTGATCCAGGTCGGCGCTTTTCTGCGCGATGGCCATGGCCGTGAGGATTTTTCTGTAGCCGGTGAATTCGTTGCGCGCATGTACGCTGAGGATGTTGTCGAGCAGCACCACGTCGCCCTTCTCCCAGGCGAACTCGACCATCACCTCGCGGTAGATGCCTTGCAGGTGGCGAATCACATCGTCGGGAATCGGCGAGCCGTCGCCGAAGAAGGTGTTTTGCGGCAGGTCCTGCGGGCCGAATTCACGCAGCAGGTTGTCGCGGATGCTGTCCGGCAGTGTCAGTGCGTTGAAGAAGGTGCCGTGGTTGAACCAGATGCGCTCGCCGCTCAGTGGATGGCGCACGATGGCCGGGCCGTTCTGCCGGGTGCGCAGGCGGTTGCCCGGTTTCCACTCGGCCTGGATGCCGATTTTCGCGCAGTAGGCCTCGACTTCGCCGCGATCCTCGCTCTGGAACACGGTTTGCCATGGCAGGCCCATGCCATCGCCGTAGTTGCGCACGTACATGATGCGTTTACGGGCAAATTCTTCGCGCACCGCCGGGTCGATCCGCGCGAGGATCCGGCGGGTATCGCCAAAGGGGGTTTCACCGCCGGTGGTCGACGGCATGTCGCAGTAGAAATACAGGTGACGCGGGAACACCGGCGAGTACGAGTGTTCGTTGTGCGGGAAGATTTTTTCCGGCGCCGGGTAGTCGGTGGAGCTGTAGATCTTGAACTGGCCGCTGATCTGGGTCCGTGGCGAAGCGCGGAACAGGTATTCCAGGGCACCGCCGGAAATCCCGTCGACGCAGCGGTTGAACTCGCCGATATCGGCCACCTGGAAGCCACGGAACAGGATCACCGCGTGTTCCAGCAGCTTGCTTTCGATCAGCCCGCGATTCTGGGTCGCCCATTCCACCAGGCTCACGCCGGACACGGCCGGACGGCACACCAGCGGCATGCTCAGGCCTTCGAACAGCGGCGCAAAACTCACCAGCCGCGTCGGATCGGTGGACAGGCTTTTACGGGCACCACGGCCCATCCTGGGCATGGACTTGGTCGTTGAAACGGTCATAAACCCCTCCAGAAAATGTTGACGGCGGCGCTCAAGGGCGCCGCCGACTGAATCAGTCCGCCGCTGTTTTCGCTGCCGCTGCGCCACGGTTCGCCGAGCGACGCTTGATCGCCATGGCGCCGCCGAGCAAGGCCTTGCGTTGCTCGTTCAAGCGCGCATCGGCACGGCGTTGCACGTCGGTCGCCAGGTCCAGCAACTCACCGACCTGCACTCCGTCAGCGCGTATCAGCGCTTCGAGTACCGCCCGGATCTGCTCGAACAAGGACTCCAGCGTGCTCGGCAGGTACTGGCCCACCGGCGTTTCGAAACTCAGGTGAATGTGTTCGGCATCGTTGTAGAACGCGGCGACCATGCCGATCTCGGCGGCCTGGCGCCCGGACGGGAAGTCCTCGATCTGCAGGCCTTCCATCGACGGCAGGCGAGCAACGCCTTCCTGGTAGATCAGCTTGATGTCGAACAGCGGCGAACGGCCGGCCCGGCGCGGCAGGCGCATGGCTTCCACCAGGCGCTCGAACGGCAAGTCCTGATGGTCCGAAGCCTCCAGCACCGCCCGACGACAGGCCTCCAGCAACTGCGCCGCCGACTGCTCGGCATCGACCTCCACTTGCAGTACTAATTGGTTAACGAAGAAGCCAACCATTTCTTCAAGCTCGGCTTGATTTCGGTTGGCGATATCGGTGCCGATGCGCACCCGACCGACCTCGGTACGCTGGCGCAGGACCAGGGTGAAACCGGCCAGCAGCAGCATGAACAGCGACAGATCGCGCTGTTGGGCAAAGTCGCGCAACTGCTGGCTGAGTTCGCCGCTGAAGGTGAAATGGGCGCTGGCACCTTCTTGTGTCGTGCGCCGGTCGCCATCGGCAGGCAACTCCAGCACCGCCTGGGGCTCGGCAAGGCGCTGCTGCCAGTAGTCGAGTTGGCGCTGCAACTCGCCGCCCTGCTCCAGCCACTGGCGCTGCCATTTGGCGAAGTCGGCGTACTGCACGCTGTGCGCTGGCAGTTGCGGGGTCTTGCCACGGTTGAGGGTTGGATAGAGCGTGACGAATTCATTGATCAGCACGCGGAACGACCAGTCATCGGCGACGATGTGATGCACCGTCAGCAACAGCACATGCTCGTCATCCGCGACCCGCAGCACCCGCACCCGCAGCAACGGACCGTGGCGCAGGTCGAATGGCCGGGAGACTTCCTCGCGGGCCAGTTGCTGCGCTTCGACGTCCGGCGCCGGCCGATGCCGCAGGTCGCTGTCGACAAAACTCAACGGCAGTTGCGCATGCACCCGTTGCCAGGTCTGGCCGTCTTCTTCATAGAACGTGGTGCGCAATACGGCGTGACGCTGCACCAGGGTTTCGAAGGTCTGGCGCAGGGCGTCAAGGTTCAACTCGCCCCGCAGGCGCAAGGCACCGGGCATGTTGTACATCGAACTGTCCGGCTCCAGGTTCCACAGGAACCACAGGCGCTGCTGGGCAAAGGACAACGGCTGGCGTTCGCCGCTGGTGTCCGCCACCAGCGCCGGGCGTTCACAGCTGTGTTGCAGCGCCTGCACCTGAGCAGCGAAATCCTCGAGGCGCGGATGTTCGAACAGGCTGCGCAGGCTCACCGACAGGCCCAGGCGCTGGCGGATCTGCGAGACGATTTGCGTCGCCAGCAACGAGTGCCCACCCAATTCGAAGAAGCTGTTTTCGCGGTCGACGCGACTGACCTGCAACACCTGTTGCCAGATCTGCGCCAGTTCGATTTCCAGTTCGCCTTGGGGTGCAGTACCCGTTGCCACTTCCCAGACTTCAGGCGCCGGCAAGGCTGCGCGGTCTAGCTTGCCGTTGCGGTTGAGCGGCAATGCAGCCAGCAACACCAGTTGCGCCGGCAGCATGTAGTCCGGCAGGCGCTCGCCCAAGGCGCGGCGTACGGTGTCGGTGAGCTGACGTGCATCCGCCGCCAGCAGCCCGGCATCGGCCGGCACCACGTAGCCGATCAATTGCTTGCCGCCGACGCCTTCATGCACCAGCACCGCGGCTTCGCTGATCATCGGCAGGCCTTGCAGATGCGCTTCCAGCTCACCCAGTTCGACCCGGAAACCACGGATTTTCACCTGATGGTCGATGCGCCCCAGGTACTCCAGCGCACCATCCTCGCGATAGCGCGCCAGATCGCCGCTTCGATACAGCCGCGCGCCCGGCGTGGTGGAAAACGGATCGGCAATGAAACGTTCGGCGCTCAAGCCCGGTCGCTGGTGATAGTGCTGGGCGAGGCCGGCGTCGCCGCCGATGCACAATTCGCCGACGCAACCGGTCGGCAGCAGATGCCCTTCGCTGTCCAGCACATACAGTGCGCGACCCGGCAGTGCTTTGCCGATGGGCACGCCAATCAGATTGCGGGTATCGACCAGCGTGCACTCATGGGTGCTGGACACCACCGTGGCTTCGGTCGGCCCGTAGGTGTTGAGCAGGCGCACATCGCCCAAACCGGCGGCGTGCCACAGCTTCAGGCCTTCCAGCGACATGGCTTCGCCGCCGACGTGGACCTGGCGCAAGCGCCCCTTGTCCCGCAGCGGTTGCGGGGCCCACTCCTGAGCCAGCAGGAACCAGTACGCCGCCGGCAAATCCGCCAGAGTCACGCCCTGTTCGATGATCTGGCGGTAGAGGGTGTCGGTGTCCCACA
Organism: Pseudomonas sp. IT-P4; assembly: GCF_949767755.1. Lineage (NCBI taxonomy): Bacteria > Pseudomonadati > Pseudomonadota > Gammaproteobacteria > Pseudomonadales > Pseudomonadaceae > Pseudomonas > Pseudomonas sp. IT-P4. The sequence goes on along the minus strand of NZ_CATKPX010000018.1, from coordinate 66,587 downwards.
ACTCATCGCCGCGCATCACCAGCGCCGCGCCCACGCACAATGGCGGGTAGCACTGCTCGACAAAGCCGTCGAAGCTGAACGTGGCGAATTGCAGCACGCGGTCTTGCGCGGTGAGTTGTGAATAGTCCGCCGCGATCACGCAAAACTCGCGCAGGGCGGCATGGGCCAGGCACACGCCTTTCGGCCGTCCGGTGGAGCCGGAGGTGTAGATCAGATAGGCGAGGTCTTCGGCGCTGGCGAGGTTGACCGGGTTGTCGGTGCAATACCCGGCGGCTGCGCCCGGCTCCAGCGCCAGGCGCGGCAACCCTTGCGGCAGTGCTACATCGGCCAGCAGACCCGGTTGCGCCAGCAGCAGGTCCATGCCGCTGTCTTCGATCATGTAGGCCAGGCGCTCGGCCGGGTAATCCGGGTCCAGCGGCACATAACCGGCGCCGGACTTGAGGATCGCCATCAGGCTGACGATCATCTGCGCATTGCGCCGCACCGACAGCCCCACCCGCTGCCCCGGCGCCACACCCTGGGCGCGCAGGCGATGGGCGAGCTGGTTGGCCTGGGCATTGAGTTGGGCGTAGGTCAGGCGTTCGTCACCGAGCATCACCGCCAGCGCATCGGGGGTGCGGGCCGCTTGTTGCTCGAAGCGCTGATGGGCCAGCAACGGACTGTCCAGTTGTGGCACCGGTGGACGCGAGCCGCGTATTACCCGGGCTTGGACCTGAGCATCCAGCAGGCTGACGGCACCGAGCGCCTGTTGTGGCTGGGCAACAAATTGCGCCAGCACATGCAGCAGGCTGGCGCCCAACTGGCGGATCTGCGCAGCACTGAACCGGGAGCGGTCGAAACTGAAATCCAGTCGCAACGTGGCGCCGACTTCGATGCCGAGGGTCAGTGGGTAGCTGGTGATTTCGTGATTGTGCAGCGCGCCGAAGGCCAGGCCCGCCGGCGCTCCTTGCTTGAGGGCTGCGGCCACCGGGAAGTTCTCGAACACCAGCAGGCTGTCGAACAGCGCCCCCTGTTGCCCGGCCCAGCCCTGAATATCGTACAGCGGCACGTGTTCGAACTCGCGCAGGCTCAGGTTCAGGGCTTGCAGGTCGTTGAGCCACTGGGCCACCGACTGCCCGGCCTGGGGCGCGGCGATGATCGGCAGGGTGTTGATGAACAGCCCCAACTGCTGCTCGATGCCCGGCAACGGCGCGGAGCGTCCGGCAATCGTCGCGCCGAAGGCCACACAGGACTGGCCGGTGTAGCGCTGCAACAGCAGGCCCCAGGCACCTTGCAGCAAGGTGTTGAGGGTGATTTTCTGCTGGCGGGCGAAATCGCTCAGGTGCTGTAGCGTGGCGCTTTCAAGGGTCAATTGATGTTCGTCCATGCCGCGCCCTTCGGCGGGCGCCGGCAAGGCTTGCGCCAGCAGCGTCGGTGTTTCCAGCGGCGCCAGCGCCTGTTTCCAGAACTGTTCGGCGGCCAGCAGCGGCTGCTGTTGAATCCAGCGCAGGTAGTCGCGGTATTGCCCCAACGGCCTGGCCAACGTCTGGCCGGCATAGTGCTGGATCACTTCGCCAAGCAACTGGGCGTTGCTCCAGCCGTCCATGAGGATGTGATGGCTGGTGTATATCAGGTGCCAGTCTTCACTGCCCCGACGTACCAGCAGCAGGCGGAACAACGGCGCGGCGCCGAGTTCGAAGCCACGACTGCGCTCCTCGGCGGCCAGTGCATCGAGGTCGATGTCGGCCGCTTCGACCACTTGCAGTTGCAGGTCGATCTGGCGATGAATCACCTGATGGGCGTACTCGAGCCCCAACCAGTGGAAGCTGCTGCGCAGGATGTCGTGGCGATTGATCGCCGCCTGCCAGGCCCGGCCAAACGCGGCCAGTTCCAACCCCTGGATGTCCAGGCGCAATTGATTGATGTAGGCCTCGGCCTGGGGTTCGTACAGGGTGTGGAACAGCATGCCCTGCTGCATTGGCGTCAGCGGGTAAACGTCCTCGATGACCGGCGCCGCAACAGGCAAGGCATCGAGTTGTGCCTGGGTGATGCGCGCCAGCGGGAAGTCCGATGGCGTGACCTGGCCTGCCGTTGTCGCGCAGCAATGCTCGATCAGCGTCTTGAGTTCTTCGGTGTAGGCATCGGCCAGTCGTTGCACGGTGGAATCGGCAAACAGGTCACGGCTGAAGCCCCATTGCAGCGAGAGCTGCCCGCCATACACCTGGCCTTCCACGGTCAGCCAGTTGGCCAGCGGCGCATCGTCGCCCTGGGCCTGGCCGCCGCTTTCCGGGGCCGGGACGAACAGCGCGGCGTTGTCGAACTGACGGTCGAACTGCCCCAGGTAGTTGAAGGTGATCCGTGGCGCCGGCAAGTCTTGCAGGGCCTGACGCTGCACCGGTTCGCCGAGGTAGCGCAGCAAGCCGTAGCCCAGGCCTTTGCCGGGAATGGCGCGCAGTTGCTCCTTGATCGACTTGATCGAACTTTCTACTTCGGCCTCGGGTTGCAGGCGCACTGGAAACAGGCTGGTGAACCAGCCGACGGTGCGGCTCAGGTCGAGGTCGGCGGACAGGTCTTCGCGGCCGTGGCCTTCCAGCTGGATCAGCGTCGAGCCCTGCCCGCTCCAGCGACGGATGACCCGCGCCAGCGCCGTGAGCAACAGATCATTGACCTGGGTGCGATAGGCCGCCGGGGCTTGTTGCAGCAGACGTTGGGTTAACTCGGCGTCAAGTTTCGATTCGATCTTGTGTCCGTGGCGCTGCTGCATGCTGCCCCGGGGGTTGTCACACGGCAGGTCCCGGGCATCGGCCATTTGCGCCTGCCAGTACGGCAACTGCTCACTGAGTGTTTGGGCGTGCTGTTGCAGGTGCGCGGCCCAGGTTTGGTAGGCGCTGGTTTTCTCGGGCAGCGCCACTTGCCGGTAAGCCTGTTGCAGGTCTTCGAGCAACACCCGCCACGACACCCCGTCCACGACCAGGTGATGAACCACCAGCAGCAGGCGCTGGCTGCCGTCGTCGAGACTGACCAGCAAGGCACGCAGCAGCGGCCCGTCGGCCAGATCAAGGCTGCGTTGCGCTTCATCGCACAGGGCGGTCATGGCTTCGGCCGAAGACGCCCGACGCTGCCACAATCCAGCTGACTCGACTGGCGCTGCATGGCGCTGCTGCCAGCCTTCGGCACCTTCCACGAAGCGCAGGCGCAAGGCGTCGTGGTGGTTGATGACGGTAACCAACGCCTGTTCCAACACTTGCGGATTCAGCGCTTCCCGGGGCGTCAGCAGCAGCGACTGATTCCAGTGCCGGCGCTGGGCGATGGCCTGTTCGAAGAAGTAATGCTGCGCCGGGGTCAGGATCACTTCGCCACTGACCGGGCCTTGATCGATGTTGCTGCGGCTGTCGAACGTCGCGACCAATGCCAGGCTGCGCACGGTCTGGTACTGGAACAGGTCCCGCGGGCTGAGGCGAATGCCAGCCTGGCGGGCGCGGCTGACCACCTGGATGGAAATGATCGAGTCGCCGCCAAGTTCGAAGAAGTTGTCTTCGAGGCCCACGGGTTCTGCGCCCAATACGTCCTGCCAGATCTGCGCCAGCGCGATCTGCATCGCATCCAGCGGCGCAACGAATGCCTGTTGCGGCACGGCGTCGGGTGGCGGCAAGGCCTTGCGGTCGAGCTTGCCGTTGGCGGTCACCGGCAAGGCATGCAGCGGCATCAGGTAGGTGGGCACCATGTATTCCGGCAGGCTGCCGAGCAGCCAGGCCTTGAGGGTTTGCGGCCACTGCGGGTCGGTGTCGGTATTTTCCAGCACCAGATACGCCACCAGCTGCTTGCCGCCCTGCACCAGCACCACGGCCTCGCGCACCAGCGCATGCTGCATCAGGCGAGTCTCGATTTCCCCCAGCTCGATGCGCAGGCCGCGCAATTTGACTTGATGGTCGAGGCGTCCGAGGTATTCGATCACACCGTCGGCGCGCTGGCGCACGCGGTCGCCGGTGCGGTACAAGCGCGCGCCGTCATCGAAGGGGCACGGCACGAAACGCTCGGCGCTGAGCGCCGGACGCCGGTGATAACTGCGCGCCAGCCCGGCGCCGCCGAGGTACAACTCCCCCGCCACGCCGGCCGGAACCGGGAGCAATTGCGCATCCAGCACATGGGTGCGCAGGTTGGCGATGGGCCGGCCGATGGGCACGCTGTCGGCGCCTTCGTCGATGCAGGTCCAGTGGGTGACGTCGATGGCCGCCTCGGTCGGGCCGTACAGGTTGTACAACCCGGCGCCCGGCAGCTTTTTGAACACCTGCAATTGCGCATCCAGCGGCAAGGCCTCACCGCTGCAGACGATGCGCTTGAGGCCGGTGCAAGCCTCGACGCCCGGTTCGTGGATGAACGCCTGAAGCATTGACGGCACAAAGTGCAGTGTACTGATGCCCTGGTCTTCGATCAGGCGGATCAACTGCGCCGGTTCGCGATGTGCCCCCGGCGGCGCCACCACCAGCCGCGCACCGGTCATCAGCGGCCAGAAGAACTCCCACACCGACACGTCGAAACTGAACGGGGTTTTCTGCAACACCGAGTCGCTGCCATCCAGCCCGTAAGCCTGTTGCATCCAGCACAAGCGGTTGACCAGAGCCCCGTGACTGTTGCCGGCGCCTTTGGGCTTGCCGGTGGAACCGGAGGTGTAGATCACGTAGGCCAGGCTCAACGGATGCACGTCGACCTGCGGACAGGTTTCGCTGTAACCGTCGAGCCAGTTGTGCTCCTGATCCAGGGCGATGACCTTGACGCCCTCGGTGGGCAGTGCGCCGATCAAGGTGCTTTGGCTGAGCAGCAAGCCAATCGCACTGTCTTCGATCATGTAGGCCAGGCGTTCGGCCGGGTACTCCGGGTCCAGCGGTACGTAGGCACCACCGGCCTTGTGAATCGCCAGCAGGCCGATGACCATTTCCAGCGAGCGCTCGACGCAGATCCCCACCAGCACATCCGGGCCGACGCCCTGCTCGCGCAAGCAGTGCGCCAGTTGATTGCTGCGAGCGTCGAGTTGCCCGTAGCTGAGCTGACGCTCGCCAAACACCAGCGCCGGCGCGTCGGGGGTGCGTCGGGCCTGGGCCTGAATGAACTGGTGCAGGCACTGCTCGACCGGATAGGTCTCGGCGGTGCGGTTCCAGTCCTGCACCAGCACTTGCTGCTCATCCGCGGTCAGCATCGGCAACTCGCCGACTCTTTGCGTCGAGTCGTCGACAATCGCCTGCAACAGGCGCGTCCAGTGCCCGGCCATGCGCGCAACGGTATCGGCCTCGAACAGGTCGCTGGCGTAGGTCAGCGCGGCGTGCAGCTTGCCGCCCTTCTCCCAGGTGTCCAGGGTCAGGTCGAACTGGGTGGTGCGGCTTTGCCAGTCAATGCTGCCCAGCTCCAGACCGGACGCGGTGCTGACCGAGGCCATGTCGGCCACGTGCGGCTGGTGGTTGTACATCACCTGGAACAGCGGCGTGTGGCTGAGGCTGCGTTCCAGTTTCAGCGCCTCGACCAGGCGCTCGAATGGCAGGTCTTGATGGGCCTGGGCGCCGAGGGCGGTTTCCTTGATGGCGCGCAGCAGGTCATCGACCCGGGTCTGGCCGTCCAGTTGCGTGCGCAGCACCTGGGTGTTGACGAAGAAGCCGATCAGGCCTTCGATTTCCGCGCGGTTGCGGTTGGCGATGGGCACGCCGACGCGGATGTCGGTTTGCCCGGTGTAGCGATGGAGCAAAGCGTTGAAGGCGCCGAGCAACAGCATGAACAGGGTGATGTTGTGCTTCTGTGCGGTGCTACGCAGGCGCTCCGCCAGTTGTGCCTCGACCGCGAATTCGTAGCGGGTGCCGCGATAGCTCGGCATCGCCGGGCGCGAATGGTCCAGGGGCAACTCCAGCACCGGGTGTTCGTCACCCAACTGCGCCTGCCAATACGCCAGTTGCCGCGCCTGCTCGCCCGCCTCCAGCCAGCGGCGCTGCCATAGGGCGTAGTCGCTGTACTGGATCGGCAACGCTGCCAGCTGCAGTTGCGCGCCCGCATCGAAGGCGTCGTAGCAGCGGATGAATTCGTCGATCAGCACGTTCATCGACCAGCCGTCAGAGACGATGTGGTGCAGGGTCAGCAACAGCACGTGCTGTTGTTCGGCGAGCTTGAGCAAGGTCACCCGCAGCAGCGGACCGGTCGACAGATCGAACGGCAGCACCGATTGCTGCTCGGCGGTTTCAGCCACGGCAGGTTCGCGCTCCTCGGCAGGCAATGCGCTGAAATCCACGTGCTCGATTCGCAGCGGCGTAGCGGCCGGCACTTGCAGCAAGCTGTCATCGGCCTGACGGGCGAACACCGTGCGCAGGGTTTCATGCCGCGCCACCAGGCTGGCGAACGCCTGCTCCAGCGCCGGCAGGTTCAGGCGACCGGTCAACCGCACCGCGCCTGGCAGGTTGTAGGCGCCGCTGTGAGGGTCCAGTTGCCAGAGAAACCACATGCGTTGCTGGGCGTACGACAGCGCCTGGCGATCCTCGGCCTCGATGCCGGCCGGAATCGGAAAACGGGCGAAATCCACGCCCTCCCTGTGCAAGGCCGCAAGGAACAACTGGCGCTTTTCCAGGGGCAACCCGATAAACCGGCGAGCAAGTTTCAAGGAGTCTTGAGCATTCATCTATCGGCATCCGCATCAGTAGGCAGCAGGCGCAAGGGCGCGTCGTGCCTATAGAACGAATGCAGGCGGGAAAAATTAGCGGATGGGGGCAAGTATCAGGAGGGAGGGTAAAACACGAAAAACCGTGGTTGTTGCAGTTCAAAATGTGGGATCGGGTGAAACTTGGGAGTGGTGTTAACCCACGGCAGCCATGGAAAGCCGCCGATGATGCACCTCAAGCTGATCCTTGATCACCCGCAGGACCTTGGCTTCCTGCTCATGGATGAAGAAGTGCCCGCCAGCCAGCATGTCCACCGAAAAACTGCCACGGGTTTCCTGGCTCCAGCCGATCAACTGTTCGGCGCTGGCGCGATCGCTCTTGCCACCGAGAACATGCACCGGGCACTTGAGCAAGGGGCGTTGAATTGGCGCGAAATGCCCACAGAGCAAGAAGTCCGCACGCAGCACCGGCAGGGTCAGGCTCATCAACTCTTCGTTGGCCAGGATCTCTTCGCTGGTGCCGTTGAGGGTGCGCAGTTGCTCGATCAGTTCGGCGTCGGTCTTGGGCTGGGCGAAGCCCCGGTCGTAGTCGGCGCGCAGGGTCGGTGCGGCGGTGCCCGAGGCGAACAGCGCTACCGGCTCCGGGCAGCCCAGCGAGCGAAACGCATGGGCCATCTCGCAGGCCAGCAACGCGCCCATGCTGTGGCCGAACAATGCGTATGGCGCCTTGAGCGTGGTTTTTTGTTCCTGGGCCAATTGCAGCGCCAGGCGGCGCATGTCGGTGTGCAAGGGCTCGCCGTACCGCGCGCCACGCCCCGGCAGTTCCACCGGTTGCAGCGTGAGCCACTGCGGCAGTTTGCGCCGCCAACGGCTATAGACCATGGCACTCGCGCCCGAATAGGGCAGGCACAGCAATGTCAGCGGGGTCACCGGGCTTTCCTCAACAGTTGTCTGCCAAGAGAACGGATGGGGCGTAGCCGGAATTAGCTGGATAGCGATCCCTTGTGGGAGCGAGCCGCTTCCATCACCTTTGATGTGTGGCGCGATCGCCTACGTTGGCGGAGCCCAGTACTGCTTCCGCGCGATCTACCTCAACAAGTGCGTTTACAAGCGCTGGGATCCGGACTCGCACATCTGGTATTTCATCCGCCCCATCACCAGCACAATCGCCGGTGCGGTGAGCTACCTCTTCTTGAAAGCAGGCTTGTTGGTACTGGAGTCGACCGCGAACGCCGGAGCAAGCGAAATTGGATTTTTCGCACTGGCCTTCATAGCCGGCTTCAATGTCGACAAGTTCGTGGCGAAAGTTGAGGAGGTCGCGAAGGCGGTTTGGGGCATTGATAAAACGCGCAGCGGGCAGGCCAAAGCAGATCAGGCCGGGCCAGCCAAACCGTCGCCCCCAACGATGCCTCAAGCCTGAATTAGGTTCTTGCGTGAGAGTGTGGTGCAGCAAGCTCACTGCCTGCCGATTGATCTGGGGGTGGGCGTTCGTCTCTGCAGCCCGCCCTGCGGATTCGCCGATCAGCTACTCAGGTAAGTATGGGTACCAGTATTTTCAGCTGCTGGAAGACAAACCAGGCGAAGCAGCCGCCACTCGCTAGGAACAGGCTGATGAGAGTGAGCCGGCACAAGGGGCGCATCGTGTTTTGCCACTGCGCCACAATACGAGTGAACGTTAACGCAGAAGCATCGGTGCGAAACAGGTAGATGAGACCTTCTGCATACGCCGACACCATCAGGTTTCGAGGGGTTGGTAGCCGCGAGTGAAAATCCAGCGAGTTGTCGAACCAGCGCACCACCAAGTCGCCCTCCTTGCCCACCTTAGTCATTTCCACCTCGCTCTCATTCATGACGCTCAAGTGGAGGTTACGCAGAGGCGTATTAAGTGGGCAAATTCGATGTCCCGGCATGAATTTTTGATACTCGTTCGGCTTGAATTCCTCTCGCCAGATCGCTGTTGATGTCAGCCTGGCGTACTCATCCAGTGCATGCTCAATCCGTGCGGATGCGAATTCACCAAAGCCACCGTAGGCTGGAATGTCACCATGCTGAGTGATTGCAACCGCAAGCTGGTGTTTATTGGACTCTGGCTTAATTCTGCCCACATCCAGGTCATAGGGTTTAACGCTCCACCAGCGTCGCAGCTCATCCTCAACGAGCGCGAGCAGCCAGCGCCGACCTTCAATGCCAAGGTACTCATCCTTCCCAGCAAGCGTGCGCTTTAGCAGAACCGGACATTTCCACTCGAACCAAATCACCGCTAGCAAGTAAAAGCCCCCGCCGACCAGCAACCAGCTCAAAGGCCCGACCGCCGCCTCCGCGCCTTTCAACGGGGGAGCTGCCTGAAGGAATGCGGCAACCAAGCCCCCCACCGCGGCGAGCTTGATACCGGCGCCAGACTTCATCCGCGACCAAAACGACCAGCTCGTCATTTGTCGAAACCGGTGATACGCCATTTCCTGGCGCGTGTTGCGTCGTTCAACCAGGGCAGGCCTGTAGACCTCTTCATTCGGGAATTCATCGCAAAACCAGGAAATCCAGCTGAACTCAAACCGCTTCTCCCGACGTTTGTAACTACGGTACTCTTTTTCCGATTCCGCCATCTGCCGGCACATCTCGTCGGTGAGCACGAAGGCCTTTTTAGGCTTCTCGATTGAGTCGCTTTGGTCGCTTTGGTCGTTTTGGTTTTCGGGTTCTGTTGGTTGGTGTTCAGCTGACAATGTGTTGCTCCATGTCTTCGTGTCAGGGTGGGCTCCATTCTCCGTGGAAGTGCGCGTTCAGAGACCGAGGTCACGGGAGAGGCCCAGTATGCACATTGCAAAGCGCGTGCTACTCCCGGCTTTCGCTTCGCAGGGGGTGGCTGACTGTTGGATGACCACCAACAGACTTATCACCAGGTCCAGAGCGGGCCCAGTGATCTTCGCTGCTAGGTTTTTGCGGCGTCAGCAGTGGTCGACCTCGGCGAGAATTTACGGTGAAGCAGACTCTTCGGTCTCCTGCTCAACCTTAGTTTCCCGGGCTTTCTTTTGCTCAGCCTGTAGCAGCTCAGTTTTAGCCTGCTCGGCTTTTTTCTCAGAGTTGAGAATATCTTTGAAGATTCTCTTGAAGATCGATTTCTTGGCAAAGGCTTGATAGAGCTTTGGTGCTGACTTCTTAAGCTTCGCTACGGCAACCGCCATCGCCTCACGAAGCTGTTCAGAATAATTGAAACTTGCGATCTGCCTCGCACGGTCTTCAAGATACTCAAGCACGTCGCCAGTCTCACCTGAGTGCTCATTCAGGTATTCCAGAATGCCCATCAATTTGCCGACTTCAGCAGTATTGGCAGGCTGAATATCGACGATCAGATGCCCAAAGTTTTTCAGAAGCCAAACAGCTGGCTCAGCAATTCCATTTTCGACGTACGCAATATTTCGAAGCTCGGTACCCAAGAGATTTTTTTGTGCTTGGTCACAGGAAGCGAGCAACGTGTTGATACTGCGAACCGCATGCGTAGTAGCATCATCGTCCAGCTCACCGACCACGATTTTTCTCAGAACATCGATGGCTGAGCTGCGATACCCAGAACCAAGTGCGAAGCCCTGATGCGGGAAAGCCCATTGAATCAAACTGCAGTGATTATCACTTTCACTCAGTAGGATGGGTTCCCACTCTTCGTCACTTCGCTCATCGGAGCCATAGAATTCAAGAACGCCCTTCTTGAAGTCTTGGAATTGGCTTTCCGAGCTGTTCACAACTCTTTCGACAAACACGCTTTCGAGCTCATCAATAACATCGAACTCAGCTTTGAAATGACGTTGCCAGTCATTCAACCAGTCGAAAAGCTCCTGCACTTCGACGCCATAAGGCGATACAGCGTTAGCCACCCTGCTGAAGTTCTGGCCTACGTAGCCTGGGTTAAATCTCCACACCGCATTATCCCTAATGGCCCACGCAAGCACTTTGGAGACGATTTTTCCAACAGTCGGATCCTGGTACGCGGAAATGAGTACATCACTGTAGGCTACGCCTCGGAAGAGGAGCTTGAACACATCGCTCTCCACGACGGATTCAAGAGCTTCCACTTGGGCCAACTCTTCGAATCGTTTCGTGCTCATCAGTAATGCAGCCACCGCAGCATTCTGACTTGCCGTTCTGCCCTCGAAGGGTTGGCTGATGACCTGGGTAATGACGGTTTCCGGCAGTTTACCGCTCATAGCCAGCCCGAAGAGAATGGCCTCATGGTTGGGGTAAGTGCTGAACGACTGCGACATCGCCAACAGCTCATCTTCGGCCATCGGAAATTTGGGATCCTGACCAAACTTAACGGAGGCATTGAGAATACCTAACAGAACTTCCCGCTGCGATTCTGTAATGGGCAGTACCTTTGTCGAATCCGGCAGCGCTACGATATGTTGATGGATACTCTTGATTCCAGATTGAGCGAACTTAAAGTTTGCCGCATCTACAATCTTCAGCCCCTCACATTCCGAGAAAATGTGAATATAGTAAGACGCATTAGTCACGTTAACCGTAATGGGCTCATCACCCAATGCGTCAATAAAGTTATCGTAGTCTTTTAATCGGCTTCGTTTTGTCTCAAGCGTATCAGGCTGCACTGCATCATTCACATCTAGCCTGACAGCTTTCGCCAATTCGCTTTTAAGCCACTCCATTCCGCCGGTACGCATTCCTGCCAGACGGCAAATCTTGAGCGCCCCGAAAAACTCCTCGTCTTCCTGTGGGATATCACCTTGGAACGTTTTTCCCTCTCCGTTCAACAAAGATATGACACCCTCGAAGTCTCCTTGAGATAGCTTTTCCGAGGCCCCTGCGAGTACGCGGAGCAGATCGGCGTTGAAGACTTCACCCGAAAGATAGCGTTTGAATGCATCATTGAATCCGAACGTTGAAACCAGGTCTGCGAAGCGTTCTCCATTATTTTCCTTGATCGCCAGCGCCAAAGGCTCGTCAATCAACTCGGCCATCGCAATTGTTCTGTTCGTCAAGAAATGAATCTGGAGAAACTGTATCTGCCACCCTCTTTCGAGACCAGAACCAACATGACGATCAAGCAGCTTTTTTGTAGCAATAAGATCCGTGTCATCAAATTTTGGATGGACATCCTTATAGGATTGCGACAGGCCTTCCGTCCGGATCACCTCCTCAAGAGGGAGTTCATCATACTTACAGAGCAGCAGATGAGCACCGATGCAAACAATATCGATATCTGCACCCAGTGTTAGTGAGGTTGTGGCAATATCGTTGATGAAGCGTTTTTGCAGTCTGGGTGTTACGAGCTTGCTCCGCATTGGACTATGACGCTGAAGCAGCAACGCGCATTTTTCTGCAATATCCCTCTGCGCGTCGGGATATGTATTCTGCCACAGCAGGTAGAAACCATCCTTCCATCCTGCTGCGATGATAGGAGGAGCCCGAAACACGACCGGGAATTTTTTCGCGATGAAGTCGCGCGAGTCATAGGTACGCTCATGGTCAGGCGAAAGATACTTGGCGACCTTATTCGAGCAGAAAGGAACAATTACGGTGAGATTGTTATCTGCCGAGACCCAGGTGAAAATCTCAAGGTCACTCCATACAGCCCTTAAGCTGTCCTTGGGCAAACGATCAAGGTTGTCCAGGATAACGACATAGTGCAGATCCCCTATGAGCTTTAGATCATCCTCCAGAGTACGCTTGAGGTCTAAAGGCGTTACTTCCTTGGCAACCTTGATTTTTTCAGTAATCGTGTCATCCGAGCCCCCTTTGAACAGATGAAAAATACTCCACGGCTGATCACCGACTTTCGTATCCTTTAGTTTACGATGCGCTATAAGCAAAACAATCAGAGGGCTTACAAAGGAAAGTATATGAACAAAGATCCACGATATCACTGGATCCTTCATTTTAGTGATCGAAAACAACTCTTTGAAGGAACTGGTCGAGAAAAACAAGGCCACGACGAGTATCAATGCCCAGGAGCTGACACGACTAACTGTATTCTTGGTATACGTGAACTGTCGACCTAACGCGCGATCTCTGCTGTCCTGCAAAGAGTTTCTAACTTTCTCCTCAGAGCCGACTTTATCTATCAGCTCATCAGTGAACAGTTCAATAAAATTACTCTTGATAGAGCCCTGATAATTCTGCTCACAGTCGAAAAACCAGACCTTGTATTTCTGGTCAACTTTGACGAGTTTCGGCTGTAGCATCGTGAGGATAGAGCTCTTCCCTGACCCGAACTCCCCATCAAGCCCGATAACCCTGGAGTTCTTTTCATCGGCAATGTAATCGCACATAGCAGTGGCCACTTTGTCGTGGCTACCGCCAGGAAACACGTCTAAATCAGACGGTTGCTCATTCTGGAAGGATATACGTGACACGGAAAATCCTTTTTGAGGGTCAGGGATGGGAGCAAAATAGCACATTAACATCACTTCGACGGCCACCTGCCCAACCGGATCTGCCTACTGGTTTATTAACGATGGGTTACCCTCCCTTCCCCCTAGCCAACCTCTACCAGTTTCGCTGCGCGGAACAATTGCTCGCGAAGAGGCCAGAACAGACAACTCACCTCGCCCACCAAGTGAACTCTAGGCCACCCAAACCAGTCAGCTATTTAGGCCCCCGGTTCCCGGAGTTTCGCGACAATGGTTGATCCCCCCGAACGCCAACGCCCCATCGACGCCCACGGCATCATCGGCGACATGCGCAGCGCGGCGCTGGTCAACGACAAGGGCAGCGTGGATTTTTTCTGCTGGCCGGAGTTCGACAGCCCGTCGATCTTCTGCTCGCTGCTGGACACCCCCGAAGCCGGAATTTTCCAGTTGGCGCCGGACTTGCCCGACGCCCGCCGCGAACAAATCTACCTGCCCGACACCAATGTGTTGCTGACCCGTTGGCTCAGTGATCGCGCCGTGGTCGAAGTCACCGACCTGCTACCGGTCGGTGACACCGAGGATGACCTGCCGCTGCTGATGCGGCGGATCCGTGTGGTCAGCGGCCGCGCCACCTTCCACATGCGCTGCGCCGTGCGCCATGACTACGCCCGCGCCCACACTCGCGCACGCCAGAACAAACAGGATGTGGTGTTTGAAGCTGCCGACCAACCGACTCTGCGGCTCTCTTCGGATCAGGCATTACGCATCGACGCCAACGTGGCGATCGCCGATTTCACCCTCGAACAAGACCAGACTGGTCAATTCCTGCTAGGCGCCCTCGACGATCCGCGCTTCAAGGAAGGTGCCGCGCAACTGTGCCTGGAGCGCACCCTGAAGTTCTGGCGCGACTGGATCGGCCAGTCCAACTACCGCGGCCGCTGGCGCGAAATGGTCAACCGCTCGGCCCTGGCGATGAAGCTGCTGACCTCGCGCAAACACGGCGCCATTCTCGCCGCCGCCACCTTCGGCCTGCCGGAAAGCCCGGGTGGCACACGTAACTGGGACTATCGCTTCACCTGGATCCGCGACGCCTCGTTCACCGTCTATGCGTTCATGCGCCTGGGCTTCGTCGAAGAGGCCAACGCCTATATGCGCTGGTTGCGCGGTCGGGTCAGCGACTGCCAGGGCAAGCCGATGAAACTCAATATCCTGTACGCCATCGACGGTCGCCAGGAGCTGCCGGAGATCGAGCTGGCGCACCTGTCTGGGCATGGTGGCGCACAACCGGTGCGCATCGGCAATCAGGCTTACGAACAAGTCCAGCTCGATATCTTTGGCGAGCTGATGGACGCGATTTACCTGGTCAACAAATACGGCGAAGCCATCTCCCATGAAGGCTGGAAACACACGGTGGAGGTGGTCGATCAGGTCTGTGAAACCTGGGAGCAGAAGGATGTCGGCATCTGGGAGATGCGCGGCGCGCAATATCATTTCCTGCATTCACGGCTGATGTGCTGGGTCGCCCTGGACCGCGCCATCCGCCTTGCTTCAAAACGCTCGCTGCCGGCCCCCTTCGCGCGTTGGGACCAGACCCGCCAGGCGATCTACGCCGACATCTGGGAGAACTTCTGGTGCGAGGAACGCGGGCACTTCGTCCAGCACATCGGCGGCACCGGCCTGGACGGTTCGATGCTGCTGATGCCGCTGGTGCGTTTCGTCAGCGCCCGCGACCCGCGCTGGCTGGCGACCCTGGAAGCCATCGAAAAGAGCCTGGTGCGCGACGGCATGGTCTACCGCTACCGCAACGACGACAGCCAGATCGACGGCCTGCCCGGCAGCGAAGGCGCCTTCGCCGCGTGCTCGTTCTGGTACGTCGAATGCCTGGCCCGCGCCGGCCAGCTCGACAAGGCCCACCTGGAGTTCGAACAACTGCTCAGGTACGCCAACCCGCTGGGGCTGTATGCCGAAGAATTCGACAGCCATGGGCGGCACATGGGCAACACACCGCAGGCATTGACCCATCTGGCGCTGATCAGTGCGGCGTGCTTTCTGGATAGGAGGTTGAGTGGGGAGAAGGTTGTTTGGCAGCCGTGAGATTTGATTGTCCCCCCAATAACCGCGTTAGCCGGCAGCACTTTGTATTTTTGCTGCACATAAGCCGATGTAGGACTGTTCCGAGAATACTGTCAGCAATATCAGATCTAAGTAGATCGGCGTAAAAAGATTTTTTCTGGGGGTACTATTTTAAAACCGCCGTCACATTCTGATATGTTTTTTGTTCCCACTACACACGCCAAGCCTTCTTGATATCTAGCCAATAGTGCCGACTAAAGTCACACAAAAACAAAACGCCCTCGTAATCTATCGTTTTTTTCAGGAGCCTGTACATGAATAGCCTGGACAGCCTAATGCGTTCAATCTCCGAGGCATACGATCTACACATAAAACACATGGAACTCATTTACGACGCAGTCAACAAAATATTCAGAATAACCAACGACAACGATTCGTTGATTTTCAAGATCTTCAATAAAAGAGACCATTCAAAACAAAGAATCTCTTTCGAAAGAAAAATCACATCTTATATATCATCCCACCAACCCAACAGCATCAATCCAATCCTTGCGAAAGCCCAGATAGAAAAAACCTACCTATACGAGAACCAGTTTTACTATGGCATTCTCACTCGTGAGTGCACTGGCAACCCGTACCTTAAAAATGCCGGAGCTCTGTCAGACGACTATCTGTTTGGCCAAGCACTATTCACATTGCATCACATTCCACCACCCCCATTCAGAAACCCAAAACACGATACCAGTAACGTTAAGCATCTAATATCAAAGCTTGGAAGCCCCAACCGTTCCCAAAAAACCATTCAATTAAAGGAAATCATACAAACCTTACACAACGATATAAATCTAACTACCCTATCCCATACCGAGTGTATGATGCGTTGTATTAGCCACGGAGATGCCTGGCCAGGAAACGCACTTTATTCTTCTAATGCGTGCACCCTGATTGACTTTGAGCACACCAGAATCTCTGACCCGGCATTTGATGTCGCTACGTTCATCTGGTGGCTCACGGGGAGCGAACACACGGAGTTAGAAAAACTCAAATCATGGAAAAAATTCATCAATGGATATGGTGAGTCTATAAAACAACTAATCAACAACAGCACACCAACACTAATAAAAACCAACCAACTAAGAAGCCTTATCTTCTTACACAACAACATAATCATTAACAAAGAAATACTTGAATACGCACAACACCAAACATTTCATCTACTAGATAAATTAACCCCACACCTAAAAAGCGAGCACCTACTAGAAGCCCTGTGGAAAAAATAATAAATGCAACCATCTCTGATATCTCATTGCTTGCAAAAACACTTACATACCTTTGAAACTTGTTAGCAAAATCACTCTCACTGCCCATTTCGTAACTTTCTTACACTTTGAAATACCTTGTTGCGTATCGTTACCTCCCCACCTAACATCCTTACTGAACGGGAACAGCGGAGCTGTCCAATACACCCCGAATTCAAGGAACCAGAATGACCCAACGCATCCAACGCAGCATCGACTCCCCGCTCCGAACCGGTTTGAACCGCGAAGAGCTCTGGGAGGCCGGTGACAAGGGCCTGATCAAATGCTGGGAAGTCGGCCGCCAGCGCGCCGCCCGATTCCCCGACCTCGCCCGACAGTGCCTCGCCGGCGAGCTGCCCGTACTGGGCTGGAAAGGCGGCGTCAGCCGCAGCCTGAAGAAACTCGAAAAATATGGCTCCCTTAAATACCTCGCACAGTGGCAAGGGTTGCGTGGGGAAGATCTGGATGTTGATTTGAGCGAAGAGCGGGCGCTGACTTGCTCGCGAACCGGGATGGTGGTGACGTTCACGCCGGATCGGGCGAAGTATTTCAATCAAATAGCGGAAGTTGAATCCTAGGAGCATGGACAATGGTCGATTTGCATCAGGAATTTCAAAACAGTGGATTCTTCCACGAAGCGCGCATTGATAGACGTTCAGCCGACGCACTGGTAGGCATCGCGGCTGGACTCGCTGCCGATGGCAGGATCAACCAACAGGAAGCCGAGTTTCTCAAGAGTTGGATCGAGGTTCATTTGTGTCATCTGGGTGATCCGGTCGTGAACATCCTCTATAAACGCCTCTCCAACATGCTGAGTGATGGCGTGCTGGACTCTGAAGAGTCGGCTGAGCTACTGGACATGCTGCACCAGTTTTCAGGTATCCCGGTTGGCTCTGACCAGATCTTCACAACACCTTGCAGTCTTCCACTCGATATCCCTGCACCCGCACTGAACTGGATTGATCGGGTTTTCCTGTTCACCGGCGTTATGGCTTACGGTCCGCGCAAAGAATGCGAATCGCTGATAGTCGAACGCGGCGGTCTGATTGGTGGTTCGGTCAGCAAAAAAATCAACTATCTGGTGGTCGGCAGCATCGGAAACGATCAATGGCTTAATAGCACTTATGGCACCAAGATCAAAAAAGCCGTTGAACTGAGAGAGAGCGGTGTTCCTATCGCGATCATCAGTGAAGAACACTGGCAAAGGGTGCTGTTCGGGTGACACAACTTTGGGCGCCAAGGGAGGTACGATGATTGAGCATCCACTAAAGACCGTCCGCACGACACAACTCGACATTACCTACGAAGAACACGGCCCCGCCACTGGCTACCCGATCATCCTGCTTCATGGCTTTCCCTATTCGCCACGTGCCTACGACGCAATCGCCCCCGCTCTCGCCGCTACCGGTTACCGCGTGATCGTTCCGTATCTACGGGGTTACGGCCCAACACGCTTCATCAACGCTGATACGCTGCGTTCCGGTCAGCAATCCGCCCTTGCCCAGGATTTGCTTGAGCTGATGGATGCCCTTTCCATTAAACAGGCGTCTCTCTGTGGCTACGATTGGGGCGGTCGGGCGGCGTGCATTGTGGCGGCACTGTGGCCGGAACGGGTGCGCTGCCTGGTTACGGGCGATGGCTATAACCTTCAGGACATCCCCCATTCGACACTGCCTCTGGCTCCTGAGTCCGAGCATCGCTACTGGTATCAGTACTATTTCCACACACCTCGTGGCGTCGCGGGCCTGACTGAAAATCGCCGCGCTTTGTGCGAATTACTCTGGAAACTGTGGTCACCCACCTGGGCCGACAGCGCTGCACGCTATCCGTTGAGCGCCCCGGCCTTCGACAACCCGGATTTCGTCGACGTTGTGATTCACTCCTACCGCCACCGTTATATGTATGCCCTTGGCGATCCAACGCTGGAATGGATGGAGCAGGCCCTGAGCAAACAACCGGGCATCAGCGTACCGACGATTTCCCTGTGCGGTGCCGATGACGGTGTCGGGCCAGCGCAAGACGTCGACGAAGATATCGGGCATTTCACCGGCCCCTATGAGCGCCGGATCTTGCCGGGCGTTGGCCACAACATTCCCGAAGAAGCACCAGACGCCACACTCAAGGCACTACTGGATCTGCTCCAACACTAACCGAAAACCGCTCCCGATAAGCCTGTGGCGTCACGCCCATGGCCCGCAGGAAGCTGCGGCGCAGGGTTTCTTCGCTGCCGAAGCCGCATTGCACCGCCACCCGTTTGATCGGCACGCCGGTATCGCTGAGCAAACGCCGCGCGGTTTCGACGCGGATCAGTTCGATGGCCCGGGCCGGGGTCTGGCCGGTGTCGGCGCGGTAGTGGCGCACGAAGCTGCGTTCGCTCATGCCGGCCTGCAACGCCAGGGTCGGGATGCCCAGGTCGTGGGTCAGGTTTTCGCTGATCCAGGCGTGAAGTTCGTCGAAACGGTTGCCTTCCTGTTGCAGTGACAGGGTCACGCTGAATTGCGACTGGCCACCCGGACGCTTGAGAAACACCACCAGTTGCCGGGCGACTTCCAGGGCCATGGTGCGCCCCAGATCTTGTTCGACCATGGCCAACGCCAGGTCGATGCCGGCGGTCACCCCGGCCGAGGTCCAGACCGGGCCGTCGTTAATGAAGATCGGGTTGGGCTCGACGTGCAGTTGCGGGTGCTGCTGCGCCAATTGCTCGCAACGGGTCCAGTGGGTGACCACGCGCCGGCCGTCGAGCCAGCCGCTGGCCGCCAGCAGGAACGCACCGGTGCACACCGAGGCAACCCGCCGGCAGCCATGGGCATGTTCGCGCACCCAGGCGACCAACGGCGCATCTTCGGCCGCTGCGTAGACACCCCAGCCACCGGCGATGATCAGGGTATCGGTGCCCTCTTCCGGTAATGGTTCGGCCAACAGGGCCAACCCCGCCGACGACATCACCGCCCCGCCGCCGCTGACAATTACTGTCGGTGCATAGGGTGGCGGCAGGCCTTGCTGGCAGGCAATGTCGTTGGCCGAAGCGAAGACCTGCAACGGCCCGGTGACGTCGAGCAATTGCACGTTGGCGAAAGCGAGCACATGGATGGTTTTCGACATTTGGCGTAATTCGTGGGGATATTGGCGTATACGCCAAAGCCTATGAGCCTAAAGTCAAACCGTCCACCCACTTCACGAGAAAAAACACCATGACGTTGCAGATCGGTTTTCTGTTGTTTCCTCAGGTGCAGCAACTGGACCTGACTGGCCCTTATGACGTACTGGCCTCGCTGCCGGATGTGAAAGTGCATCTGATCTGGAAAGACCTGATGCCGGTCACCGCCAGCACCGGCCTGCTGCTGAAACCGACCACCACCTTCGATGATTGCCCGGCACTGGACGTGATCTGCGTGCCCGGTGGCAGCGGCGTCGGACCCTTGATGGAAGATGACCAGACCCTGGACTTTCTCAAGGCCCAGGCCGCCAATGCCCGCTACATCACGTCGGTGTGCACCGGCTCGCTGGTGCTGGGCGCGGCGGGATTGCTCAAGGGCAAACGCGCCACCACTCACTGGGCGTATCACGAACTGCTCAAGCCACTGGGTGCAATTGCGGTGCAAGACCGGGTGGTTCGCGACGGCAATCTGCTGACCGGTGGTGGCATCACCGCCGGTATCGACTTCGCCCTGACCCTGGCCGCCGAGCTGTTCGACCAGGCCACCGCCGAGCTGGTGCAATTGCAACTGGAATACGCCCCAGCCCCGCCATTTACCGCGGGCAGTCCGGAGACGGCCCCGGCCAGTGTGCTGGAGGAGGCTCGCCAGCGGGCTGCCGGCTCGTTGAAACTGCGGGCGCAGATCACCGAGCGCGCGGCGGCGAAACTCGACCGGCAGTGAAAAACGGCGGCGGGAACCCGGTGCCTGCCGCCACGATGTTTTCACGCACCCACAAAAAAACCCGCCGAAGCGGGTTTTTCCAAGACCATGACGACTCCTTGTCGTAGCGTTCCTTGCATATGGTCGATCATCCATGATCCTGAGCACATCCTGTGCTTCAGTGGGTAAGGCCAGATTACGCTTCGGATCCAATTTGTAACAGGCGATATCACTACCATCGCGTGTAAGACATTCGCTATAAACCACCTTCCGAAAACCCCTGGACGCCTCAGGTTTCGAGCCAGCTTCAGCCACTCAGTTGTTCGTGGGACTTGGCATTGTCGATCAAAAACTGCTCGATATTGTTCATTTGCTCTTCCCAACCGCGACTGTCCATGCGGAAAGCCTTTTCGCGACGGGCCTGGGGAACGTGATCGAAACCGGACTCGGAGACCTTGAGCAACGTGCCTTCGTCCATGTCTTCGAGTTCGAATTTCACCAGGGTGGTGGGTTCCTGGGAGTAATCGACTTCAGGGTTGACGGCATACGGGTGCCAGCGAAACGAAAACAGTCGCTCCGGCTCGACCCGCTCTACCAGTACATTCCAGCGCAAATGCTCATAACCGGGATAGGTAATCTGCCCCTGGGTCCACTCGCCTGCCACAAAGCGCTTGCCCTCCAGCGCCACGCCAAACCACTGTCCGAACATTTCGGCATTGGCCAGCACACGCCAGACCTGCGAACGCTTGGCCTTGAGCAGGACTTTCCTTTCGATGCGATCAGATGCTGGGTTCATAAGTCACCTCCTGTACTTGAACAGTAGGTCAGTAAGACCACAAGACCAACTTTAAAGTTGTACCAATGGGGATGTGCAATCAATCATGCCTGAGATATTCGGTCGCATTTGCACGGATAAGTTCTGGGGCAATCGCAAAGTCAGAGGGCGAAACGGCTAACGTTCCGTCTCGAAACAGCATCGAAAAGGATAGCGACATGAACAACCTGCGCGGCAGTTGCCTGTGCAAGGCCATCGAATACGAACTCGACAGCCTCGACATGCCCATCAGCCACTGCCATTGCCAGACCTGCCGTAAGGCACACGCAGCGGCTTTTGCATCGACCGCCGGGGTCATGCGCGAGCATTTTCGCTGGACCAAAGGCCAGGATCGCCTGAGCCGCCATGAATCGTCGCCAGGCAAGTTTCGGTATTTCTGTTCGGCCTGCGGTTCACACCTGATGGCCGAACGGCCGGCCCAGCCCCACGTGATCGTTCGGGTGGCGACACTGGATACCGATCCACGGAAGACACCCCAAGCGCATATCTGGACGGCCCATGACGTGCCATGGCTGGAATACGATTCGGTGGAAAAACACACGCAATGGCAAGCGTAGCGGGCTGAATGCCCCTCAGCGCTACACTGCATTTCTCATTCGGTCACAACGAGCACTCCAGCATGAACCCACGCTTACTATTGGCGCTGACGCCCCTGTTGTTCACCTCCATGGCGTTCGCCGTGGATTGTGACAACGCCCACGACCAGGCGACGATGAACCAGTGTGCGGCGCAGCAGAATGCTGCCGCCGACAAGGAATTGAATGCGCTGTACCAGCAGATCACTTCGCGGCTCAAGAGCAACCCGGACGGCAAGAAGCAGTTGGTGGGTGCGCAGCGGGCGTGGGTGGCGTTCCGCGATGCCGAGTGCAGGTTCTCGGCGTCCGGGGTGGAAGGCGGGAGTGTGTATCCGCTGATCTACGGCAACTGCACCACGGAGTTGACCAAGGCACGGGTTCAGACGTTCAAGCAGTACTTGAAGTGCCAGGAGGGGGATTTGAGTTGTCCGGTGCCGGGGGTTTGATTTTTGCTGTTTTTGCGGTGTTTTTGAGGGCCTCTTCGCGGGCAAGCCCGCTCCCACAGGGTTCAGGGGTGTTCACACGATAGTGATCACACTGCATATCCACTGTGGGAGCGGGCTTGCCCGCGAAGGCGTCAGTTCAGGCGCGGCAATTACCGGACAAAAATCTGCGCCGTGGTAATCGCCATGTCCCCGCCCGGCAGCTTGATGCTGCCCGTCTGCTTCAGGCTGTCGGCATCAAAGATCGCCACGTCGTTGAAGGTCCCCGCCAGGTAGATCTTGCTGCCGTCCTTGTTGAAGGAAATGCAGTAGTACGAGTGATCGAGCGTGGCGGACTGGAGCATCTTCTTCTGTTTGATGTCGTACTTGGCCAGGCGGTTGAGCACGCCGAACATCAGGTTCGGGTCCTTGGGCGAGCGCATGCCGCTGAAGTAGATTTCGGTCAAGGGCCCGAAGTCGGTGGTTTCGGTCTTGCCGGTCTTCAGGTCGACACTGAACAGGCCGTACAGGTATTCGGCGGTGGCCAGGTCCTGTTTCTTGTCCTTGAACTTCGCCGCGGTGTAAAGCAGCGAGAAGTCATGCCGGTAGGTCTGCTGGTTCCACACGTAGAGCACATCCGGCGCGCTGTAATTCGGGCGCTTCCAGTGGCGGCTGGGGATCAGCACGTCGAACTTGCCGGTCTGCACATTGACCTTGTAGACGTCCGCCCCGGCCACGTACAGCGTGCCGTCGTCACCGCTCTGCATGATGGTCAGCTGGCGCGGCGCCGGGAAACTGCGCACAGGCTTGGCGTCCATGCCGGCGTCGGTCTTGTACACGTCGAGCCGGGGCTGCTGCACTTCGTAGCGATCGTTCATCATCAGCGTCGGGTTGGCGACGGTGTACAGCTCCTTGCCGTCGTGGCTGAGGGTGAAGGCGAACATCGAGCGCGCTTTTTCCCCCGGCTTCTGGGCGATGCTGGCGTGGAACACCTGCTTGCAGTTGTCCAGTTCGACACCGTAGACGTCCGCATAGTGATTGTTCAGCACGTAGGCGGTCTTGCGGTCCGGCGACAATTGCACGGTGCCGGGACCGAAGGCGTCGGGCATCTTGCAGGTCTTGAACAGGGTGTCGGTGGCCAGGTCGATCACGTGCAGGTTGTTCGGGTAGTTGGTGGTCAACATGTACTCGTGACCATCTTGCAGTGCGGTGTTTTCATCGGCCAGAACACTGACCGAACAGCTGCTCAGAACGGCGAACGCGGCCAGGCCGCAGGCTTTGATATTACGCATGCTGGAATCCTTCTTCTGTGATCACTTGTCTTTGGGGAAGACAGTGCCGAGGTTGCGCCAGTTTTCGTTGGACGCCTGGGCATCCTTGTTCCAGTCCGGGTAGGTGCTCATCATGTCGGGCACCTGGGCCGGCCACCAGCAGGGGTCGGAGCAACCGTAGAGGTCGGCTTCCATCGGCTGGCACAGCGACGACACGCCGCCAAACGCATCGATTTCCCAGCCCGGATCGGTGGTTGAGGCACAGCCCGCCACGGAGCTCATGGCCACCACTTCTTCAATGCGGTTCTCGTCCGCGGCCTGATCCAGCTTCAACGCTTTGTTATTGATTGCCTTGAGATGTTTCATATCAGTGAGCCTTGCGCGGAGTGATGTAACTGCTGATGAACGCAGGGTTATTGGCCATGATCCGGGTGTAGACCTCGATGCCGAAGTCGACCCAGTCACGCATCAGTTCGCAGTAGTGATAGGTCGGGTGAGTCGGATCGCCGTAGCGGGCGTAGCTCTCGTGGTAGCAGCCGCCGGAACACAGGTTGCGGATCTGGCAGTCCTCGCAGCCGGTGTTGGTGCGGTCCAGGCGCTGGGACAGGAAGTCGTTCAACTCCACCTGCTTCACACCGCTGTGGACGTTGCCGAAGGTCGGCAGGCTCGAACCGGTAAAGCGGTGGCACAGGTTCAGCTCGCCTTTGTGATCCACCGCCAGCATCTTCAGGCCCGCGCCGCACGGCAGGGCTTTCTTGTGGCCTTCGTGGATGTCGGTGATGAGCTGGTGCAGGTTGGAGAAACCGATGTTGCGGTGCTCCAGCGCCGCTTCCAGATAGCGTCGACCGAGGGCCTTCATGTTGGCGAACACCTGCACCAGTTCATCGCTGGTGAGGTTGAAGCTGCTGATGTCGCCGGAGGTCACCGGGGCAAAGCCGACTTCGGCAAAACCCAGTTCGTTGAACAGGTGATCCCAGATGGTTTCGACGTCGGTCACGCCGGTGGTCAGGGTTACGCGAGCACCAACCGGACGGCTGTTGTAGCGCGACAGCAGCATCTCGGCCTTGCGCCGCACCACGTCGTACGTGCCCTGCCCGCCCACGGTGATGCGGTTGCGGTCGTGCACGGTTTTCGGCCCGTCGATGCTCACCGACAGCCCGAAACGGTGGGCGTTGAGGTAGTCCACGGTTTCTTCGGTGAGCAGCGTGGCGTTGGTGGTCATGACGAACTCGACGAACTTGCCCGCCTCGCGGAAACGCTTCTCACAGTAGTCGACCATGTACTCGATCAGCTTGCGGTTGCTCAGCGGTTCGCCGCCGAAGAACACCACGGTGAAACGCTCTTCGTCCGGGGACTCGCGCAGCAGCATTTCCACCGAGGCGATCGCCGTTTCGACGTCCATCTTCTTGCCCGCCGATGGCTTGTCGAGGTCTTCCTTGTAGCAGTAGGTGCAGCTCAGGTTGCAGCCGGTGTTGACGTTGAGCACCACGGTATTGATCGCCGTGCGCTCGACGCGCTTGGTGGCGATGTCCGGGGTCAGCGGCGAACCGTCGCTGACCAGTTCCAGCGCCATCAGCTCGCGCAGGGTCTCGGTGATTTCCTCGCCGCTGAAACGCGCGGCCAGGCGCTGGATCAGGTCGTCCGAGGAACAACCGGGCCCGCGCAAGGTGTCGATGATGGTCCCCGTCAGTTCATCGCTGGCGAACAGCGAACTGCTGGGGATGTGAAACAGCATGCGGTCGGCATCGACCTGCACTTCGTGCAGGTTGCGTTCGACCAGATTCAATATAGCGCCCATAACCAACCTCCTGTGCAGGCCCCGCTTGGCGGGGCTTGCGGTCATTCCAAAAAGTGTCTGTAGCCTTGAAGCTGTGTTAAGCCAAGGACAGCCAACTCATGGAATCGGTGGATTGTTCCAGCGTTGCACGGTGACGATCATGTGGCCTTCGCCGGTCAGGGATTGCCCTGCGTCGTCGACGGCGGCGATCACCTTGAGGTTGCCGGCATTGTTGGTGGACATCTTGCGCGCCGGGTTCGGCCCGGCATCGCCCGGGGTGAACACGCCGGTGTCGGCCTGCATGGTGCCGGCAAACTTGACGTCTTCGTCTTCCTTGGCGCGGTCGTCGAAGGCTTCGACCTTCCACTGCGCCGGGAACACGCCGATGCGATATGGCTTGCCGTCGGAGCCCTTGCCCCAGGCTTCGGCGTCAAAACGGCCCTGGACTTTCGGCGTCGAACCACCGCCCTCGCCGATCCGAGCCACCGAGAATTCCGGCACCACCTTGACCGAGGCGATCTTGCTGTACACCGACAGACTCGGGCCTTTCAGCGTGCCTACACTGACCGCGCGCACGCCCGGCTGGGCATTGGCCGTCGCCTTGAGCTTGACCTTGATCCGCTCGGGGCTCTGCTCGACCACTTCGAGCACTTCCACGCCTTTGCCGAAGTCCGGCTTGCCGGTCAGGCCGCTGCCGATCAGGGTGACTTCGGTTTCGCTGCCGGCCTTCACATAGCCCGGCTGCACCGCCAGCAACCGCTGGGAGCCCTGTTTGGCGGCGACGAAGTCCAGACCGCGCTCATCGTGCTCGGCCTCGAACATCCGGCCCTGCATCGCATTGCCTTGGGCAGCGAACACCTGGCGCATGGTCACGCCATCGATCGTCACGTTGCCGCGCCATTCATAGCCGGTGTAGAGAATCGCACTGCCGTCGCCATTGAACGGCGTGCCGTCAGCGTATTGACCTTTGACGCTGACCTTGAAAGTGTCGCTGCCGTCGGCGGTCACGCTCATCACACCGGCCAGTTCGCCCTTGCCGGGCAAGTGCCCGCTGAAGCTCCAGTCGCCCACCAGCGCCTCGCTTTTCGGCGCCGCGCCCTGCCATTTTTTCCAGGCCGGGTTATCCAGCGGATAGCGCTTGGCCAGCAACGGCACCATTTCTTTACGGGCCAGATCGAACCAGTCGCGGTCACGGGACAGCGCCTGGTACTCCAGCGACGGCCATTGGCCGAGGTGGAAGTTCACCAGGCGTTCCCACTCCTGGGCCGGACGCCGTTGCAGGGCGACCCGCGCACCGGAGTGGCAGCGGCCGCACATCTGGCTGGTCTGGTCGTCGAAGTGTTCGACGGTGTTGAGCCGGCGCTCCAGCGCATAGCGCACGCCGTCGGTTTCGCTCGGCGCAAGGCCCTGGGTATCGGCCAGGTATTTGACAAGCGTCCGGCGGTCTTCATCGCTGATCTGCAAACCGTGCATGGTCTGCATCCGGGCGATGCTCATCAACCAGCCTTCCGGCGTTTTGCGCTGGTGGCTGATACGGCTCAGAGCGTTATCGGCTTCGGGGGTGTGACAGCCCTGACAGGTTTCCTTGAGGATGGTCTGGGCGTCGCGGGCTGCCAGGCTATGAGGCGAATGCAGCGCTACACAAGCGGCTACGGCCAGCAGGCTGGCGCTCATGCCTGATCGGAGTTTTCTCTTCATCAACGTCGAACCTCGCACGGTGCGTTCTTATTGTTGTGGCTTATCGTTTTTATGGTTTCTGCCGCCGGCGGTGAACCGCTGACGGAGGCAAGAGAAACGTTTGCGATGAGCAATACACGGAGCGTGCCAGCTTATGAATATTTCTTTGAATCAATGACTTGCCGATAAAAGCCGGTGTTTTGCCAATCGTGTCGTCTGCGTTCCACGTTCAATTTCGCGACAACTGTTTCAACCTGAGACAAGCATAGGATCAAGATCAAAGGATCGCAGCCTGCGGCAGCTCCTACAGGTGAACGTTGCTCCTTCTGCAGGAGCTGCCGCAGGCTGCGATCTTTTGAACTTCACCATGCGTCACCGGCGTCTCACTGCGTCGCAATTTGCGACGCATGCTCCCCCTTTTCAACTTGGGTCCATAACCCGCAAGCCCCGCTAAACCGGCTCTTGCCTCCCAATCAACATAACTGGCACAACCGTTGCAAAAGACCTCGCCACACGAACAAGACGAGGTTTCATCATGTCGCTCCCAAACCTGCTTCCCGCCACTTCGGCATTCATCCAGCGCGCCCCGCGCATGCTTATCGGCGGTGACTGGGTCGAGGCCGCCGACGGCCAGACCATGCCCCTGCACAACCCGGCCACCGGCGAAGTGCTGTGCGTGGTGCCACGGGCAACGCCGGAGGATGTCGACCGCGCGGTACTCGCCGCCCGCCAGGCGTTCGACGATTCGGCCTGGACCCACACCCGCCCCCGGGAGCGGCAGAACCTGCTGTGGAAACTCGCCGACCTGATGCAGCGCGACGCCGAACTGCTGGCTCAGCTGGAATGTCTGAACAACGGTAAAAGCGCAGCGGTCGCCCAGGTGATGGACGTGCAACTGGCCATCGACTTCCTGCGCTACATGGCCGGCTGGGCGACCAAGATCGAAGGTTCGACGGTTGACGTGTCGGCACCGCTGATGCCCAACGACCAGTTCCACAGTTTCATCCGACGCGAAGCAGTGGGCGTGGTCGGCGCCATCGTTGCCTGGAACTTCCCGCTGTTGCTGGCCTGCTGGAAACTCGGCCCGGCCCTGGCCACCGGTTGTACCGTGGTGCTCAAGCCCGCCGACGAAACCCCGCTGACCGCACTGAAACTTGCCGAGCTGGTGCTGGAGGCCGGTTATCCCGAAGGCGTTTTCAACGTGGTCACCGGCACCGGCATCACCGCAGGTTCGGCCCTGACCCACAACCCGCTGGTGGACAAGCTGACCTTCACCGGCTCCACCGCCGTGGGCAAGCAGATCGGCAAGATCGCCATGGATTCCATGACCCGGGTCACCCTGGAGCTGGGCGGCAAGTCGCCGACCATCATCATGGCCGACGCCGACCTGAAAACCGCCGCGGCCGGGGCCGCCAGCGCGATCTTCTTCAACCAGGGCCAGGTCTGCTGCGCAGGTTCCAGGCTGTATGTGCAGCGCAAGCATTTCGACAATGTGGTGGCGGACATCGCTGGCATCGCCAACGCCATGAAACTCGGCAACGGCCTGGACCCGAGCGTCGACATGGGGCCGTTGATCTCGGCGCGCCAGCAGGAGCGCGTCTACGGCTACATCGAAAAGGGCCGGGAAAGCGGCGCGACCATCGCCTGCGGTGGTGAGCAGTTCGGCCCGGGGTTCTTCGTCAAGCCGACGGTGATTGTCGACGTCGATCAGAAGCACTCACTGGTGCAGGAAGAAATCTTCGGGCCGGTGCTGGTGGCCATCCCGTTCGATGACGAGGCCGATGCCCTGCGCATGGCCAACGACAGTCCGTATGGATTGGGCGCGAGCATCTGGTCCAACGACCTGGCGGCGGTGCACCGGATGATTCCACGGATCAAGTCCGGGTCGGTGTGGGTCAACTGCCACAGCGCCCTGGACCCGGCGCTGCCGTTCGGCGGCTACAAGATGTCCGGGGTCGGGCGTGAGATGGGGTATGCGGCGATCGAGCATTACACCGAGTTGAAGTCGGTGTTGATCAAACTGTGAAACAGTTTTTGTAGGAGCTGGCGAAGCCTGCGATCTTTTGATCCTCGGTACGTTTGAGGCAGCCAAAAGATCGCAGGCTTCGCCAGCTCCTACGGTTTGAATCCCTGCCCCATCAACCAACTCCTGACCATCCTTCCCTGTTCAGCCGTCAACCCGGCCAACACCTGCTCAGCCGATTCACTGCGCAACCGCCGCACCAACGCCGCCACCTCAACCCCATGCACATGCCAGATGCCCAACGGCTGATCCGCGGTGATCACCACCTCGACCTCATCGACCAGCCCATCACGCAACACCGGCGCCTGCTCAATCCTCAACCCATTGAAATCCGCCTCGGCATGGGCCACCTCGGCGTCCGGCCAGTTCCGTCGCGCCTGCCAGAACGGCTGATCCGGCCAGCGCTGCTCATCGGCATAAAAATCCCGGCCGATCCGGGCAAACCGCAAAAACAACTGTTCCACCCGCTGCTGGTGAAAACGCTGGGCCAGAGCCGCCCGTTCGGGTTTGCACAGCAGCGTGTTGATCACCGCCGGTGCCTGCAACGCCGAAGACAGGGACTGAAAGATCCCGTTGCCCGACAACGGGTCCACCGCCATGGCCGCATCGCCGACCCGGATCCAGTTTTCGCCACACACCTGCGGGCTCAGAATCGCTGTGCTGCTGCGAGCGTGCAGCTGTAGATCAGCTTCCGTTTCGCCGGCAAAAAATGCCGTGGCAAGCTTCGAACCCTGGCGCCGCTGCTGGCAGTATTCGAGCAACATGGCCTTACCCGGCAACCTGGCGCTGGCCACGTCCACCGTCCATTGCCAGTAACACTGGCCGTCGGCGCGCCGCGCCATCCATGCCCAGCCGTCCTTTAGGCTTTCCACGGCGCTGGCGGTGCTGCCCGGCGAGCCCTGCCAGCGATTGAGCAGGCTGACCGTCTCGGGCCCACGCATGCCCTTGCCGATAGCGGGGGCCTGACGTCCTCGGGCTTCCACGAGAAACGGCGCGAGCAACGGTTCGCGGCCGTCGATTTCGATTCGATGACCATTGGCCGATGACTGAACCGTCAGCACCCGGCCTTCGATCAGCTCGACCCCCGCCAGGTGCAAATCCTCACGCAGGCCTCGATCAAAAACCGGACGGTCGAGCAAGTATTCGATGTTCTGCGCGTGGTGTTGGCCATTCCACGAGACCTGGCGTTGAGAAGGCAGCGTCGCCTGCGCCAACGCCTGATGCAGGCCCGCGCCGCGCAAAGCCTCCAGCACCCGCACGGACACGCCTTCGAGCGCCGCAAACCGGCGCCATTCGCTGATCAGCGTGACGCCATGGCCCAGTCGCCGGAGTCCAAGCGCGACAGCAGCGCCGGCCGGTCCGGCGCCCAGAATGACGATGTCGGTCATGGCCCGAAACGCCGTTCAGGGCCACGGTAACGGGCATGGTCGCGCAACCACTCGATGACTTGCGCGTTGCTGGCGTCAGGCTGTTCGGCGAGGAACCCGGCGATGTGCCCGCTCAAGGCGGCACAACCGAGGCTCGCCCCGGATTGCCCCGGGTAGGTGCCATGCACACAGGCGGCGAAATCCGCCTGGGCGCTGTTGAGCCACGACCATTCCTGCTCGGCGCACCGCGCATCGCCGGTCACCCGCACCACCTGCGGATAGTTTGCCGGAAACACGCCTTCGCCCTGGGCCGGGCTCGACGCACACAGCAACACGCCCCGCGCCACCGCCGCCGCGCAGGCCGCGCGCAACAGGCTGCGATCCTGGCGCAGGCCAAGGCTCAGATTGATCAGTCGCACGTCCTGCGTCAGCAGCCAGTCAATCGCCGTGGCGATCTGCAAGGCGCTGGTGACACCGCGCTGGTCGAACACCTGCGCCACGCAAAACAGTGCCGAGGGTGCTCGCCGGCCGATCGCCTCGATCACCGCGCTGCCATGCCCCAGCGGATCTTCGCGCAAGTCGCCCTCGGCCAGGCCGTCTTCAAGCAATGAAAAGCGCCGGCCGGCGATCACTTGCACCGTTTGTGCCGCCGAGTGGCCGCTGTCCACCACGCCAATGCGCAACTCAGGTTTCATGCAGCACCGTTTTCGAGGTCAGCACGCCGTCGAGCAATTCGAAGCGCAGATCGGCATCGGCCAGGGTTGAGGGGCGATGGCTGATCAGGATGCGCGTACGCCCGGCAAACAAGCGGTCGATGGCGTCGATGACTTCGCGCTCGGTGGCCTCATCCACCGCGGACGTGGCTTCATCGAGCACCAGGATCAAAGGGTCTTGCAACAGCGCCCGGGCAATCGCGATGCGTTGCTTCTGCCCACCGGACAACTGCTGGCCCCGCTCGCCCAAGGGGCTGTCGAGACCTTCGGGCAAGGACTCGATGAGGCTGTCGAGTTGCGCCAGTCGCGCTACGTCGGCAATCGCCTCGCGGCTGGCATCCGGCACCGCGTAGGCCAGGTTGTCGGCGAGGCTGCCGCGAAACAACACGATGTCCTGGCTGACGATGGCGATGCGCCGACGCAACTGGAACAGGTCCAGTTCGCGCAGATCGACGTCGCCCAGCAGTACCCGGCCCGATTGCGGATCGTGATGACGTTGCAGCAGATCGATCAGGGTGGATTTACCCACGCCCGAGCCGCCGCTGAGGGCCACTTTCAAACCGTAGGGAATCCGCGCTTCGATGCCACGCAGGGTCAATTGGCGGCCGGGATGGGCGAAGTGCACGCTGTCGAACCACAGATCGCCGCCAGTGGGCATCGCCCGTGGCATGGCGGGTGTCAGCACGGTCGGTTGTTCGCCGCGCAACTCCATGACCCGGCCGAGGCTGACGGTCATCCGCTGGATCGCGACGTAAAGCCCGAGCAGACTCTGCACCGGCCCCACGGCCATGCCCAGGTAGGTGGAAAACGCAATCAGGGCGCCGAGTTGCCAGGTGCCCTGCACCACCCAGTAACCGCCGATCAAGAATGCGCAGGCCCGGGACAGCGAGGTCAGGGTACCGGGCACGGCCTGGGTGAAAAACTCGGTGACTTGCAGGCGCAGCAACTGACTCATGTAGCCTTGCCCCAGCGTCTCGAGGCGCCGTGCTTCGCGTTGCTGTTGACCGGCGGACTGGATGAACTTCATCACCGGCAGGGTCTCGACCATGAACGACGACATGTCCGCCGAACGCTCGCGCAACTGCCGCACATCGCGCTCGACCTTGCGCCGCATCCAGCGCAGCCAAAGGACATCAAGGGGAATCAGCACCAGGGCCAGCAGCGAGAGTTTCCAGGACAAGGTCAGCAGCATCGCCACGGCCACCACCAGGCCGATCACGCTGGACACGGCCGAGAACAGCGAGTCCACGGCAAAGCGCTGGATTTCCGCGACGTCG
Organism: Pseudomonas sp. IT-P4; assembly: GCF_949767755.1. Taxonomy (NCBI): domain Bacteria; kingdom Pseudomonadati; phylum Pseudomonadota; class Gammaproteobacteria; order Pseudomonadales; family Pseudomonadaceae; genus Pseudomonas; species Pseudomonas sp. IT-P4. Next base: position 34,453 of record NZ_CATKPX010000018.1, on the reverse strand, counting down.
CCATCGAGGCGCGACATCAGGTCACCAATGCGCCGCTGGCCGTAAAAGCTCGGCGACAGGGTTTGCAAGTGTCGGTACAGGTCATCGCGCAGGGCAAATAGCATGCGCCCGGACAGGCGCGTGTGCAGGTAGCGGTTGATGCCCGAAAGCGCCGTGCCCAACAAGCCGGCAACGATCATCAGCCCGGCGATCAACACCAGCATCGGGAAGTTGCGCGCCAACAGCCCATCGTCGATCAGCAATTTGGTCAGCCACGGTTGCACCAGCACCAGCGCCGAGGCGCAGACCGACAAACCCAGCAGCCCGGCAATCGCCAGGCGATGGGGTCGCACAAAGCTGTACAGCCAGCGCAGTGACGCTTGCAGCGCCTCGGGGTTCTGGCTGTCGATCAGCCGAACGATCAGGCGCTGCATCACGAACGCAACTGTTTGAGCTTGCGATACAGGGTCGCGCGGCTGATGCCCAGGGCGTCGGCGGCGGCCGAGACGTTGCCTTGGTGCGTGTCCAGGGACTGACGAATCAGCTCCAGTTCGTTTTCCCGGATGCTGCCGGCCTGGGGCCGTTCGCTGGCGGTCAACTCGTCGAGCATGCTGTCGGGCAAGTGGTCGAGGGTCAGCACGGTGTCACCCGGTTCGCGCATGGCCAGCGCGGTGCGCAGGACCATCTCCAGTTGGCGGATGTTGCCCGGCCAGTGATAGCCGCTGAGCAAGCGATCGAGATCATCGTGCAGGACCACGGCGGGTGCGCCCAGTGTCGTCAGCATGCGAGTGACCAGCGCGCCGAAATCCTCGCGTTCGCGCAGGGCCGGGAGCATCACGCTGATGCCGTTGACCCGGTAGAACAGGTCCTCGCGAAAGTGTTTTTCTTCCACCAGACGCTTGAGGTCGCGGTGGGTGGCGCAGATCAGCGCGACGTCGATGTCCTGCTCTTCGCCAGCGCCCAGGGGCGCGACCTTGCGATCCTGCAACACCCGCAACAACCGGGCCTGCAAGGCCAATGGCATGTCGCCGATTTCATCGAGGAACAAGGTGCCGCCATGGGCCTGCTGCAAGCGCCCGACCATGCCGCCCCGGCGTGAACCGGTGAACGCGCCTTCGCGGTAGCCGAACAGTTCCGACTCGATCAGGCCTTCGGGAATGGCCGCGCAATTCACCGCCACGAAAGGTTTGTCGCAGCGCGCTCCGGCCATGTGCAGGGCGCGGGCGATGACCTCTTTACCGGTGCCGGTTTCGCCCAGCAACAAGACCGGTAACTCATTGGCCAGGCCTTGACGGGCCATGCGCAAGGCACGGGCGTAGCGGGTATTGCTGCCGGCCAGCGCCTCCAGATCCGGTGGCGCCTTGGGTGTTTTCGCCGCGGTGCGCGGCGGGCTGCTGACGTTGATCGAGCGTTGCGGCGCGCGCAGGGTCTTGTAGAAGAACTCACCCTTGGCGGTTTGCAGACTGCCGGCCCCGCCCTGATGCAGACGCGCCAACAACTGCAGGCCATCGACGCCGAGAAACTCCTCGCAGCGCCGACCGATCAGGGCCGAGCGCTCGGCGTGAAGCAACTGGCAGGCCTGGGCGCTGACCGCGAGGATCTGCCCGCCGAGGCTCACGGCCAGCAGGCCTTGCCACGGGGATTCCAGGTATTGCCTGCGGCTGTGGAAAGCGAGGACGATTTCGTCCGGATAGCTTGAGTTGAAGATGCGGCTTTCGATCTGGCTGACCGCCATGGCCAGCAGCGCGGTGCTGTCGTGGGCTCGGCCGAGCGGGCCTTCGCGGGTCAGGTCGAGGACGCCAAGAATGTCGCCCTGGGGGCAATGGATCGGCACCGACGTGCAGGAAAAATCACTGAGGCGGTCCAGATAATGTTCGCCGCAATCGATCAGGGTCGGCCGGGCTTCCACCAGTGCCGTGCCCAGGGCGTTGGTGCCGCGCACCGCTTCGCTCCAGCAGGCGCCGAGGGTGATGTCCTGCAGGCCACTGCCCTTGAGACGGTCGGCACGGCCTTCGACGGCGAGGATGGTGGCGTCGGAGTTGGCGAGGATGATCAGCCCTTCCTTGCCCTGACGCTCGGCCAGGTAATCGATGGCCGGCAGCGCGGCGTCGATCAGCAAGCGGTTGCTGGCCAGCAGCACGTCGAGGCTGGCACTCGATTCCAGCGCCAGCTCATGCTTGGCATTGAAATGCACGCCATGGCTCAGGCTGCGTCGCCACGAGGCATCGATTTCCGCACGCAGGACGCCATCCGGCACTTCGCCTTCCAGGTGCAGCTTTTCCCGGGCCAGCCGGGCTTCGCGATGCAGTTTGGGGGAGTTTGTTTTTATTGGCGTCATCAAGCGCTCCGGGTCATCCACCCTGCGCCTTCATACGTCGGCGCCCTGGAGCAATCTTTACGTTAACGTAAGGGCTATGGCAAGTGCCGTAGGGCGCTTGTAATTCACCAGATAGACCGAGTTATCGTTCTTCGCGAGCAAGCCCGCTCCCACATTGTCCGATGTTGACCACACATTTTTGGTTCAACACGATCAAGTGTGGGAGCGGGCTTGCTCGCGAAAGCGATTTCCCAGGCGCAGAAAAAAATCAGCGGTGCCAGACCTCAGGCCCGACAAAAAACGCCTTGGCATTTTCCTCCAGACTCTCCAGGTGATACCCGCCCTCCTGCACGATCAGGCACGGCAACCCCAGGCTGCGAATCCGCTCACCGAGCACGCCGAACCCTTCGCGGGTCACCGCCACTTTGCTCTGCGGGTCCAGTTCGAAAATATCGAAGCCCAGGGACAGCACCAGTACCTCGGCGCCAAAGTCCGTCACCGCCTTCAGCGCCACCTCCAATTGCCCGAGAAAATCCGCCTCGCTGGCGCCATGGGCCATCGGCAGGTTGAGGTTGAAACCCTCGCCCGCCCCGACACCACGCTCATCGGCAAAACCTGCGACGCCCGGATAGAAGTTGGTCGGATCGCCATGCACCGAGACGTAGAGCACGTCTTCGCGATCGTAGAAAATCTCCTGAATCCCCTGGCCGTGGTGCATGTCGGTATCCAGCACCGCTACCCGCGAGAACCCGGCACGCAAGACCTGCGCCGCCACCGCCGCGTTGTTCACATAACAGAAACCACCCGCTGCTTCGGCCCGGGCGTGATGACCCGGTGGACGGCACAGGGCATAGGCTGCCGGCTCGCCATCGAGCAATGCCCGGGCGCCGGCGATGGCGCTTTGCGCCGACCAGTAGGCCGAACGCCAGGTCTGCTCGCCCACCGGGCAGCTGCCATCGGCCAGATAGCACGCGGCTTGCGCGAGAATCCCGCGCAGGGCATTGGGTTCGCGGACAAAGATGTTCGACATCACTTCGTCGCCCCAATCCTCGGGAATCTCTTTCCAGCGCTGATGGGCCTCCTGCAAAAACGTGAGGTACGGTGCGCCGTGCACCGCCAGCAGCGGATCGAGCCCGGCATCGACCGGTTGCTCGACCTTGAAACCCAATGCATGAGACGCCTGCACCAGGCGCTGCGCACGCTCCGGCACTTCCTGCGGCGTACGCATCTGGCCACGGGAGTAGTAACTGCGAGGATGGTGGAGCAATTGTTCGGGGTGGAAAAAACTGCGCATGGAGTGATTACCTGTCAGTTAACGAAAATCTTGAAACCGGACACGCACTACTGTGGGAGCGGGCCTGCGTTCAGTCGATTTTTTCGGCGCGTGCCAACACCGCGTTGAGCAGCACATCTGTGCCCTGGCGCACATCCTCGGGCAGCACATCTTCGGCTTCGTTGTGGCTCAGGCCGCCCACGCAGGGGATGAACACCATGGCCGTCGGGCAGTACCGCGCCAGGTGGATCGCGTCATGTCCGGCGCCGCTGACGATCGATTGCTGAGCGTAGCCCAGGGCGTCCACGGCCTGTTGCACCGCCGCCACGCAGTCCGCGTCGAACGGTGTCGCCGGGCTGATCCAGTGCGGGGTGATCGCCAGTGTCAAGCCGCGAGCGTCGGCTATCGCCTGCAGCCGCGCACGGACTTGTTGCTCCATCGCCTCGATGGTTTCATCACGGTGATGACGCAGGTCGACAGTGAAGTTCACCAAGCCCGGAATGGTGTTGCGCGACGATTTGTTGATGCTCAACTCACCGACCGTGGTCAGGCCTTCGGGGGCGAAGTCCGCCGCCAGGCTTTCGATGGCCTGGATCATCTGCGCCACACCGTACAGGGCATCCTTGCGCAGGGGCATCGGCGTGGTGCCGGCGTGGGCCGCCATGCCTTCGACCCGTACGTCGAGCCAGCGAATCGCCTGGCCGCCGCTGACCACGCCGATGCTCTTGGCGTTGTCTTCGAGGATCGGCCCTTGTTCGATGTGGGCTTCAAAGTACGCATCCACCGCGCCGCCCAGCGGGCGCGCGCCGGCATAACCGGTGCGTTGCAGCGCCTCGGCGACGCTGATGCCATCGATGTCGCGCACCGCCAGCGCGGCATCCAGCGCCATGATGCCGGTGAACACCGCCGAGCCGAACATCGCCGGGGTGAAGCGCGCGCCTTCTTCGTTGGTCCACACCGCCACCTCCAGCGGCTTGCGGGTCTGGATGCCCAGATCGTTCAGGCAACGCACCACTTCCAGGCCGGCGAGCACGCCGTACACGCCATCGAACCGCCCGCCTTCGGGCTGGGTGTCGAGGTGGCTGCCCATCATCACCGGTGCTGCGTCAGGGTCGGTGCCGGCGCGGCGAGCGAACAGGTTGCCGATGGCATCCACGCTCAGGGTCATGCCGGCTTTGCGGCACCAGTGGGCAAAGAGTTCGCGGCCGGCCTTGTCCTCGTCGCTCAGGGCCAGGCGGCAGCTGCCGCCACGGGCGGTGGCGCCGATTTCGGCCATCGCCATCAGACTCGCCCAGAGGCGTTCACCATTGATCTTCAACATGTGTTTCTCCAGGAAATTCAGCTCAGGCCTTGGCCAGTTCCATACGTTCGGCACTGGCATGGCGACGGGCAAGGGACAGCACACACAGCAGAGAAGTCGCGGCAATCAGGCTGTAGAACACCGCCATCGGCCACCACTGGCCGGCGAACCTGTGCGCCAGCATCGTGCCGATCAGCGGCGTCAGGCCACCGGCCAGCGCGCCGCAAATCTGGTACGCCAGAGAGATCGCGGTGTAGCGCACACGGGTCTCGAACATACCGCTGACGTAACCGGCAATCACCGCGTAGAACGACGCCATGCACACCACCGCCAACGCAATGCCGAGGATGATCAGCGGCGCCTGGGCCGAACTGACCAGCACGAACATCGGGTACGGCGAGGCCATGGCCAGCAGCGAGACCAGGCACAGGAAGCGGGTCGCGCCAATCTTCTCGGCGACCCAGGCCGCCAGCGGCTGAATGCAGAACTGGATGATCGCGACGAAGAACAGGCACTCCAGGATCAATGAGCGCGGCAGCTCGAGTTGCTGGGTGGTGTAGGCGATCATGAAGGTGTTGGTGAAATACACCCCGGCGATCCCCAGGGTGTTGGCGCCGATGCATAGCAGCAATGGACGCCACGCTGTGCGCAGCACTTCCATGACCGGCGCCTGCTCCTTGCGCTGGCTTTTGCCGGCCTGCTCGCGGCTGGCAAGAAACTCCGGCGATTCATTGACCCCCAGACGAATCGCCAGGCCCACCAGCAGTAACAGCGAACTGGCGAGGAACGGCAAGCGCCAGCCCCAGCTCATCAGGTCCTCTTCCGGTAACCGGGTGACGGCGCTGAAGGCCAGCAGCGACAGGATCAAACCCGCCGGGCTGCCCAGTTGCGCAAACGAGGCGAAGAAATTGCGCCGGCCTTTCGGCGCATGCTCGCCGGCCATCAACACCGCACCGCCCCACTCGCCACCCACGGCGATGCCCTGGACGATACGCAGCACAATCAGCAGCACCGGCGCAGCGGCGCCGATTTGCCCGTAGGTCGGCAGCAAACCGATGCACACCGTGACCACGCCCATCATCAACAAGGTGATGATCAGCGACTTCTTGCGGCCGATGCGGTCACCGATATGACCGAAGACAATCCCGCCCAACGGCCGCGCAAAGAAACCCACGGCAAAGGTGCCGAAAGCGGCCATGGTGCTGAACAGTTTGTCGTCGGAGGGGAAGAACAGCGCGCCGAACACCAGCGCGGCGGCGGTGGCATAGATGTAAAAGTCGTACCACTCGATCATGGTGCCAATGAAGGCAGCGGCTGCCGCACGGCGCGGCTGGGACGAAGCGGGAGGCTTCATGGGGGGACTCCTTTGGTTATTTTTCTGGCAGGAGAGAAACGGCAAATCCGCGGCGCTCTGACGGCGCCGGTCTGGGGATGATTTTTCGTTTCGGGACCATGATTAGTCAATTTTCTATTTATTATTCGAAGTATCACCCAAGCTTATAATTGAGGGTGGCACCCTTCTCTACAGGGCAACACACGGCCAAAAAAGCCCCCCTCAGCGGCGCGGTGTCGATTGGGCGTCTTCAAAACGATGCCGTAGTGATGGCATCTCTCGCCAATATCCAACGTAGACACGTTCCGGCCGATAAAACCTGTCCTGGCCAGCGCTATAAGTAGCAAGCTATTTGTTGATGAAAGTCTGAAGTATTCTTTTGAACTTTCAGATTCTTTCAGTGCGCGGCCTGTGCCTAACATCGACTCCACAGCGAACCAGCCTCTTGGCAGCCTGGCGCCGTCGAAGTGCATTTGCAGTAGGCCTTGGGATTTTTGAGGATCACCGATGAAGCTGGAAATTTTCCGCACGCTGTGGGGTTACACCGCCAGCAAGGCCCAGGCGCTCGAGGAGTTGCTGCAAGCGGGCTTTGACGGGATGGAGGCACGCCTGCCACTGGACGCCCGTGAACGGGCCGAGTTTGGCGCCTTTCTCCAGGCCAATCGCCTGGGCTATATCAGCACGGTCTTCACCGCGTACGACGTGCTGCCGGACCAGTCGGCAACCCCTGCCGTCCACCTCAATGATCTCGATCAAAAACTCGCCTGGGCCGCTGAACTCGGCCCGCGCTTCGTCAATGTGCTGGCGGGCAACGATCGCTGGTCCTTGCCACAACAAGTGGAGTTTTTTGGCCAGGCGCTGGATCTGGCGCGCAAGCACGGCCAGGTCTGCAGTTTCGAAACCCACCGCTCGCGGTCGCTGTTCAACCCCTGGGTGACCCTGGAGTTGATCCGGCAACTGCCCGAGCTGTTGTTCACCAGCGACATCAGCCATTGGGTGGTCACCTGCGAGCGCCTGTTGAATGACCCGGCCGATGACCTGAGCGCTTTCATCGAGCGGGTTCACCATATCCAGGCCCGGGTCGGTTATGACCAGGGACCGCAGGTTCCGCACCCGGCGGCTCCGGAATATGCAAGGGAACTGGCCTTCCATCAGCAGCACTGGGAAAGCATCTGGCGCTCGCAGCAAGCCCGCGGTTACCAGGTTAGCACCCTGACCCCGGAGTTCGGCGCCGACGGCTACCTGCATCACCTGCCCTTCACCAATGTCCCGGTCGCCGACCTGTGGTCATTGAATGTGTGGATGGGCCAGACCGAGCGTGAACACTTCGACCGTTTCAGCCATTCAAGCCATCCTTAGGGAGCCGATGCGACATGCCTGACAACAAAAACAACAGCGCAAGCACTGACACTCACAAAGCCAACTTCAATAGCATCCCGGTGGTCAACATCGCCGGCCTGTTCAGCGTTGAACTGGAACACCGCCTGGCCGTCGCCGAACAATTGGGGCGCGCCGCCAGCGAGGTCGGGTTCCTCTACATCACCGATCACGGTATCGACCCGCAACTGATCGCCAACCTGCGCAAGGCGGCCAAGGACTTTTTCGACCAGCCCCTGGACGCCAAGATGCGCCACTACATCGGCACCTCGCAAACCCACAAGGGCTTTGTACCCGAAGGCGAAGAGGTCTATTCCAAGGGCAAGCCAGACCACAAGGAAGCCTTCGATGTCGGCTTCGAAGTCCCGGCCGATGACCCGCTGGTGCTGGCCAACACCCCATTGCTGGGGCCCAACGACTGGCCACGGCTGCAAGGTTTCAAGGCCTCGGTGCAGGCCTACTATGAAGCCATCTTCGCCCTGGGCCGGCGACTGTTCGGTGGCTTCGCCCTGACCCTGGGCCTGGAAGAAAACTATTTCGACAGCCTGGTGACCCGTCCACCGTCCAAGCTGCGCCTGATCCACTACCCCTTCGACGGTGCAGCCCATGACGCACCGGGTCTTGGCGCCCATACTGACTACGAGTGTTTCACCATCCTTTTGGCCGACAAACCGGGCCTTGAGGTGATGAACAATCTTGGCCAATGGATTGATGCCCCACCGATTGCCGATGCCTTTGTCGTCAACATCGGCGACATGCTGGAAGTGATGACGGCAGGCGCTTTCGTTGCCACCGCGCACCGGGTACGCAGCGTGAAGGAGGAGCGTTATTCCTTTCCGCTGTTTTATGCCTGCGACTATCACACCCAGATCAGACCGCTGCCCGGGTTCGCCCAGGCAGGCAACGACTACGAAGAAATCACCATCGGCGAACACATGTATGGCCAGGCGCTGCAGACCTATCAATATCTGCGCCAGAGGGTGGCCAACGGGGACGTTCAACTGCCAGGCAAGGCACGAAAGCCCGCCAGTTTCGGACATTTGAAAAATCAGGCCCAACCGTCCTGATTGAAGTTTTCAGCTAATCCCCTACCTACGCCGGAGTCAGCACATCATGAAAAACAACAAGAAAAACCTTTTGAGCCTGGCTGTATTGGCAGCCGGTATGTTCGGTGCCTCGGTGAGCATGGCCGCGGCAGATACGTTCAAGGTCGGCATGGAGATCACCTACCCGCCCTTCGAGTCCTATGACAAGGACAAAAACGTGGTGGGCTCCGACCCCGAACTGGCAACGTCACTGGCCAAGCACATGAACGCCAAGGTGGAGTTCGTCGACACCAAGTTCCCGAGCCTGATCCTGGGCCTGAACTCCGGCAAGTACGACGCGATCATTTCCGGCATGTACATCACACCGGAGCGCCAGACCCAGGCCCAGACCATCGCCTATGCCAACACCGGTGCCGCGGTCATGGTGCCCAAGGGCAGCGAGATCAATGCGAAGAAGCCTGAAGACCTGTGCGGCCTGAAACTGGGTCTGGAACAGGGCACCACCTGGGTGAAGGAGTTCAAGAAGCTCTCTGACGAATACTGCGTGCCGAACAACAAAGGCGCGATCACCGTCAGCGAGTACCCTTCGGCACCCGAAGTGACCCAGGCCCTGCTGTCTAAAAACATCCAGGCCCAGGTTGAAATCGCCGGCGCGGCAAAAATGATCGCGGAAAAGACCAACGGCCGGGTAGTGATCACCACCGAGCATCCGATTTATCAACAAACCCTGGGCATCTTCGTCAAGAAAGGTAACGACGAAACCTTCCAGGCCGTGCAAAAGGCCTTCGAGGAGAGCAAAAAGAGCGGTGAATACGCGGCAATTCTCCAGAAATATGGCCTGGAAGAACCGACTGCCAACTAAGAACCTGTCCTTGTAGTCTGGTCATCTGCCTCCCCTGCTCCGGGGCGGCAGATCGAGGTGCCCCATGCAATTCGATTGGTCGTATTTCTTATCCCTGTTCTCCCTGCCGGACTTCTGGAAGGCCTGCGTCACGGTGGTCCAGCTCAGTGCCCTGGCCTGGTTCATCGGCATGTTGCTGGGTTTTGTCCTGGCTACGGCCAAGCTGTCCCAGTCGCCCTTGCTGCGCATTCCCGCCGCGGTCTACATCTGGTTCTTCCGCAGCATTCCGTTGCTGGTGCTGGTGGTCTTCGTCTACAACCTGCCGCAATTGTTTCCCGGCAGCGGACCGATTCTGTCCAACCCCTTCTACGCAGGGTTGCTGGCCCTGGTGGTCACTGAAGCGGCGTACATGGCGGAAATCCATCGTGGTGGCCTGATCTCCGTGGCCAAGGGCCAGAAGGAAGCCGGGCGCGCGCTGGGTGTCGGCCTGCTCGGCATGCAACGCCTGATCGTGATCCCTCAGGCTTTCCGCATTTCGCTGCCCACGCTGATCAATGAATACATCACAGTGGTCAAGCTGACCTCGCTGGTCTCGGTCATCTCCCTGACCGAAATCCTCACGGTCGGCCAACGCCTCTATGCCACCAACTTCCTGGTCATGGAAACCCTGGCGGCGGTAGGCGTGTATTACGTGTTGATCGTCACCGTGTTCGGTTATTTCCTGCAGCGCCTGGAGCGCTACCTGGACCTGAACTTCCGCAAGCCGCACACGCTCGACGCGGCCACCATCGCCAGGTTCAAGGCCAGCGCCGAAGCCTTGCCCGACACTGCGCGCAAAGCCGCCGGCAACAACGCGACGCCCATCCTGCAACTGAAGAACATCCAGAAGAGCTATGGCACCCACCAGGTGCTGATGGGTATCGACCTGAATGTCGAATACGGCCAGGTGGTCTCGATCATCGGGCCATCCGGCTCCGGCAAGACTTCGCTGATCCGCACCGTCAACGGCCTGGAAAGCATCGATACCGGCGACATCCTGCTGTTCGGCGAAAAATTCATCGAAGCGTCGGACAAACCCAACAGCACCCGCCTGCGCAAAGGCGTGCGGCACATCGGCATGGTGTTCCAGAACTTCAACCTGTTCCCGCACCGCACCATTCTCGACAACGTCACCCTGGCGCCCCGTTACCACGGTCAGCCGGGCGAGCTGAGTGAACATCGTGCCTATGCGCTACTGGACAAGGTCGGCCTGCTGGCCCATGCCCACAAGTACCCGCACCAGCTCTCCGGCGGGCAGCAACAGCGCGTGGCGATCGCTCGAGCCCTGGCGATGGAACCGCAAATCATGCTGTTCGACGAGCCGACCTCAGCCCTCGACCCGGAACTGGTCAACGACGTGCTGAACGTGATCCGCGACCTGGCCAAAGAAGGCATGACCATGCTGATCGTGACCCACGAAATGGACTTTGCCATGTCGATATCCGACCGGGTCGTATTCATGGAGAACGGTAATATCCAACTGGATGCCGCACCGCAAACCATACGATGCGAAGCCGAAGGAGAACGCGTGCGACGCTTCATGGGCATCAGTACCCGATCGCCGAACCTGTCCGCAACGCTGGATCATGCATGAACAGGCAACCGCTTTCTTCGAACTTCCTTCTTTCAGGAAAACGTACATGAATCTGGGAATAGCAGGACGCTGGGCACTGGTATGCGCCGCCAGCAAAGGTCTGGGAAAAGCCTGTGCACAGGCACTCGTCAACGAAGGCGTGAACGTGGTGATCACCGCACGGGGCGAACAGGCGCTGAATGAAACAGCCCGTCAGCTCAGGGCGATAAACCCTGAAGTGACGGTCATCGCCGTCGCTGGAGACATTTCGACGCCCGAGGGTCGGGCGGCAGCGCTCAAGGCCCACGGGCATTTCGATATCCTGATCAACAATGCCGGGGGCCCTCCCCCCGGGGATTTCCGCGAATGGAATCGCGACATCTGGCTCAAGGCGCTGGATGCCAACATGCTGACGCCTATCGAGTTGATCAAGGCAACGGTCGACGGTATGGCGGCACGTGGATTTGGTCGAATCATCAACATCACCTCGAGTGCCGTGAAGTCCCCTATCGAAAGCCTGGGCCTGTCCAATGGTGCGCGCAGTGGCCTGACTGGGTTTGTCGCAGGGCTTGCCCGGCAAGAAAACATTGCCAGTCGCAATGTGACGATCAACAACCTGCAACCAGGCTCGTTCGACACCGATCGACTGCGTGACAACCTGGTCGCGGCGGCCCAGGAGTCGGGGCAGGACAGTGAGGTGTTCCTTGACCAATGCCGTAGCGAAATTCCCGCCAAACGCTTCGGTTCAGCCGAGGAGTTCGGTGCCCTCTGTGCCTTCGTCTGCAGCAGCCAGGCGGGCTACCTGACCGGACAGAACCTGTTGATTGATGGTGGGGCTGTTCGCTCTAGCCAATAATGGGCAAGAGCTATGTGGGTGTACCCGGGCGATCAGGCTTGAGTTCGCGGCCTCGCCCGGGTGAGCTTTGCTGATCAGGGCTTGCGCGCAATGATCACCTGACTTTTCGCCACCACCGCATCCAGCGCCTGCTTGATCTGCGCCCCCCGTGGTGAAGCCAGGATCGCCTGCCAGGTATCCGCCCAGTGGTTGAGCAACGGATGGTCCGGGTTGCTGAAATCGACCTTGGCTTCCCAGAACAACAGCATCCACATCGACCAGTAGAACCCGTACTGGCTGTGGCTGATCACTTCCAGGCCGGCATCGCTGACCATGGCCTTGAACTGCGCTTCGCTGATGATGCGGATGTGATTGGGCTTCTGGAAATACTCGGCCGCCGCGATATCTTTCTGCAGGTCTTCGGAGCTGGGGTGCGGGACGCTCAGCAGATACAGCGCGCCCGGTTTACCGACGCGCACCAGCTCAGCGAGGAACTGCGCCGGATCGTCCACGTGCTCGATGACTTCGGTGGACACCACCCGCGTGGCGGTCCCATCGGCAATCGGCAGCGGGTTGCAGTCGGTGACGTGGCATTCGACGTCGCGGGCCGGTGTATCGCTAAGGCGCAGGCGGGTCGCTTCGACCTTGGCCGCGTCGATATCAGCGATGATGATCTTCGCCCCGCGCATCCCGCAGAAATGCACGTTGCCGCCGTCGCCGCAGCCAACATCGAGCAGCGTGTCCTCGGGGGTCACCGGGAAACCGGTGAACAGTTCGCCAGTCTGCTGATTGAACCAGCCGCTGAGCATCGCGTCGTGCAGGCCGAGCATGTAGGGATCGACCTTCTCCGCCACTGGCGCCGCGGGCGGTGCCTCTGGCTGCACAGGCGCGGGCGTGCCCGCCGTGAGTTTCTTCAAAAGGCTCAGCATGAGGTGGCTCCAGAGGATGGGACGGCTGTTCGGGAGTTGCCCAGGCGTTTGACCAGCGAGGCGCCGCGGTTGCGCATGGGCATTTCAATGAAGCGATAGTTGAGTTCGCTCAGCAGCACGATCAGGCTGCCAGCCATCAGCAACATCAGAATCGGATGGCCAGCCGGACTGGGCAGCCCGGCAGCCTGTAACCGGAAAATGAACTCACGAACCAGCAAGTAGGCCGGGATATGGATCAGGTAAATCCCGTAGGAGCGACTGCCGACCCAGGTCATCAGGTTCTTGAACATTCCCTTGGGCATCAGGTAATCACGGTTGTAGGACGCGATCCACACCAGCAGCGCACACAACAGCGCAATCACACCGATTCGATAATGGGTAAAGGTGAAACGGTCCGTTGCCATGAAACCGAGCACCAGTGCAATGCCGAGCAATGCCGACAAGCCGGCCCAGGGACGACGCAGGAAAGTCGGCTCCCAGCGCCGATATGAAGGCTGCACGCTCCACATCGCCAACAGCACGCCAAGGGCCAGCGCGTCGGTGCGCACCACCATCAGGATCGGCGTGCGCAAGGTCAACAATTGCACAGCCACCAGCGCCAGCAACGCCCACACCAGGTGCTTGCGAAACAGCACGATCATCAGTGGAAACAGCAGGTAGAACTGCTCTTCCAGCGACAGGCTCCAGTAAACGAAACTGGTGCCGTACTCGTAGCGATAGAAACTGTCGGCAAAGCGGAAGTTGGCGTACTGGGCGATGCCGGCCAGCGTCGCCTGAATGTTCGCGTGCAGGGTACCGAACGCGCCGGAGCGGTTGAGGAAAAGGCATGCCAGCAACATCAGCGCCAGCCACAGCCAAGCCGACGGCAGCAATCGAAAGGCCCGGCGCAACCAGAAATTGCGCGTCTGTTGCCAATACTCTTGACCCGTGGTGCAACGGCGCAAGGCCGGGATCAGGCTGCGGGCAATGACGAAGCCCGAGATCGCAAAAAACAGATCCACGCCCCACCACGGCTGGCTGTACAACGTGATGGCCTGGAACAACGGCACAGCCGCCGCGAACAGGCTGTCCTGCAGGTGATGAAACAGCACGCCAAGCACCGCTATGCCGCGCAGCAACTCGATGTCCATGATCCGTTTTTCGTTGCTCATGCGCCCTCCTGGACATGGGGTTTGCGGGCGATGATGACCTGGCTCTTGGGCATGAACCGGTCCAGCATCTGCTTGATCGCCAACCCGTCGGGCTGGGCCAGCAAGTCCTGCCAGGTTTTCGCCCAGCTCTCCATCAGCGGCGGATAGGGCGCCTGAATCCGGTCGCGAACCGCGCCACCCAGTTCACGCCCGGCAGCCCGCTCGCTGGCCCAGAAAAAAATCATGCCCATGACCCAGAAAAACCCGGTGGCTTGACGATGCTCGATGACCAGGCCCGCGTCTTCCACCAGCGCGGCGAATCGCTCGGGGCTGAAAATCTGCACGTGATTGGGCGATTGAAAATAGCTGGCAGGGGCAATGCCTTTCTGCAGATGCTCGCCCACCGGGGACGGTACGCTCAGCAGGTACAGTGCACCGGGGCGACCCATGCGCACGAGTTCGGCCATGAAGGGTTCTGGCTGGTCGATGTGTTCGAGCACTTCCATGCACACGACTTTGCTCGCGCAACCATCGGCCAGAGGCAGCGGCAGGCTGTTGCTGACCAGACCGAGATTCGCTTTATCCGACTGCGCGTCCACTTGCCGCGCCAGGTCGCGGACCTTGTCGTGCTCACTGTCGGTGAAGATCACCGACGCGCCTTGACGCACCGCAAACAAGGTCGCAACCCCTTCGCCACAACCGACATCCAGCAAAGTGTCGTCGGCGGTAATGGCAAAGCCTTTGAGCAATTCGCCGCTGTCGCCCGAAAACCAGCCGTCATGCATTGCATCATGCAAGCCCACGTCTCTTGGCGACACACGGGATTGCTCGACCGGCGACGGCGCGGGCCGTGGCTCGGGTTTCGTCTCTGCAAAGAAACGTCTGACCCATGCGCGAATCATGCCTCAGGGGTTTCCACGGCACGGCTCTCGAACAGGCGCTCAAAAAATACGCCAAGCCGTTGCCCGGCAGTGGCCTGACTGCAGAACTTCCCGAGGCTGGCCACTGCGTGCGCGGACATCTGTGCATAACGCCCGGGATCCCCCTTGGCCACGTCATAGCTTGATTGGTAAGCCCTGCACAACGACGCCCAATTGGTGACGTAGCGCAAGGTGCGAAACGCCCTGCGCGGGTCATGAGGCCAGGCCGTCAGCTCATCGGTGGAGTCAATCAGGAATGCATTATCGGCATCCAGATAATCGATCATCGCCGTGGTCCGTGGCGCCACCGCCGGTTTGCCACAGGACATGAACTCCATCAGCGGAAGACACTGGCCTTCGCCGTAGGACGTGTTAACCACGTAACTGGTGGCTTGCACCAGTTGCTCATAGTCCGCGTCAGCCAGATAGCCGTAAATCAGCACGACCCGGCAGCGGTAAGACTGGTTTTTGTATAAGTGGTGAAGGATATCGGTCAGCGCTTCTTCGGCATCGTGGTGCGTCAGTTTGAGCACCAGCGTTGCGTCGTCCACCTCGCGAAACGTCACGCAAAAGGCACTGAGCATGTCTTCCCAGTTCTTGCGCCCGTCACTTGGGTTGAACACCGAGGTGTAAATCACGCCGTCGAGGACCAACTCGTGCTCACTCGGCGGGGCCTTGAAATCAATACCCGCACCTCGGCGAGTGGCCACGGGGCCGAAGGCTCGCAAGTCGAGTTCGCGGCTGTCTGCCAGTAACCCCTTGAGCGTCAAACGCACCTGACTGGCCAAGGGCTGACGTTGCAAGTGGGCGCCGCGCTCGGAAAAACGGTCCCATACCGGGGCCGGTACCGCGATGACCGGATAGTCGGCGCCCATCGCCTCGCGCACCGCATTCACGGTGTAGCTGGAATGGGTAATCGCCGCACCCGCTGCCCGCAACACCGTGCGCCAGTCATTGAGCGGGTCACCGGCAAAGGGTTCGTTGGGGATGGTGCTGAATTCCCACGCGAACACCGGCAGCGTCGGGCAGGCGAAATTGACCGGCGTGCGATGAGGCGGTGAGAACGACAGGAACACGCACGCTTCACCACGGGACAAACAGTCCATGTACAAGACATCGACTTCGGTCCGCGGGTCGCTGACTTCTACCACTCGCCCCAGCCGCTCCAGCACGGGTCGGTACTCCTTGAGCACGAAGTAATAGCTGTACTCCGAGCGGCCAAGGTTCTGGGCAATGGTGTGCTGGTTGGTTTCCGAATGAATGATGATCAGCATGAGGCGGTATCCGTCACGGTTGCTGTCGGCAAAGCCTGTGGCGCCAGCCCGAAAAAATCCGCCATGCGTTTCTGCACCGGAGCGAAAGCGCAGTAATCGTGCATGCGCTCGACGGCGGCGAGGGACATGCGCTGATACTCCAGCGGTTGCTCCTTGGCCAGGCGGTAGCTGTTTTCGTAAGCGGTTTTCAGCGAACCCCAATCCGGCCGGTAACGCAGGGTGCGGTAGATGATGCGAGAGTCCTGCGGCCAGATGGTCAGCTCCTCGCTGGACTTGACCACAAACGCCACACGTTCATCGATGTAGTCCTCCATGGCCGTGTGATCCGGGGCAATCACCGGTTTACCACTGGCCATGAACTCCATCAGCGGCAGGCACAGCCCTTCGCAGCGCGAGGCATTGACGTAGTAACTGGCGGCCTCGTACAACCGGGCATATTGCGGGTCGTCCAGGTAGCCGTGCATGACCACCACCCGACAGGCGAACGGAGAAAGCTGCGCGAGCAACGTCATCAGTTCGTCGTGGTAGGACGACAGATCGCTTTGGGTAATCTTCAGCACCAGTGTCGCATCAGGCGTTTCGCGGAACGCCCAGCAGAATGCAGTGATCAGTTGATGCCAATTCTTGCGACCGTCACGCGGGTTGAACACGGTGACATACACCACACCGTCAACCTGTGTTTCGACCAGGGCTGTGGTATCCGGCCACTGTCGCGGTTCTGGCTCGGGTACTGCCATCGTCTGTGGGCCGGCGATGGCCGGCAACCAGCCAGCGAGACGCTCATGGGCGGCTTGCGACAACAAGTCGCGAATCCCTTCCCAGTACCACTGGCTTAGAAAATGCGTGCGATGCACCGGGATCGGCAGCGATTTACCTTTGTCCAGGCGCCACATATGCAGGTAATGGCGGGCAATCACCAAGCGGCGCTTGAGTGTCAGCGGCGGTGGCTTCAATGCCTCCAGTTCAGCCTCGAGCGCCGCCAGTTCCTCGGCGGTCGGCACGACGGGAATCAGTGCATCGGCGCTCAGCCCGAGTGTGCGCGTATCGAAGATGCAACCCTTGATGTCCAGGGTCGAGCCGGCGCAGATCGGGACGCTGGTGTGGCGACTACGAATGTCGGCGAAGTTTTCCCACAACGGCGTCGGCAACACCAGTACCGGGAAGTCTTCGCCCATGGCCCGACGAATCGCCCGGGCGGTATGGCTGGAGAGCGTGATCACCCGGCCCTGCCGCGCCAGCATTTGCGTCCAGTCCTGGCGCGGGTCGTTATCCCATTGTTCATCGGGAATCGAATCAAACTCCCAGGCCACCACGCAAATCGTCGGGCACTCAAGGTCGTTCGGGGTTTTCTGCGGCGGCGTAAACGACAGGAACAGACTGTCTTCGCCAGCGGCCAATAATTGTTTGTAGAGCGGATCGACCTCGGCGGTGGAGGACACCACATGCACTCGCCCCAGGCTTTCGAGCACAGGGCGATAGGCCTTGAGCACGAAGTAGTAACTGTACTCGGGACGGCCGAGACTCTGGCTGATGGAGCTGTCGTTGACGTCGGAGTAAAGAATGAAATTCATGGCATCCCACGGTGAGGCCGCCATCCCGGCAGCCTCACGCTATGACGGGGAGGATACGGTTCGAGTCAGTGTTTACTGGCGCTCGCCCATCGTCTTGCTGCCCGTCTTCGTTCTTGTTTTAGTGGTCAGTTTCTCGCAGTTTCGAAGCGACGCTGCCGAACCCCGGATAATCGTGACGAGGGGCATTCTAACCACATCCGTTGAGGATTCGTGAACCGCCCGACGAGAATAAATCAGGCTACGCTGACGAGAACTGGCCAGTCACTATTGGACTTGTTGAAATTGCCGAGCAAATGGCACAGATTGGATACCAAACAACTACAACAAAACATTTCGTCCGTCTTCATGAGTAATCCTGTTGGTTCGTGAGACCCTTCCATTAAGCCTTTAGGAAATGGATGAAATGTATGACCCGGGGGTCGCTGTTGAGAAAACGTCTATTTGTCACGGGTCTGACTGGATTTGTAGGACAACACATCCAATCGCGTTTGCAGGCTGAGAATTCGGAATGGAAGCTGCTGCCTGTTCCTTGCCGCTACGATCTCTCTGCGCCGGACAGCCTTGAAGGCTTGTGGCCGGAAATGCCCGATGCGGTGATCCACCTGGCCGGCCAGACTTTCGTCCCGGAGGCCTTTCGTGATCCGGCGCGCACGCTGAACATCAATCTGCTGGGCACCCTGAACCTGCTGCAAGCTCTCAAGGCGCGCGGCTTCAACGGCACGTTTCTGTACGTCAGCTCCGGCGATGTCTATGGCCAGGTCGCTGAAGAGCATCTGCCCATCACTGAATTGCAACCACCCTGCCCGCGCAATCCCTATGCCGTGAGCAAACTGTCAGCGGAGTTCCTGAGTTTGCAGTGGGGCCTGAGCGAAGACTGGCCCGTACTGGTCGCCCGCCCGTTCAACCACATCGGCACAGGGCAGAAAGACAGCTTCGTCATCGCCAGCGCCGCACGTCAGATCTGCCGGATCAAGCAAGGCCTGCAAGGGCCCCAACTGGAGGTCGGGGACATCGACGTCACGCGCGATTTCCTTGATGTCGGGGACGTGGTCTCGGCTTACCTGGCCTTGCTGGAAAAAGGTACGCCGGGGCAGGTCTACAACATTTGCTCGGGGCGCGAGCAGAGCATTCGCCGCCTGATCGAACAGCTGGCAGATCTTGCCCAGGTCGACCTGCAACTGGTCCAGGACCCTGCGCGACTTCGCCGCGCGGATCAGCGCCGCGTGTGCGGCAGCCCTGCCAGGCTGGTCGAAACCACTGGATGGAAATCTGAAATCACAACACAACAATCCCTGCGGGCGATCCTGTCCGACTGGGAGACGCGAGTACGACAAGTATGACTAAAAGTGCATTGATCACAGGCATCACCGGCCAGGATGGCGCGTATCTGGCCAAGCTGCTGCTCGACAAGGGTTACAAGGTCCACGGCCTGGTCGCGCGCCGCAGCAGCGACTCGCGCTGGCGCTTGCGCGAGATGGGGGTCGAGGCGGACATCGTCTACCTGGATGGCGACATGGCCGATGCCTGTTCTGTGCAGCGCGCGGTGATCAAGTCGGCGCCGGACGAGGTCTACAACCTCGCCGCGCAAAGCTTTGTCGCTGCCTCCTGGGATCAACCGGTGACCACCGGCATCGTCGACGGCCTGGGTGTTACCCACTTGCTCGAAGCGATTCGTCAGTTCAGCCCGCACACGCGTTTCTACCAGGCGTCCACCAGCGAAATGTTCGGTCTGATCCAGGCCGAGCAGCAGGACGAGAACACGCCGTTCTATCCACGCAGCCCTTATGGCGTGGCCAAGTTGTACGGCCACTGGATCACCGTGAACTACCGCGAAAGTTTCAACCTGCATGCCAGCAGCGGCATTCTGTTCAACCATGAGTCTCCGCTGCGCGGCATCGAGTTCGTGACGCGCAAAGTCACCGACGCCGCCGCCCGCATCAAGCAGGGCAAGCAGCAGGAACTGCGCCTGGGCAACATCGACGCCAAGCGCGACTGGGGCTTTGCCGGGGACTACGTCGAAGCCATGTGGCTGATGCTGCAACAGGACAAACCCGACGACTTCGTGGTGGCCACCGGCGTGACCACCACGGTGCGCGAGATGTGCCGGATCGCCTTCGATCACGTAGGCCTGAACTACCGCGACTTCGTGAAGATCGACCCGGCGTTCTTCCGCCCGGCCGAAGTCGAAGTGCTGCTCGGCAACCCGGCCAAGGCCCAGCGTGTGCTGGGCTGGAAACCAAAAACCGACCTGGATACCTTGATCCGCATGATGATGGATGCGGACATGAAACGCGTCGCCAAGGAGTAGGCCATGCTGATTCCCGTGATTCTCTCCGGCGGTGCCGGGACAAGGTTGTGGCCGGTGTCGCGTGAAGGCCATCCCAAACCGTTCATGGCCTTGCCTGACGGCCAGTCGCTTCTGGGCAAGACCTATCGGCGTGCCGCGGACCTGCTCGACGGCTGGGGCGATATCGTCACGGTGACCAACCGCGAGTACTACTTCCAGAGCAAGGATCACTTTCGGGACGCGCACCTGGGCCGTCATCGCGGGCACTTCCTGCTGGAGCCGACGGGGCGCAACACGGCGCCGGCCATCGCTGCCGCCGCCCTCTCCCTCCAGGCCCTGCATGGCGACGAGGCGATCATGCTGGTCATGCCCGCCGACCATCTGATCGTCAATGTCGATGCGCTCAAGGAGGCGGTCGAGCATGCCATGACATTGGCCAGGAGCGGTCACCTGGTGACCTTCGGTGTGGTGCCGACTGCTCCGGAAACCGGTTTTGGCTACATTGAAGCCGGCACACCGCTGGACGACAAAGGCGCTGCCGGCGTGCGGCGTTTCGTCGAAAAACCGGACCTGCAAACCGCGACTCATTACCTGGAAAGCGGCAATTTCCTGTGGAACTCCGGGATGTTCTGCTTCTCGGTTGCCAGCGTACTGGCCGAACTGCAAATCCATGCTCCCGACTTGCTGGAGCAGGCGCAGACCTGCATGGCCGCCAGCGCCGCAGTGGAAAACGCGGGGAGCCTGCAGCAGGAACTGTCGCCGGCCCTGTTCGGCGAAATCATGGACATTTCCATCGACTATGCGTTGATGGAGCGCTCCGACAAGGTGGTCGTCGTGCCCGCCCGTTTCGACTGGAGCGACATCGGCTCCTGGGGTGCGGTGGCCGCACTGGTACCGGCGGATGCACAAAACAACCGCACCGTCGGCGAGTCGGTTTTCATCGACAGCCACAACAACTTCGTCCAGAGCGACAACCGTCTGGTCGCGACCGTGGGCGTGGATAACCTGATTATCGTCGACACCGCCGACGCGGTGCTGGTGGCCCACGCCGACCGCGCCCAGGATGTGCGCCGGGTGGCCAGGCAACTCAAGGACAAAGAGCACGAAGCCTATCGCCTGCACCGTACGGTCAGCCGGCCATGGGGCACCTACACCGTGCTGGAGGAAGGCCCGCGCTTCAAGATCAAACGCATCGTGGTCAAGCCCGGTGCCAAGTTGTCGTTGCAGATGCACCACCATCGCAATGAACACTGGGTGGTGGTCGAAGGCATGGCCAAGGTCACCAACAATGGCACCGGCACTCATCTGGTGGCCAAGAACGAATCGACCTTCATTGCCGCCGGTCACAAGCATCGCCTGGAGAATCCCGGCGTGATCGACCTTGTGATCATCGAAGTGCAAAGCGGCGAATACCTGGGAGAGGACGACATCGTCCGCTTCGAAGATCAATACGGCAGGACGGTTTGAATGCTGCTTTCCCTTTACCGCACGCTGAGCAGCTATCGGGGGTTCATCCTCGGTAGCGTCCAGCGAGAGTTTCAGGCGCGTTATCGCAATTCGTTGTTCGGTGCCCTGTGGACCGTGCTCAATCCGCTGTCGATGATCATTGTCTACACCGTGATTTTTTCCCACATCATGCGTGCCCGTTTGCCAGGGGTAGATGACGGCATGGCCTACAGCATCTATCTCTGCGCCGGGTTGTTGACCTGGGGACTGTTTGCAGAAATCACGGTGCGCAGCCAGAACATGTTTCTGGATAACGCCAATCTGCTGAAAAAAATCAGCTTCCCACGGATCTGCTTGCCCGTGATCGTGCTGTTGAATGCCGGTATCAACTTCGCAATCATCATCAGCCTGTTCCTCGGCTTTCTGTTGATCACCGGTCGACTACCGGGCCTTGTGCTGTTGGCGCTCATTCCTCTATTGGTATTACAGGTGATGTTCTGTGCCGGGCTGGGGATTATTCTTGGCGTATTGAATGTGTTTTTTCGCGATGTCGGGCAATTTTTCGCCATCTGTCTGCAATTCTGGTTCTGGCTGACGCCAATCGTTTATCCGATGAGCATCCTGCCCGATTGGGTCCAGCGCTTGCTGCAACTCAATCCCCTGACCAACCTGATCACCAGCTACCAGAACATCTTCCTGTACGGCCAATGGCCTGTCTGGAGTTCGCTGCTGCCGATCATGGTCGCCAGCGTATTGCTCTTCTTCATCGGGTTGCGGCTGTTTCGGCAGAGAGTCGGTGAAATGGTGGATGAACTCTGATGGGACACATACGCGTCACCGGCCTGGGCAAGGCCTATAAACAATACCCTACACGCTGGAGTCGACTGGTTGAATGGCTGGTCCCGTTCTCGCCGATCCGCCATCGTCAGCACTGGGTGCTACAGGACGTGACCTTCCAGATTGCACCCGGAGAATCGGTGGGTATCGTCGGGATCAACGGTGCCGGCAAAAGCACCTTGTTGAAGATGATCACCGGCACCACCCATCCCACCTGCGGAACCATTGAGCTCGAAGGCAGCGTCGCCGCCCTGCTGGAATTGGGCATGGGTTTTCATGCGGACTTTACCGGTCGGCAGAATGCGGTCATGGCCGGGCAACTGCTGGGCATGCAGGTCGAAGAGATAGAAGCGTTGATGCCGGAAATCGAACGTTTCGCGGAAATAGGCGACGCCATCGACCACCCGGTGCGCACCTATTCCAGCGGTATGCAAATGCGTCTGGCGTTCAGCGTGGCCACCGCGCGGCGCCCGGACATATTGATCGTCGACGAAGCACTGTCGGTGGGCGACGCCTACTTTCAGCACAAAAGTTTCGACCGCATCCGCAGCTTTCGCAAAGCCGGTACCACGCTGCTGATCGTCTCCCATGACCGTGGGGCGATTCAGTCGATCTGCGACTCGGCGATTCTCCTGGAAAACGGCCATATGGCCATGCACGACAAGCCCGAAACCGTCATGGATTACTACAACGCCCTGCTCGCCGAGCGTGAGGGACAGACCGTGCGCCAGGAAGCTCTCGCCGGCGGCCAGTTCAGTACCATTTCGGGAACGGGTGAAGCCAGGATTCTGACCGTACGCTTGCTCGACAAAAATGAACGCTCCATCGACGCCGCCGAAGTCGGCCAGCCGGTCGTGCTGGAGGTGAATGTCGAGGTTCGCCAGGACATCGAACGGCTGGTACTGGGCTTCATGATCAAGGATCGCCTGGGCCAGGCCATGTACGGCATCAACACCCATCGCCAGGATCAGGCGCTGACCGATCTGCAGGCTGGCGAGCGCGTGACTTATCGCTTTGCTTTCGTCATGGGGTTGGGCAAGGGTAACTATTCCGTGGCGTTGAGCTTGTCACGCCTGGACTCGCACCTGGACCGCAACTTCGAGTGGCGCGATTACGGGTTGGTGTTCCATGTGATCAACAACCGCCAGGAAGATTTTGTCGGCTGCTCGTGGCTGGCCGCGAAGACCACTGTCACGCGCTCGAGCGCGCCGGTCACTCCGGAGATCACGCCATGACGCGTCTTTTGGTGGAGTGCACGCACGTATTCCAGCACCCCAAGGTCAATTCGGGCATTCAGCGAGTGGTGCGCAACGTCGTCAATCAGCTACCGGAGTCTGTGGACGGCGTTGAATGCATCCCGGTTGTATTGCTTAAAGGCAAACTCTATCGGGTACTGAAACTCGGCGCGCTGAACATTCCGATTTTCGATGCCTTGATGGCCTTTGGCGGACGACTTGGGCGCTTGGCTCACCGCTTCTGGCAACTGCATCAGCGCCTGCACAACCGAAGCAACTCGCGAGTGATCAAGCGCCTGCTGCACGTGGCCTACCGGGTGACAGCGGTTACCTGTTTCGGCCTTCCACTGCGTGTGATCGAGGGCATCAACCAGTATCAACTGCCCAAACGTTGCACGCCGCTGCAGCACCAACCGGGAGATCAACTGGTGTTGCTGGATTCGTCCTGGCACACCGACTTTTTCCCGTTTGCCGAACAGCTCAAACGTGAAGGCGTGGGCATTGTTTCAGTGATCTACGATTTGATTCCCCTGACTCACCCACAGTTCTACGACACACGGCTGGTGCAGGTGTTCAACGAGTGGTTCGACTGGATCACTCAAACCGCCGATGGCTACGTGGCCATTTCCGCCACGGTGCGTGACCAGGTGCGTGATGAGGTTCAGCGCCGCCTGGGCTCGGCCAAGGCCAATGCATTGTGGTTCGACTATTTCCACCTGGGCTCCGAACTTGATTTGAGCGAAGTCAGCGAAGCCGTGGAACCGCGTCTTGCGCGGCTGTTCGCGACGCCGGAACCGGTATTTTTGATGGTCAGTACCATCGAACCGCGCAAGAACCACGACTACCTGCTGGACGCCTTCGAACGGGCCTGGGCGGCAGGCTCCAATGCCCGCCTGTGCATTGCCGGGCGAATCGGCTGGAAATGCGATGCGCTGCTGGCCCGGATACGCAATCACCCCCAACTGAACCAACGACTGTTCATGTTCAATGACCTGAGCGACACCAGCCTCGAGCATGCCTACCACCATGCCAGCTCACTGGTGTTTCCGTCTTTTGTGGAAGGCTTCGGCCTGCCGCTGGTAGAAGCCATGCAGCGTGGACTGCCGGCCATGGGTAGCGACATTGCGGTCTTTCGTGAAATAGGCGGCGAGTTCATGGCGTACTTCGATCTGGCCGAGCCAAAAAGCCTGGCTGATCTGGTCATTGGTTTCGAGAACAGCGGTCAATTCCCGGCCACTCGCGACGTCGTGGACTGGCGCTGGATCGGCTGGCGTGAAGCCAGTGCGCAACTGGCTTCACGCACCCTGCGCAATCTTGTCGACGTGCCGCTCATGCAAGAGAGGCAACATGCGAATTGCCCTTAACGCGCGGATACTCCAGGCGCCACGTACCGGCATCGGCCATTACGTCGCCGAACTGGCGAACGCCTTGGCGAGTGAACCGGATGTTGAACTGGCGCTGTTTCATGGCTGGGGCTGGAGCTCTGTGCTGCCTGAGGCAGCCATGCCCGGCTATTCCCGGCTGACACCATTGCTGCGACAGATCCCGGGCGCCTATCAGGCCCGACGGTGGCTGGAGCAGAAACGCTTCGATCAAGGCCGCGCGCAAGCCATCGATCTCTATCACGAACCGAGTTTGTGGCCGCTGTCGTTCGACGGCCCGACCGTCATCACCCTGCATGACCTGACTCACCTGCACTATCCCGAAACGCAGCCACCGGCGCGCTTGCGAGAAATCGAACGGCGCGTGACCGATGGCGTGCGACAGGCAAGCCTGATTCTTACCGACTCGCAGTTCATTGCTGACGAAGCCCAGGCGCATTTCGGATTACCGGCCGAGCGATTTGTCGTCGCACCGCTGGGTGTAGCCGCGCGTTTTCACCCGCGATCCCCCGAGGCTATCGACGCCGTACTCAAGACCCATGGCGTCGAAGCGCGGGAATACTTCCTCTGTGTCGGTACCCTGGAACCGCGCAAGAACCTGTCCCTCGCCCTGCGCGCCCACGCGCGATTGCCGGAATCAGTCCGTCAGCGTTTTCCATTGCTGATCGTCGGCATGGCCGGCTGGCAGCGCGAGCAGTTCAGCGAAGAGTTGCATCAGGCCCTGGCCTGCGGTCATGTCTGTTTGCTCGGCTATCTGCCTGACGAGCACGTTGCGCAGCTGTTGGCCGGTGCCCGGGCATTGATTTTTCCGTCGCTTTACGAAGGTTTTGGCCTGCCGGTGCTGGAGGCCATGGCCTGCGGCACGCCGGTCATTCTGACCAGACGCTCAGCCATGCCCGAAGTGGCAGGCTCTGCGGGTAACTATGTTGAACCGGATGAAACCGACGGCTTGCGCGATGCAATGAGTCGTCTGATCGAGGATCTAGCGCATTGGCAGGCATGCCGAGAAGCCGGGTTGGTACAGGCAAGGCTTTTTACCTGGGAACGCTGTGCGCAAGTCACGGCCAGCGCTTACCGCCAGGCAATGGGAGGTTGAATGCGAGTTCTTCATTTTTTCAAGACGTACCTGCCTGACTCGGTCGGCGGGATCGAACAAGTGATTTTCCAATTGTGCGAAAGCGGTGCCCTGCACGGCGTTGAAGGCAAGGTGCTGACGCTCAGTGCCGACCCGACACCGCCGGTGATGCAGATCTCCCAGCATGAAGTCCATCGAGCCAGGCTCGACATTCAGTTCGCCTCCACAGGGTTTTCCTGGAGCGTCTTCAAACAGTTTCGCGAGCTGGCAGCCGAGGCCGACGTAGTCAATTACCACTTTCCATGGCCATTCATGGACCTGGTGCATTTCGCCAGTGGCCTGAACAAACCCAGCGTGGTGACGTACCACTCGGACATCATCCGCCAGAAACACCTGCTCAAACTTTACCGGCCGCTGATGAATCGCTTTCTGCACAGCGCCGACCGGATCGTCGCTGCATCGCCCAATTACCTGCACACCAGTGATGTGTTGCAACAGTTTCAACACAAGACCCGAGTGATCCCCTATGGGTTGAACAAGACAGGTTATCCTCAGCCGGACAGTGATCGAATGGCTCACTGGCGGCAAAAGCTAGGCGATAAGTTCTTTCTGTTTGTGGGTGTGATGCGCTACTACAAAGGTTTGCACATCCTGCTCGACGCCCTGAAGGACCTGGATTACCCGACTGTGATTGTCGGTGCCGGCCCACTGGAAGTAGAGCTGCATGCCCAGGCGGCCGCCTTGGGTTTGCGCAATGTTCACTTCCTCGGGCGTCTGGGGGACGAGGACAAAGTAGCGCTGCTGCAACTGAGCTATGCCATCGTGTTCCCATCGCACCTGCGCTCCGAAGCCTTTGGCATTTCGCTGCTGGAAGGCGCGATGTATGGTAAACCGATGATCTCCAGTGAAATTGGCACTGGCACCAGTTACATCAACATTCATAACGAGACCGGACTGGTGGTGCCACCGAGCAATCCACCGGCATTTCGCGAGGCGATGCGCACGCTTTGGGAAAAACCGGTGCTGGCGGCGCAAATGGGCGAGAAGGCCCAGGCCCGTTATCAAAATCTGTTCACGGCGGATGAAATGGGCCGCAAATGGACGGCCTTGTATGAGGAACTGCTGGAAGAAAAAGCCCTCGCCTACGCATGAGTTTTTTTGCAGATCCGAATTGCCTCAGCTGCGCTCCAACAGTGTTACGATCCCGCGACTGCAGATTCTCCACGGCTTGCGCAGAATGTGTGCAAGCCGTCGACTCTCCCCATTGGCCCCTGACTTTCTGCTGAGCGCCTATGCAACGCCTGCTCAATGACCGCCTGGACTGGAACCTGCTGCGCACCTTTCGGGTGATTGGCCAGGAGCAGAGCATCAGCCGCGCCGCCGCCCGCCTGCACCTGACGCAACCGGCAGTGAGCCAGGCACTCAAGCGCCTGGAAGAACAACTGGGCCGCCAACTGATTGCCCGTCGCGGGCCACGTTTTGCCCTGACCGAAGTCGGCGAGCAGATCTTCACCCTGGCCGGGGAAATCTACGGGCAAATGTCCCAGGTCAGCAGCGTGCTGGAACAACCGGCCGATGAAGTGATCGGCAAAGTGCGGTTGCTGATCATCAGCCGGATCTTCTCCGAGCGCTTCGACGACTTCCTTGCGGACTTTCATCGACAGCACCCGCGAGTGGATCTGGAAGTCGATGTGATGCGCAGTTCCGACATCGTCAGCGCCCTCCAGGAAAAAACCGCGACCCTTGGCCTGAGCCTCAATCGGCGCCCGCAACCGCGCCTGGAGCAGCGTTTGTTCCTGCGTCAGCGCTATGCGTTTTTCTGCGGCAAGCATCATGCATTGTTCGGCCAACAGGACGTCGCCGAAGGGGATTTGCAGCGGGAAAACTTCGTCAGCTTCACCAGCGACCAGATCGGCGGCATGCTCTCGCCGCTGACGATTTTTCGCGATCAGCAGGGTTTCAGCGGCCGTATCGTCGCGTCGTCACCGAGCCTGGAAGAAGTCCGGCGACTGGTGATCGCCGGCTTCGGTATCGGTTGCTTACCCGAACACGTGGTGGCGGCGGACGTCGACGCCGGATTGCTCTGGCGCCTGCCGCCCCACGAAGGGATTGCCGATGTGGACATTCATTTGCTGTGGAACCGCGAGCAGCGCATGAGCCGGGCCGAGACGATCTTTCTCGAAAGCCTGCAACAACGGCTGACGGACTAAACGCAGCGAGCGAGCCGGGGATTTTTATTGGTTGGATAACGCTGGGTTCAGTAACCCAACAATCGGTCGGCACAGTTCAGTAACGGTTTGCCGGACTTCAATCGACGAAAGTTCTCCGCTACTTGCTCGGCAATACAGTCATGGGATGCCGCCGAGGCCATGTGCGGGGTGATGGTGACACCGGGCATTGTCCAGAGCCGGTGATCGATCGGCAGCGGTTCCTGTTCGAAGACATCCAGCAAGGCGCCACGCAATTGCCCGCTCGCCAGTGCCTGTTCGAGATCGTCGATGTTCAAATGACCGCCGCGCCCACTGTTGACCAGTGCCGCGCCGTTGGCGAGTTGTTCGAAAGTGGCTCGCCCAAGGATGCCGCGGGTTTCGCTGGTCAGCGGGAGCAGGTTGATCAGCAACTCGACGCCATCGAGAAACGGATGCAACGCATCAGCCCCGGCGAACGTGCGCACACCCGGCAAATCCTTGCTGCGCCGTGCCCAGCCGCGCACGTCGTAACCGGCTGCGACCAGGTCCAGAGCAATCGCGCTGCCCAGCGATCCGAGCCCCATCACACCGACCTTGAACTGCCCCGCCGCCCGTTGCAGCGGCCGCTCCCAGCGTTGCTCCCGCTGTTGCGCCAACACCTGGTCGAAACCGCGGTGATAGTGGATCACCGCCCAGCGCACGTACTCGGTCATGCCTTGGCGATGGCCCGGATCAACCACGCGGCAAATCGGCAGGTCCGGGCATGACGGATCGTGATCGAGGTGATCGATACCGGCAGCCACCGAGTGGATCACCTGCAGGTTCGGCAATGCGCCGAGACTGCCCGGCAAGGGAAACCAGCACGCCGCCATCTGCGCATCCGCGGCCCGTGGATCATCGGCCAGCACGGCGGTGAGCTGCGGCGCACTGCGGGCAAACGCTGTCTGCAATTGCTTGAGCAGCAAGGTGTCGCGGGACAGCAGAACCACGGTATTGATGACGGCGTTCATGACAAATAAGACTCGCGCTGGGATTCGATCAACGTCAGGGCGGCCTCCCAGGCCAGGTCGATGATGTTGTCCTGCTCATCACGGTCAAACTGTTCGGCGGTGTGCGCGCACACTTGCGGCGACGGGTAATGCAAGGCGGAACCACCGGCCAGCGCCTGCACCTGGGCCTGACAGGCCCGCTCCAGGAAGTGGATTTCCTGGAAGGCCTGGGCCACGCCCGAACCACCCACCAACAAACCGTGGTTGCGCAGGATCATTGCCCGGTGCGGACCGAGGTCGGCGATCAAGCGCTCGCGCTCATCCAGCGACAGCGCGATGCCCTCGTAGGTGTGATAGGCCAGCTTGCCGTAGAACTTCAGCGCATGCTGACTGATCGGCAGCAAGCCCTGTTTCTGCGCCGCGACCGCCATGCCCGCTGCAGTGTGGGTGTGGATCACACAGTTCAGGTCCGGGCGCGCCATGTGGATCGCCGAGTGAATGACGAAGCCGGCGGCGTTGACCCGATGGCCGGCGTACTCCGGGTCGACCACCCGCCCGTCCTGATCGATGCGCACCAGATCAGAGGCACGCATGCGGTCGAAGATCACCCCGTAGCGGTTGATCAGGAAGTGGTGCTCCGGCCCAGGTATCCGCAGGGTGATGTGGGTGTCGATCAAGTCGGTCATGCGAAAGTGCGCGACCAGTCGATACAGCGCAGCCAGTTCGCAACGGGCTTGCCATTCAACCGGGTCGATGTGTGCAGGTTTACTCACGAATACACCTCTTTGGCAGCGTGGGTGACGACCGGGTTGGCGCGCAGGCGGGCCAGACCGCAAACACCGATCAGGGACAGGGCCGAGAGCAAGGTGAAGAACACCGCCAGCGGCAACCATTGTCCGGAAAACTTGCTGGCCAGCAGGGTGCCGATCAGCGGCGTGGTGCCACCGGCCACGGCGCAAGCCAATTGGTAGGCGATGGAAATGCCCGAGTAGCGCAGGTGCACCGGGAAGGCCTGGGTCATGTAGCCGGCGATCACCGCGTACAGCGCCGAGAGAATCACCACCGCGAGGGCAATGCCGGCAGTCATGAACACAATGTTCTGCGTGCCTACCAGCAGGAACATCGGGTATGGCGTAACCATGCACAGCAGCGCGACCCATTTGAGAAAGCGATCTTCGCCAATACGCTCGGCGATCAACGCCGAGAGCGGTTGCGAGAGCAACTGGATGACGGTTACCAGAAACAGGCAATCGAGAATCGTCGAACGGGCGATGCCCTGGTATTGGGTGACGTAGGTAATCATGAAGGTGTTGGTGAAGAAGAACCCGGCCGAGCCAATGGTCACGGCCGCGGCGGCGAACAGGATCTGCCGCCAGCAGGTGCGGATCACGTCCATCACCGGGTATTTGGCGGTCTCGTTGTTGTCCCTGGCCTTGGCGAATTCCGGCGACTCGTGAACGCCGGAGCGGATCAATAGGCCGACCATCATCAACACGCCGCTGGCGAGGAACGGCAGGCGCCAACCCCAGGCGAGGAACTCCTCAGGCTCAAGGGACGTCACCAGACGGAAAGCGATCAGCGCCAGCAACAAACCGGCCGGGCTGCCCAGTTGCGCGAACGAGGCATAAAACGTCTTGCGCTTGGCCGGCGCATGCTCGCTGGCCATCAACACCGCCCCACCCCACTCGCCACCGACCGAAATGCCCTGAATGACACGTAGCACGATCAGGCCGACGGGCGCCCAGATGCCGGCGCTGGCATAGCTCGGCAACAGGCCAATACCCGCGGTGGCGATGCCCATCAGGGCCATGGTCACCAACAGCATTTTCTTGCGCCCGAGACGATCACCCAGATGACCAAACACCATCCCGGCCATGGGCCGGGCAATGAAGCCGACAGCAAAACTGCCGAATGCAGCGAGGGTACTCATGACCGGGTCGCTGCTGGGGAAGAACACTTGCCCGAGGACCAGCGCCGCCGCGGTGGCGTAGATGTAGAAGTCGTAGAACTCGATGGTCGTGCCAATGAAGGCAGCGGCCGCGGCTCGGCGCGGTTGGGGAGTAGTGTGCATGCAAGGACCCTGTGTACTTATAGTTTTTGGGCAGGTGTTAAGGCTGATGACGGTTGCGCTCTGTGGCGCTTGTGGGCTTTATCGCTTCCATGCCAGGATTAGTCAATTTTCAAATTCTTATCTTTACTATTAGCACTGCTACTACATGAGGTTTTATGCCCTCCACTTCCAACCCGTGGGTCGGCCGGCGCTTTCTCAATGACCGCCTCGACTGGAACCTGCTGCGCACCTATCTGG
The DNA here is from genome assembly GCF_949767755.1 of Pseudomonas sp. IT-P4. Taxonomy (NCBI): domain Bacteria; kingdom Pseudomonadati; phylum Pseudomonadota; class Gammaproteobacteria; order Pseudomonadales; family Pseudomonadaceae; genus Pseudomonas; species Pseudomonas sp. IT-P4. Next base: position 2,968 of record NZ_CATKPX010000018.1, on the reverse strand, counting down.
TCATCGGCCAGGAAGGCAGCATGAGCCGCGCCGCCGCGCGACTGCACATCACCCAGTCGGCGGTCAGCCAGGCGCTGAAACGACTGGAAGAACAACTGGAATGCGTGTTGATTGCCCGTAGCGGACGACGCTTTGACCTGACGGAAACCGGGGAAGAAGTCCTGCGCATTGCGGCGGATATTTACGGGGATATTTCACGCCTGGGGACAGTGGTGGAGAGTCGCCACGATGATGTGGTGGGCAAGATCCGCATCCTCACCGTCAGCGGCGTGCAGGCGCGGCATTACGATGACTTCCTTGCGGATTTCCATGAAACCCATCCGAAAATCGAGTTGGAAGTCGAGGTGATGGGCAGTTCGAACATCATCAGTTCGCTGCTGCAAAAGACCGCAACCATCGGCGTCGGCCTGTGCCGCCTGCCGCAGCCGCGGCTGGAGCAACGGGTACTGTTTCGAGAGACCTATGCTTACTTTTGTGGCCAGCGTCATCGGTTGTTCGGACAAGAGAACCTGGCCCTGGAACAACTGGCCGCGGAAAACTTTGTCAGCTTCACCAGCGATCAATTGGGCGGCAATCTTTCGCCCCTGACGCTATTCCGCGACCAGCAAGGCTTCACCGGCAAGATCGTCGCCTCTTCCACCAGCTTCGAAGAAATTTACCGCCTGATCTGCGCAGGTTACGGCATCGGCGCCTTGCCCACCCATCTGGTGCGCCGGGACGTCGAGCAAGGTCTGCTCTGGCGCTTGCCGCCGGAAGAAGGGGTGGTGGATTTCGATATCCAGCTGTTGTGGAATCGCGAACAGAAGATGAGCCAGGCCGAAACGGTGTTCCTCGAAAGCTTCCAGCACATGCTCAGCATCCGTGAGCCTGTGCTGTGAAGCCATAAGGGGTTCAGACGTGAGGATCGCCCGATGCCTTGCTCGGCGCGGCGTACTGCGGCTTGAGGTGGCCATCCTGATCGAGTAGCCAGGCGTCCATGATCTCTCGCACGACCGGTCCGGCGACGCGACCGCCGGCTTCGCCGTTTTCGATCATCACCGAAATCACGATCTTCGGGTGCTCGGCCGGAGCGAAACCGACGAACAAGGCATTGTCGCGGTTACGCTCGCGGGTTTTCTCCCGGTTGTAACGTTCGCCCTGCTTGATCGCCACCATTTGTGCGGTACCGCTCTTGCCGGCAATACGGTACTGCGCGCCCGCCGCTACCGCCCGGGCAATCCCGCGGGCGTCATGCATCACCATCTGCATGCCGTGGTTTACCTGCTCCCAATCGCGAGGATCCTTGAGCAGAATGTTCGGCATCGGATGCTCATCCACCGGCGCGACACCGTCCACGGTTTTGGCCAGGTGCGGGCGATTCCATACGCCTTTGTTGGCAATCAGCGCCGTAGCCTGGGCCAACTGCAGCGGCGTGACCTGCATGTAGCCCTGGCCGATACCGAGAATCACCGTCTCTCCCGGGAACCAGGCCTGACGACGGGTGGCGCGCTTCCAGGCTTGGGATGGCATCAGGCCGGGGGATTCTTCATTCATGTCCAGGGAGACTTTCTCACCCAGCCCGAACATGGCCATGTAGTCGTGCAGGCGATCGATACCCAGCTTGTGTGCCAGGTCATAGAAGTAGGTGTCGTTGGAGCGCATGATCGCCGCATCCATATCCACCCAGCCGTCGCCGCTGTGGTTCCAGTTGCGGTACTTGTGATCAAAATCCGGCAGTTGGTAATAACCGGGGTCGAACACACGGGTCTGTGGCGTGACGACACCGGTATCGAGGCCGGCGATTGCCACTTCCGGCTTGATGGTCGAACCCGGCGCATAGAGACCGCGCAACACACGGTTGAACAGCGGTCGGTCGATGGAGTCCCGTAGCGCGGAGTACTCTTTGGAGCTGATACCGGTGACGAACAGGTTTGGATCGAAACTCGGGTTGCTGACCATGGCCAGCACTTCACCGGTCGACGGATCCAGCGCGACCACCGAACCACGGCGATCCCCCAAGGCGTGCTCGGTGGCTTCCTGAAGCTTGACGTCAAGGCTCAGGACAATGTCTTCGCCGGGCACCGGGTCAGTGTGCTTGAGCACTCGCAGCACGCGGCCCTGGGCATTGGTTTCGACTTCCTCGTAACCGACATGGCCGTGCAACTGTGACTCGTAGAATTTTTCGATCCCGGTCTTGCCGATGGATTGGGTGCCTCGGTACTCGACCGTATCCAGCGCCTTTGACTCTTTCTCGTTGATACGTCCGACGTAGCCGACCGAATGAGCGAAGTGCTCGCCCAATGGATAGTGCCGAACGAACTGCGGCTCGACATCGAGGCCCGGCAGGCGGAACTCGTTCACTGCGAGTACGGCAATCTGTTCTTCGCTCAGCTCATAGAACAAGGTCACGGGTACGAAGGGGTGACGTGCCTGCTTCATCGCCTTGTCGAACTGTGAGCGATCTTCAGCGGGCAAGTGCAGCAGATTGACTACCTCGTCCAGCTCTTCGTTTACATCGATAGCACGTTCGCGGGTGATGGTCAGGTTGTAGCTGGGACGGTTATCCGCGAGGAGTACGCCGTTGCGATCGTAGATCAACCCGCGAGGCGGTGTAATCGGCAGGACATGTACGCGATTGTTTTCGGAGATGGTCGAGTGATAGTCGAACTCGACTACTTGCAGGACATACAGGCGTACCACCAGAGCACAGGTAATGGCGGCAACGAACAAGGCGCAGGCCATGAGTCTCTTGTTGACCAGCCGTGTCTCTTTCTCGTGGTCCTTGATGGGTATCGGTTCAGGCACTTGTGCAGCAACTCTTTGAAAAGAATGCCGATCCGTGGGCGGGGCGCAAACTCAGTCCCTTAAAAATGAGCTGCACCATACCAAAAGCGTGGAACCTGGTTTGTGTGATTTTTTTCACAATTGACCTTGGCTGGCTCGGCCCTTTTTCGAGCGCAAAAACAAAACCCCAACTGCTTTCGCAATT
>NZ_CATKPX010000017.1:0-140212 GCF_949767755.1 Pseudomonas sp. IT-P4 | reverse complement strand
GAACGCCGAGAACGAAGGCATGAAGTGGTATGAAGTGGTTCCCATCGCGGCCGTCGTCGGCGCAACCCAGGCCGCCACCGGCCACCGTGACCAGGACACCACCCTGTTCATCGAAGCCGAGTTCGTCGACGCCAGGAGCAACCAGACCGTGGCCAAAGTGGTGCGCAAGGTGTTCGGCACCGAACTGAAAAACGAAAGCCAGCAGATTACCGCCAAGGACTTCAAGGCGGCGATCGACAAACTGAACGCCGATCTCTGGGCATTCATTCGCAGTTGAGCCTTGGAGTTACCGCCGGCAGACGTTGGCGGTTCGATAATCCTCACGCAAAGGAACGCTGACATGCATCTCTATTCATCGCTGCAATTTTCAAGATTGCAAAGACCGTTACTTTTCGCAGCGCTCATCGCCATTGCGCTTGCATTAAGCGCTTGTGCATCCGTGGACGCGCAGACGACTGCTTACGTCGGAGTCGAGCATCCCGCACCGACCTTGCCCAGTGAAGTACAGGTGTTACGTACAGAACCGACGCGTCCCAATGTGCGGCTGGGAGAAATCCTGATCGATGCCACAGTCGACCCCGCACCGCCCATTACTGAGGTCGAACAAAAGTTACGTGAAGAAGCCGCCAAACTTGGCGCAGACGCGGTAGTCGTCGTCTACGATCACATTCAGCCGGTCGCCGCCTATGTGACAGGCCCACTTTGGAACCGTGATATTGAAACGATCCAGGGACGTAAGCTGAAAGGCATTGCCATCAAATACCAATAACAACGAGGTGCACAGCAATGAAAGCTATTTTGTCCTGGCTGACGGTTACGTTGGTGACTGTGCTGATCAGTGCTTGTTCCGCCGTAGGATCGACCGATGGCGGCGCCGGTGAAATCGAGATTCGCTCAGGGAAGATCGAGCAGATCTCGCTAACGCAGATGCAGACCAATCACGACTCCGGTGTCGGCGCTGTACTCGGTGGCCTCGGCGGCCTGGGAATCGGCAGCCTGATCGGTCATGGCACCGGACGTGATGTCGCCATGGTTGCCGGGGCTCTCGCCGGTGCGGTTGGCGGTAATTACGCAGAGAAGAAAAAATATGACCAACCGATAGAGGCGCAACAGATCATCGTGCGGGTAAACAGTGGCGTGCTGGTATCAATTACCCAGCCGATCAATCCATCACTGAATAAAGGCATGAAGGTGTATATCCAAGGCTCAGGCAATGATGCCCGAGTCCTACCGCAGGGCGGTTAGATTCACTTGAATCTTTAGGGTTGCCCTGGTCGGTATGTGTTCTGATGTCAAGGCCCGGAGTGCAGCATTCATCTGCACCAGCAACAGCCAGCTTTGTGTGCTGCTTGCGAGCCAAACAACAGGCTCTGGTACTGAAGCATGATCTTCATCGCGCTGCATATAAGCACCGGTCAAGTGAATAGCCCTGGGTTAAAGACACTCGATGCCAGTTTCTGGCCGATTTCTATCGGCCCCACTGGCAGCTTCACGCCCTCCGCGACAGGCAACAATCACCCATATACGGACGGTCAAACGCTTACTTTTCTCGAAGGCTACAAAGGCTGGACTGCAGCGCTCCGGGTACCGGCGAACGCACTCGTGCCAAGCCAGCGCCACAAGTTTTCCGCATCCCGCACAGCCCCGTCTACACGCAGCTCTCGCGACTGAAGAACCTCCCTTGGTGTGCGGTCGCCGGTCCACACCTCGGTCAGCGCGCGCACGCTAGAGTCCACGACGAGCGTGAGTTCGCGTCCGGGGTCGTCGCGGCACAAATCTGCCACACCATGTTCGACCACAAGCCACCACTCTTGCTCGCCGGACCGCGCGTCGCGGAACTTGAAGTGGATGACCACCGACCGGGACGGGAACATCTCGATGCGCGCGAACCGGCGCACGTCCCACATGAGCAGGCCCGCGTCGAGTTCGTTATCGCGAAGGCGACTGCCGATCCAGCGCGCGCCCCAATGCCCTAGCGCCATGATGATGGGGCGCAATTCCTCGCCTGCCTCGGTCAGGCTGTACTCCCAGACTTTGCCTGCGGCCGTGCGATGTATGACACCGATATCTTCCAGGTGGCGCAACCGCTGTGTCAGCAAGCTGGTGGACATCCGTGGTACGCCACGGTGCAGTTCGTTGAAGCGCTTACTGCCGCATAGCAGCTCGCGCACGACCAAAGGCGTCCAGCGCTCGCACAGTGCTTGCGCACCGCGCGCAACAGTGCAGAACTGACCGTAGCTTTCATCCATCGCCTGTACTCCGCAACTACAACGCTTCAGATTCTGAACTAGTCTTGCGACTTCGCCACGTGCACGCTCAAACCTCCGAAAGCCACCGCCTCAGGAGAACGCCATGACCAAGATAGCCATCATTCAGCGGCCGCCAGTGCTGCTCGATCGCAGCGCGACGATCGCCCGAGCCGTGCAATCGGTCGCTGAGGCCGCGGCGGCGGGAGCCTCGTTGATTGTTTTACCCGAATCGTTCATTCCAGGTTACCCGTCGTGGATCTGGCGGCTGGCGGCGGGAAAAGACGGGGCTGTCATGGGCCAGTTGCACACGCGCCTACTGGCCAACGCCGTCGATATCGCGAACGGTGACCTGAACGATTTGTGCGAGGTCGCCTGCGCCAACGCCGTGACAATCGTATGCGGCATCAATGAATGCGAGCGGCGTAATGGAGGTGGCACGCTCTACAACAGCGTAGTCGTTATCGGTACCAACGGCGAAGTGCTCAACCGGCATCGCAAGCTGATGCCAACGAACCCCGAGCGCATGGTCCATGGTTTCGGTGATGCGTCAGGGTTGCGTACGGTCGATACACCCGTCGGCCGCATTGGTACGCTCATCTGCTGGGAAAACTACATGCCTCTGGCGCGCTATTCATTGTATGCCCAAGGGGTGGAAATCTACGTCGCGCCCACGTACGACACCGGCGAAGGCTGGATCAGCACGATGCGTCACATTGCACTCGAAGGTCGATGCTGGGTGCTCGGCAGTGGCACCTCGCTGCGCGGCAGCGACATTCCCGATGACTTTCCGGCTCGCCTGCAACTGTTTCCCGATCCGCAAGAGTGGATCAACGACGGCGACTCGGTGGTGGTCAACCCTCAAGGCCGGATCACAGCCGGTCCACTGCACCGAGAGGCAGGCATTCTGTATGCGGACATCGACGTCTCACTCGTGGCGCCAGCGCGGCGGGCGCTCGACGTCACCGGGCACTATGCGCGCCCTGACATTTTCGAGCTGCAGGTACGACGCACGCCGGCGACAGCGGTGCGCTACATCGACGAGTGAAGCGAACCAACGCTCAGGCGATCCATCCCAACTTCGGCGGTATGGGTAACAACTGATGAAGGAGTCATTCCATGAGCATTCAAAAGTCTTACAAAGGCAGTTGTTTTTGCGGCGCAGTCGAGTTCACCGTCAGCGGTGAGCCGGCCGCAATGGGCTATTGCCATTGCCAGTCGTGTCGACATTGGTCGGCAGCGCCGGTCAATGCCTTCACGCTGTGGAAACCCGAGGCGGTGCAAGTGACTCGGGGAGCGGACAACATTGGCACCTACAACAAGACACCGCAGAGTTATCGCAAATGGTGCAAGACTTGCGGCGGGCACGTCTTCACCGAACACCCAGGGATGGGGCTCATCGACGTGTATGCCGCTGTCATCCCGGATCTCGCGTATTCGCCAGGCGTTCACGTCCACTATCAGGAGGCCAGGCTGCGCATCAAAGACGGGTTGCCCAAGCTGAAGGATGTCCCCTGCGAATTAGGGGGATCGGGCGTCAGCGTGGACGAATAGCACGGGCAACGATTGATGTGATCGGGCGGCGGTTGCGGGCGCAAGTGGCGCCGGGTCTATTCTGAGCGCGTCGAGAATGTGCGCTCCAGTCGCCTGCGACAGTGTCGCATGCCTTTGGCGATCTGCTTTTCGATGGTGCCTTCCTTGATATCCAGTTGCATGGCGATCTCACGCATGGTGAATCCCTCGCAACGGGAGAGCAGAAACACTGCGCGGTATTTCTCCGGCAGATCGTCTAGTGCATTGGACAGTATTTCCAGCTCCTGACGAATACCGGCAGCCTTGTCCGGGGATGACAACGGGCACTCGATCGCCTCCGCCAACTCGCTTTCGCCGAAGTAACGACCATGGGTCGTGTCCTGTCGTTGCTTGTCCAGCAACAGATTGGTTGCCGTGCGATAGAGGTAGGCCAGCGGGTTGTCCGGCTGCTTTGTCGAGTGCCTGGCAGCGCGCAGCCAAGTCTCTTGAACGATGTCCGACGCAATGAACGATGAACCCGCTCTGCGCTGGATATAGGCCTTGAGCTCCTCATAGTGGATCTCTACCAGCCGGGTCAGTGTTGGAGATTTACAGGAGGCCATCAGCGGGAAGCGATCTTGTCAGGGGATGTGCCGGACGCTATCACATTTGATATGCAATCTCAAATGCGTATAGATCCCATTTCATACCTGTTAATACTTGCGTATGATAGTTATTCTCAATAAAACCAGATCATATGTGAGTCCGCATGTCCGCCCTAGCTCTCCTGTGTGCACAAAACTCCGTTACCCCGCGCTCGCCCCTGGCACTCCGGCCTCTGGCCCTCGCCGTGCACATGCTTGCAGTCGGTATCACTGTCGCTGCTCCATCTCTACAGGCGGCGCAACAGACTGATCAGGCCGAGGCTGGAAGCTCTTTGACCTTGGCGCCCATCGCTATCACGGAGACAGCCACTCAAGAGCGAATCGGCGTCACTGAAGATACCCACTCCTACACCACTGATGCAGCGCGCACGGCCACACCATTGAGCATGTCGCTGCGCGAAACCCCGCAGTCGGTCAGTGTCGTCACCCAGCAACGCATTCAGGACCAGGATCTGCGTACGATCCTCGACGTGGTCAACAATGCCACGGGTGTGTCGGTCAACCGCTACGAGACCAGCCGGGCACAGTTCAACGCCCGCGGTTTTGAGCTCAACTCGCTGATGATCGACGGTGTACCGACCATCTTCGAGCAGCCATGGAGTTCGGGGGAGATTTTCAGCAGCCTGGCCATGTACGACCGCGTTGAAGTGGTCCGTGGCGCCAACGGCTTGATGACCGGTGCGGGCGACCCTTCCGCGTCCCTCAACATGGTACGCAAGCGCGCCTACAGCACTGACCTCAAGGGTTCGGTAGAACTGAGCGCCGGCACATGGGACACCTATGGCGTCGAGGCCGATGTGTCCACGGCGTTGAACGAGGAAGGCACCATTCGTGCGCGGCTGGTCGGGGAGACCAACGAGGGCGATACCTGGATCGACATGAACGCCAACAAGCGCCAGACCCTCTACGGCACGATGGACATCGACCTGACGCCCGACACCACGCTGTGGTTTGGCTTGAGCCACCAGGAAAACAACGCCGATTCGCCGATGTGGGGCGGCCTGCCGGTCTGGTACGCAGACGGCAGCCGGACAAACTGGAGCCGTTCGAAGACAACCTCCGCCAAATGGAGCAAGTGGGACACCACCTACGACACCTATTTCGTCAATCTCGATCACACCTTCGCCAACGACTGGCAAGTCAATCTCAGCTACAACCGTGGCGAGCGAACCGGCGACTCTTCCCTGCTGTACCTCTCTGGCAATCCAGGCCAGAACGGTAGTGCCGGTATGTCTTCGTTCCCGGCGACCTACAAGACCAAGACCACCCAGGACGACTACGGCATCCGCTTCAATGGCCCGTTCTCGCTGCTGGGCCGCGAGCATGAAGCGGCCTTTGGTTATGTGGACAGCAAGCAGAAATTCGATGCCGATGCACTCAACGCGCAAACCGGCTTTGACGGTGTTGCCAACTTCGATGCCTACAACGGCGATTTCCCGGAACCGGTCTGGGGCCCGCGGACAGACTACGGCTACAGCGAGACCCGGCAGAAAGGGCTCTACGCAGCGACCCGTTTGAACGTGACCGACGACCTGAAAGTGATTCTTGGCGCGCGTGAGAGCTGGTACGAAAAGACCAGCGATGACATCTACTCAGAGGTGAGCAAGATCGACGTCGATCACGAACTGACCCCTTATGCGGGCATCGTCTACGACCTCACCGACAACCTTTCGGCCTATGCCAGCTACACGGAAATCTTCCTGCCGCAGTCGGTACGCGACAGCAGTGGCCAGCAATTGGAGCCCATCGTTGGCGAGAGCAGTGAAATCGGTTTGAAGGGTGAGTACTTCGGTGGCCGCCTGAACGCCTGCGCTGCGATTTTCCAGATCAAGCAGGATAACCTGGGCCAAAGCACCGGCGTGCTGATCGATCCTTCGAACCCCGCCGGCGGTTATGCCTACGAGGCCAGTGAAGGCGCAACCAGCAAGGGCTTCGAGCTGGAAGTGTCCGGCGAACTCGCGACCGACTGGAATGCAACAGTGGGTTACACCCAGTTCACCGCCGAAGATGCCAAGGGCAACGACGTAAACACCCTGTATCCGACCAAGCTGCTGCGTACCTTTACCACCTACCGCCTGCCCGGTGTTTTCAACAGGCTGACCATCGGCGGCGGGGTCAACTGGCAGGACTCGATCTACACCTACGCCACCAACCCGGCAGGCAACTCCGAGAAGATCCAGCAGGATGCCTATGCCCTGGTCAACCTGATGGCTCGCTACGAGATCACCGAAAACCTTTCGGCGCAGGTGAATGCTGACAACGTCACCGACGAGAAGTACTTCGACATCTTCGATGCCTATGGTGCCCTGACGTACGGTGCACCGCGCAGTATCACAGCTTCAGCGAAGTATCGCTTCTAAGGCACCAGGCGGGTCGGCGCAGTTCACTGCTGCGCCCAGTGACCCGACGAAAACTCAAGCTCGCACCAGATTGGCCAGCAACACCGAACCTTCCAACGCCTGGCGATTTGACTGCGAGCAAGTCATCAGCCATCCATCACAGTATTTTCACATCCATTGGAATACGGTGGATCCAGCTCCTTTTGTGTTTTCCAGCCCGCACTCCCCATCGCGGGCTTTTTTTTGTCTACTCGATTCGTATGAAACAACAAGACGACCCCGGCCATCGGCGCAAGGACAAGAGACTAGAACAGTCGGACGACTATGGCGACGACAAGATTGCCAGTGCCAGGGCGGCACCGATGCTGAACGGCACCACAGCAGAGCGGATCGCGTTCGGAGCGGGAATACGCATCTCTTCGGCAAAAGCTGCAACGTCGCGGTGCAATTGTTCAATGCTGGATTGATTCGTATGTTGTGTGGGAATGCTGCTACTTCCGGTGCGGGTCACGAGTCGTGTCTGCCGTGGCGAGTTGGAATAGCGGGTCACTCCTGCCAAAGTTGTAGGCAGAATCCGAGAATCGCGTAAGGGGTCTATCAACGGGGCCGAAAAAGAAAAGCCGGTCGTTCGCAACACCTTCCCCAAGTGCCAAACGACCCTGCCCACAGTCGATTGGCTAAACTTCATGAGTAAACCACTTCGCGCAACCCTGAACGTCAGGAGGCGAACATGAGCAAGCAACCTCAACCCCAAAGCCGCTCCAACCCCCAGCCCAGATCCCGTCCGTTGGTGCCGAACCTGCCGAGCAAAACCGGCAACAAGTCCGGCGGCTTGCGCGGTAACTATCCGCCGAAGAAGTCGTAATGGCCTCTGGTGTACGACAGGCTTTGCAATAGAGCCTGTCGTACTCCCCGTCACTTCAGCATTACTTGCCTCTATATCGGACATTGTTTTGTGCAAGCGACGTCGTCCCGGCCAAGAGTGACGGCCAAGGGCTACGCTCTCCACGGTTTCTCGACCATGCCACCAACCGATTCCATCCCTGACTCTGAAAATGTCTGCTCCTTTAACGCACCCAAGCTTTCGCGAAGTCCCGTGTTGCCATGAACCCTGCTTTTTTCTGGCTCATTTACATGGAGTAAGCGTACATGCCCTTCCCCACTCGTTTCCTCGACCCCTACCGCAAAGCCGACCGCATCATGCTGGGCCTGATCTGGCTGATGTTCGCTTTCGCTATCGGCCTGGCGTTCTGGCACGACACCTTCAAGCAGGCGCTGCTGGTGGGGGGGGGGTGGCACCAGTGTGTTGTTGACGCTGTTGTATCGCGCCATCGGCGGAACGCGGTTGATGCGTTGTTTGCTGGGCGTTGGGGTGATGGTGATGGAGACGGTCGCGCTGCTCTATCTGGCGCTGCACAGCCAGGCCGATGCGGTGGAGAGCCAGGACATGCTGGACAAGATGCTCGCCACCACGTCCCAGTTCACCGCTGGTGCCGGCCAGGGTGACAAGGTGCTGGCCGGGCAGGCGCGGCAGATCGGTACGGTGCTGGAGGTGATCAGCAGCATTGCCGAGCAGACCAACTTGCTGGCGCTCAACGCGGCGATTGAAGCGGCGCGTGCCGGCGAGCAAGGACACTGGCGCTGAGTAGTCGGCGCTTGCCGCCGATTGCGACTCGGCTGCATGCGTTGGGGCGCACGTTTCATCAGTGATGCGGCCGTGGGCGCGGCGTTTGTTTCCAATGGGAAAACGGCGGGACTACAGCAAGGTATCCGTCCGGAAAGTGCACCCGCGATCATTGCGCTAATCACCCAGGGCAGCTTGCCACGCAATGAAATCAAGACGTTCACCGGCCTGACGCCGCGACCGGCAATCGACGAATTATCCAGGCTTATAAAAGTCGGCCTGGTAGAAAGCCGAACTCCAAAATCCAGAATCGTGCCCCCCGGCCTGCCCGCCTGGTTTGCCCAGGATATCTTTCCAGACCTGCATCGACGATTTCAGTAAAACAAAGCCTCAGCCAGATCGCTGCCCTATTGTATTGGCACGACAAGCCCATCCGTCGCACCAATATTGCTCTACAGACTCAATATATCTACATTTGAATCTATAGATACAAAAAAGGACGCGAACATGGCCATACCCATCCAAGCCCAATCCTTCACAAAAAACCAATGCGTCACCGGCCTGCGTGCCGCCGTGAGCATTCTGGAAAAGTGGAAAGCCACCAGCGACCAGGCCTGTCGCATCCTGCGTATTTCCCGCAGTACCTATACCCGCGCCCGGCAGCGTGACCCGGATTGGGCGGTGGCGCTGGATGCGGACCAGATGCAGCGCATCAGCTTCGTGCTGAACATGCACGCGACGTTGCGGCTGGTATTCGATAACCCGAACAACGTGTACGGCTTTGCTTCGATGGCCAATGACAACGAGTTTTTCAACGGGCGTTCGCCGCTGGAGATCATGGCCCAGGGCGACATGATTTCGCTGTATGAAACCTTCCGCCGCATCGACATGCTGCGGGGTGCGTTATGGTGATGGCGAGCGAGCTGGCGGTGTTTGCCGGTCAGTCGTTGCAGGCTTATCGCCTGGTCAATTCGAAGTTTCCGCCCATTGCGTTGTTCGATGATGTGGCGGACGCGGATGAATTTGAGCTGTTATTCGAGATTCAGGCGTTGACCAATCCGCGGTTGAAGAATGAAGTGGGTCAGCTGGAGTTGATTGCACGCAGCGAGATTCCGTTCGGCATTCCCGGCTGCTCCTACGCCATCGCGCCCTTTACCCATGTCAACCCGGCGGGTTCGCGTTTCAGTGACGGCCGCTTTGGGGTGTTGTACCTGGCGGATTCGATGGAAGCGGCGCTGGCCGAGGTGCGGCATCACCAGGCGCTGTATTGGTCGAGGGTGCAGAACCTGAACTATGAGCGCTTTGTGTTTCGTGGGTTGGCTTGTGCTTTTGGCGATGCCGGGATGAAGGACGCCGCGAGCCTGCCGGTGAACGATCCGGTGTATGCGCCGGACGACTACAGCCATTCCCGTGTGCTGGGGCGCGCGGTGCGGGACGCCGGTTGTCCCGGGTTGCGTTATCACTCGGTGCGGATGCCGGGCAGTCATTGTTGGGCGCTGATGACGCCCAGGCCGGTTTCGTCGATTGTGCAGGCGGCGCATTACGAGATGGTCTGGAATGGGCAGATCACCAGTGTCAGTCAGATCAGTGAGGCTTGAATACTTTGCGATATGTTGCCCTGAAATCTGTGAGGTGAACTCCATTGGTGTGAGAGCGAATTAGTTATAGCTCCAGGGCAGTCTGCATTGATGCCCAATTTGCTGCCGTCATCATGTGAGCACGCTTCCTGTGCGGTAACGGATGTCTGTGGGGCTGCGTCATTAACACTTTATCGAGATTGCTCCAGGCGAATGGCTTGCAGCTTTTGGAAGCTTGGGTCACTACCACCCATCACAACGCTACCATCGGAGTAGGTGAACTGGTTATGACTCCCTTTTTTTTTCATCTTCGGTCCCACCGAATAGACCATGTAATCGGCATGCAGAATGGGTTCAAACTCCACCTTTCGAGCATTTTTGGCGCGATAATACAAATAGATGCCGCCCTTGCCGATTAACCAGGCGAGCTTTTCATGTCCCCCAAGGAATTGCTCATTAACCCATGGGTAATACTCCTCTCTAATCAGTAGGTCACCACTGACCTCTTTAGTCGGGTCAAAAGCCGAGCGTTGTTGTGGTAGATGATGATCAAACATCACGATAATTCCCCCTCCAGGACCCGACTTAACGTTTTGTCCGAAGTGCGTCGTGCTCGCATAGGTGACGCCAAAGGTCACATTGCTCAATTGCCACTGACAGCTGCCACCACCGTTGATTGCCAGCTTCGTCTCATACAGGTTGCTGTTTCCCTGTTGTAGCGGCTGAGCCGTGGTGGTCAGGTAGCCGTCCACCTCAAAGCTGGACCAGTCCGGTCCGGAACGCTTGATCGGGCATTTTGCCGAGCGGTAGATCACCTGCATGGGCTCCGCTGCAAGATTCTGCGGGACCTTCACCGTAATGCTGACCTGCTCGCCGCCCGGTTCTGGCGACAAGCCACGATCCAGGGCACAGCCGTTGAGACTGAACAGTAACAGGCCGGAGGCAGTGCATTTGATGAGGGCGTTCATGCTCATTGCTCCTCCGAGTTGGTAACCAGCGTGTCTGGAAACTCGATGGACATCGCCTCGGGGTAGCGGGTGGGGACAGGTTGGGAGATCCCGGCGTGGTCGGCCACGCCCTCGAACACTTTGCGTTCGTTCTCCATTGGTCTAAGAAACCGAGTGGCGATGGGCTTCCTGAATTGAATTCTCACTGTGCTTCGCCCAGGCGAATGGCTTGTAACTTCTTGAAGTTTGGCTTGCCGCCATCGGCTACCACGCTGCCATCGGGGTAGGTGAAACGGTTGTAATCGCCCTTTTTGTTCCCTTCCGGCTCCACCGAATACAGTACGTAATCGGCATGTAGCAGGGGCTCGAACAGCACCTTTCGAGCATTTGGGGCGCGATAATACAAATAGATGCCACCCTCACCGACTAGCCAAGCGAGTCGTTCATGTCCTCCAAGGGATTTCTCGCTCACCCAAGGGTAGTAGTCCTCCTTGATTAGCAAGTCTCCGCGGACTTCAACAGTCGGATCAAAAACAGAGCGCCGCTGTGGTAGGTGATGATCGAACATCACGATAATTCCTCCTCCAGGACCCGACTTAACGTTTTGTCCGAAGTGCGTCGTGTTGGCGTAGGTGACGCCAAAGGTCACATTGCTCAATTGCCACTGACAGCTGCCACCACCGTTGATTGCCAGCTTCGTCTCATACAGCTTGCTGTTTCCCTGTTGTAGCGGCTGAACCGTGGTGGTCAGGTAGCCGTCCACCTCAAAGCTGGACCAGTCCGGTCCGGAGCGCTTGATCGGACATTTTTCCGAGCGGTAGATCACCTGCATGGGCTCCGCAGCAAGATTCTGCGGGACCTTCACCGTAATGCTGACCTGCTCGCCGCCCGGCTCCGGCGACAAGCCACGATCCAGGGCACAGCCGTTGAGACTGAACAGTAACAGGCTGGAGGCAGTGCATTTGATGAGGGTGTTCATGCTCATTGCTCCTCCGAGTTGGGAACCAGCGTGTCTGGAAACTCGATGGTCATCGCCTCGGGGTAGCGGGTGGGGACAGGCTGGGAGATCCCGGCGTGGTCGGTCACGCCCTCGAACACTTTGCGTTCCCGTGTGGTGATGCGGTATCTGACGTAGGGAGAAATTGCCCCACTTCCATCGAGGACCCGATAAGTCACGTTTTGCACTGGAAATTGCGCCGGATGGATCAGAATATTCATGGTTTACCTCTTTCCCTGTGGTTGAAAACCTCGGCCGCTTTGCACCGGAGCGCGGACTCAGGCCTGGGTGATCTCGATCATCACGCCAAATTCGCGTTCGACGCAGAAACGTTGCAGAGCCTCTGGGCCACCTTCCAGATCCTGGGTCGCGCGCAGCGCCATGGGTAACAATTTCTGCAGGGCCAGGAACTGCCCATTGCGATGACGCTCTGGCTCGGGAATTCCCAACGTTTGCAACTGCTGCTCGAACTTCGCCCGATCCACCTTGCGTTTCAGCGGTCGCTCGGGGTCGCTCAGTTCCAGCAGTTGATTGTGCAAAAAAGGCAGATAAGCCTTGATCATCGAATGATCCATCGGGTTGCTGCGCTTGTTACTGCGTTCGGGGTTGGTGTGGGATGGAAAGAAGTACGCCAGATTTTCCTGATTTAACGACTTGATCAGAGTTTTCTGTTCTTCAAACGCGAAGCGGCTGAACTCATCATTCAGGCTTGGTACCAGGTAGATGCGCGTGCGGTGCGGCAAGCGCCGGGTGATGGTGTTGTGATAGGGCGCGCCCAGGCCATCCTTGTTGCGATAGGCCGGATAGGAAGAACCTTGCGATGCCAGGTGCTGGTCGGCCCGATAGAAAATGACGAGTTGCCCGTGATGCCAATAAGGGTCACCAAAGCGTACCAGTTTGCCAGCCAGCAATTGGGCTATGGATCAGATGTAGCCAAGGTCGGCGCCCAGTGGGCCCAAGGCACCATACAACCAGTTATCCAGTTCCGCCTCGGGCGGCACGCTGGTGATGGTGTCGGCGTCATTAACGTGGCGAAAGTGTGTCACTCCTTGGAGACGCTCCACGGCCTTGCCGGTGAAGGTGCGAGGCATGCCGTAAGTGTAGAGTAGAGGGTTGCGCACCTTCATCTCCGCAGAATAGATCAACGCTAGAGCACCGCCTAAACTGTGACCGCAGACAAACAATTCTTTACCCTTCAATGCAACATCAATTTCAGTGAAGTCATCGGTGAACAACTTCTTTGCCACCTCAAACGCCTGCAAAAAACCGTAATGCACTTTACCAACATCGGTCAGGTAGGTTCCCGGCGCTTTCAAATCGCAGCCACTGCCATCAGCCGGCATCGGCCGGTACATCACATCGGTCAGCCAGTCCTTGGGCTCCTGAGTTCCGCGCCACGCTACTACCACTTGAGTCTGGCTAATGAAATAGAACAGTTGAGTGTTTTCAATGATGAGCCTGGGAATGCCCGGCTCATCCGGCAGCCGCTCGGCCGTCAAAGAGTCAAGCATGACCGCCGTGGTGTAGCGCTGGTCAAATGGCACATCCACCACCAGAGCCGGCAGACGATCTCCCTTGGAATCGATCATCATCGGTGTACGAGACAAGTCGAGGCACTGTCGAAAAAAGAACTCCTCCACCGAGCCCGACTCATCTCGGGGATCGCTGTTCGGCCGATGCGTCATCAAATTCCGGGTGACCACGCTGTACGACAAATTCGCCATCAACCCAAGGTTGTAGGCATTGGCCATGCTGTACTCCGACTGGTGGTGCAGCACTAGCGACCAGGCGCGAAAGGGGCAGATTTCCAGCACATGGCGGCGGTCCAGATTTTCGTCGTCAACCGTGAAACCGCCGAAGCCCGGGTCGGGGAAATGGAACGCGGGCAGTTTGTCCTGTTCTGGCCAGGCGGGGTTCAGATCAGGAAATCGATCGCACAATTGACCGATACGCAGGTAGTGATAACCGTGACCATCATCGAGGGCCTGTTTTTCGACGGGGGAGAAACCTGCCGGTGGAGGTTCATAACGATACGGAATCTGCAAGGGCGTCGACACGGGCCGTTCGGCACGCAGCGCGCGCACTCGGCGGGTCTGCAGCACCTCTGCCAGCGGATTGGCCATGAGCAGCAGGGTCACGGCCAGTGGGTGCAGGGCCTCCAGGCGGATCACACCTTGGGCATCGCTCTGCCCGCTAAATTCGGGTATGAGCTGACAACGAGTCGCCTCATTGATCGCCCGATAGGGTTGGTGAGGCAAGGGCTCGCCGCGCTCGTCGAGTAACTGGAACTCTAGCCAATGCAGGATCTGACGGCCCACCTGAACATTTTTTTTGGAGCAGATGGTATCGGTACGATGGTATCTATCAGACATAACAAGTCTTCCGTGAGTCAATCAATTGGTCCGTGTTCAACTGAGCTCGGCATGAGGTGGCGCCCGATCCATAGGATGAAGAGGCCCGGTCCAAATTTCGGAAGCGAGTTTCTTAAAAAGTAACCACGGTGTATGTAGGGTGTTTCCGAAATTTGCTGCCATCGCGAATTTGTTTGCCTGACGGCGCATTACGAGATGGTCTGGAATGGGCAGATCACCAGCGTGAGCCAGATCAGCGAAGCTTGATTGCCTCGCCACAAAAAGAGTTGCTTAAACAGGCGGTGTTCGATCCATTGACCGCATCGATAGTCACCATCATTTCAATGAAGTTCTCTTAAAAAATCTCCGGCGTAACATCTGCTCCATACCAACCCATAAGCACCCCGGAGCACACCATCATGAAACGCCAGACCCTCCTCAGCATCGCTTTCTCGGTTTTCGCAGTTAACGCTTTCGCCGCAAACTCCGCTCAACCTGTGGTCGCTGAAGGCGGCTCGGATCGTCTGATTGAAAGCCGTGTGGCCGAGGGTGGTTCCGACAAACTGCTGGAAAACCGCGTTGCCGAAGGCGGTTCCGACAAACTGCTGCAGAACCGCGTCGCCGAAGGCGGTTCGGATCGTCTGATCGAAAGCCGCGCTGTCTGAATGCAGTGTTTGACCGCAGGACTCAACGAAAAGCCCGGCCTCAACAGCCGGGCTTTTTCGTGGTTCACTGTTTGATCGGTGTTACGAGCACCTTTTCCTCAGTGTCGAGGACGAACACCGCCAACAGGCGTGCAGGTTGGGTGTCGCTGGCGTTGGCGCTGACCAGGTGCACGGAACCCGGTTCCTCTACAAAATTTTCGCCGACCTTGTAGATCTTTTCCGGTTCGCCTTTGACCTCGATGCGAAACGAGCCCTCCAGCACCGTTGCATAAATGAAGGCCGTTTTCGGATGGGTGTGGGCTGGCGACGCGGCACCCGGCCCATACTCGACGACCACGCCCCTCATACTCTTGCCGGGGATGTTGGGAATGGGACGGTCGAACACCACCGTCACCTTACCGGGGGGCGGTTCGGCGGCCGATGCGGCGCTGATCGAGAGCGCAGCGAATGTAGCGGCCATCAGCATTCGGGTAACCATGGGACTTCTCCTGGATTGGTAGGGAAATGTGAGGGTGCGATTCGTTACTGCGCTGTCGACCGGGCCAGCCAGTCGTCGAAGCGGATCGCCCCCAGGCGTGCGTTCTTGCCGGTGACCAGCGATTGATCGTCGAGCACGGCGCCGAAGTAACGTGCATGCACGTCCGGCACGACCTTGCGGTTGTCCCGGGTCGCCCGCAGAAAGCGCCGGGCCAGTTCGTCGATCGGCATGGTTTCCGGGCCACCGACTTCAACGGTGCCATTGTGCGGTGCAGCCAGCACGACATCGGCCAGCGCCGCTACCACGTCGTCGGACGCTATCGGCTGGATCAGAGCCGGCGAAGCATGAATTTCCTCGCCAACGGCGAACGACTGGACAATGCCGCCGGCAAACTCGGAGAACTGCGTGGCACGCACAATGGTGTAAGGCATGCCGGACGCCTTGATAAGGGCTTCCTGCGCGACCTTGGCCCGGAAATAACCGGTATCGGGAAGCCGCTCACTCCCGACAATCGACAGGGCAACATGATGACGAACCCCGGCGGCGGCTTCGGCGGCCAGCAGGTTCCGGCTCGACGTTTCAAAGAAATCGAGAACAGCCTGGTCCTCCCACGACGGCGCGTTCGCCACGTCGACCACCACATCGGCACCGTCCATCGCTGCGGCCAGGCCTTCGCGGGTGATGCTGTTCACGCCCGTGCTTGGGCTCGCGGCGAGCGCGTCATGGCCGCGCTCGCGCAGGGTGCTCACAAGTTTCGATCCGATGAGGCCGGAGCCTCCGATGACGACGATCTTCATGACTTTTCTCCACTTGTCGACTGCAACCATTGCGTCGGTGTAGAGAGATTGCCTGCGCGCACCAGGCAAGTCCTTGCGCCAGGCTTGGGTTTGCCTTGGCGTATGCTTGAATTTATGTCCAAAGCCGATGGTGTTCATCCAGCCGCCCTTGCCGCAGACGGTGCAGCGGGTGCCGAGCTGCCGTATCATCTGCCTCTGTTACCAACCGCCAGCCGCCTGGGACAAGGAGTTGAGGGCGATTCGCCAGGGGATGCTCGACTTGCCATTCACGTTTGAAGACTACTTGCTCGATCAAGAGCGCCGGGAGCTGACCCTGCGCGGGCAGGTCGTGGCCGTCGGACCGCAGGTCTTCGATCTGTTGCTGCTGTTCGTCAACAATCCCGATCGCGTCGTCAGCAAAGACGAATTGCTCAAGGCAGTGTGGGGCGACCGGATCGTTTCGGAATCGACGATCACCAGCCACATCAATGCGGTGCGCAAGGCCATTGGTGATACCGGCGAGGAGCAGCGCCTGGTACGCACCGTCCCCCGCAAGGGCTACCGCTTCGTTGGCCGGATCAACGGCGACTTGACCGGGGAAGCGCGACAGCCTGACATCGATGAACGCTCGACCGCTACCCCGAAGCAAATCCCCTCCCCCGCGCTCGTCCTGCCGGACAAACCCTCGATCACCGTCCTGCCCTTCCAGAACCTGAGCGGCGATCCGGAGCAGGAGTATTTCGCCGATGGCGTGGTGGAGGACATCATCGCCGCCCTGTCGCGGATCCGCTGGCTGTTCGTCATCGCGCGCAATTCGAGCTTCACCTACAAGGGCCAGACCGTGGACGCCCGGGGCGTCGGCCAGGCGTTGGGCGTGCGCTACGTGCTCGAAGGCAGCGTGCGCAAGTGCGGGAACAGGCTACGCATTACCGGGCAACTGATCGATGCGACAAGCGGGACGCACATCTGGGCGGAGCGCTTCGAAGGCCTGCTCGACGACATCTTCGAGCTGCAGGACCAAATCACCGAAAGCGTCGTCGGAGCCATCGCGCCGCAACTGGAACGGGCAGAAATCGAACGCGCCAAACGCAAGCCGACAGAAAGCCTGGACGCCTACGACTACTACCTGCGCGGGATGGCAAAACTGCACAGCGGCAGTAGGGAAGCCATCGAGCAAGCGCTGCCGATGTTCTACCAGGCCATCGAACTCGATACGG
Source organism: Pseudomonas sp. IT-P4 (assembly GCF_949767755.1). Taxonomy (NCBI): domain Bacteria; kingdom Pseudomonadati; phylum Pseudomonadota; class Gammaproteobacteria; order Pseudomonadales; family Pseudomonadaceae; genus Pseudomonas; species Pseudomonas sp. IT-P4. The sequence goes on along the minus strand of NZ_CATKPX010000017.1, from coordinate 122,818 downwards.
AGTTTGCTTCGGCCTATGGCATGGCCGCCTGGTGCCACTTATGGCGCAAGCTCAATGGCTGGATGGCCGATCGGCCTGCAGAAATCGCCGAGGGCATACGGCTGGCGCGTCTGGCGGTGTCCCTCGGCCGCGACGATGCCGTTGCATTGACCCGGGGCGGACATGCGCTTGCTCATCTCGCCGGCGAAGTCGACGCCGGCATTGCACTGCTCGATCGGGCACGCCTGCTCAACCCCAACCTCGCCCCCGCCTGGTTCCTGGGCGGTATCCTGCGGGCGCTGCACGGCGAAACAGACACCGCCATCGAAAATTTGAACCATGCCGTTCGCTTGAGCCCGCTGGATCCGGAAATGTTCAGGATGCAGGTCGGGATGGCGCTCGCGCATTTCTTCGCCGGGCACTTCGATGCCGCTGCGGATTGGGCGGAAAAAGCGCTGGGCAACCTGCCCGGTCTGCTGATCGCGGCAGCGCTGGTGGCGGCCAGTCATGCGCTCGGCGGTCGAACGGAAAAAGCCAATCTGGCGATGCAGCGTCTGCAAAAGCTGGATCCTTCTTTGCGTCTGTGCACCCTCAAGGGCTGGCTGCCCATTCAACGGCCTGAGGATTTCGCCCGTTTCGTCGATGGACTGCGGCTGGCCGGGTTGCCGGAATGATGGGGCGCTGAACACGACTTTCACCTGGCAAAACTTGCACTTTGCAAGGGTAGGCTAAGCTTTGAACAACTCGTTGCTCACGATGCTCGGTTCTGCAGGTTTTGGGTTTTTCTGGAGAGCGTCTGCAACAGCTATCCCAGACTGGCCCCAACCTTTCACGCAGGATTGCCGTGATGACAGAGCCCCTCCTCAGCTTTGATGCACTCAAGCGCGCCGCTGCCGCCGGCGAAATCGATACCGTACTGGTTTGCATGGTCGACATGCAGGGACGCCTGGTCGGCAAGCGCTTCCAGGTCGAGTTTTTCATCGACAGCGGCCACGAAGAAACCCACTGCTGCAACTACCTGCTGGCCGACGACATCGACATGGAACCGGTGCCGGGTTACGCCGCAGCCAGTTGGAGCAAGGGCTACGGCGACTTCGTGCTCAAGCCCGACATGTCCACCCTGCGGCGCGTACCCTGGCTTGAATGCACGGCGCTGGTGCTGTGCGACGTGCTCGATCATCACCATCGCCAGGACCTGCCCCACAGCCCTCGGGCGATTCTGAAAAAGCAGGTCGAGCGCCTGCGCGAGCGCGGCTATACCGGCATGTTTGCCTCGGAACTGGAGTTCTATCTGTTCGATGAGAGCTACGAGGCGATCCACAAGCGCAACTATCACAAGCCGAAAACCGCCGGCCATTACATCGAGGACTACAACATCCTGCAGACCACCCGCGAGGAGCCGGTGCTGCGGGCGATCCGCAAGCACTTGCAGGCCTCGGGCATTCCCGTGGAAAACTCCAAGGGGGAATGGGGCCCGGGGCAGGAAGAGATCAACATTCGCTACGCCGACGCCATGACCATGGCCGACCACCACGTCATCATCAAGCACGCCTGCAAAGAGATCGCGCAGTTGCAGGGCAAGGCGATCACCTTCATGGCCAAGTGGCGCTACGACGCCGCCGGTTCCAGCAGTCACATCCATAATTCGTTGTGGGACAAGAACGCCAAAAAGCCGCTGTTCTTCGACGCGAAAGCCGAGTTCGGCATGTCGAAACTGATGCGGGCCTGGGTCGCCGGGCAGCTCAAGTACGCCAACGACATCACCTGTTTTCTTGCGCCCTACATCAACTCCTACAAGCGCTTCCAGGCTGGCACGTTTGCACCGACACGGGCGGTCTGGAGCCGCGACAATCGCACCGCCGGCTTTCGCCTGTGTGCCGAAGGCAGCAAGGCCATCCGCATCGAATGCCGCATCGGCGGTGCCGACCTCAACCCCTATCTGGCCTTCGCCGCGCTGATCGCGGCGGGCTTGAAGGGTATCGACGAGAAGCTCGATCTTGCGCCGCCGTTCGAAGGCGACGCCTACCTCGACGAGCATTTGCCGGAGGTGTCCAAGACCCTGCGCGAGGCGAGCGCCGCCCTCAAGGCCTCAAGCATGTTGCGCGAGGCATTCGGTGATGAGGTTGTCGACCATTACGTGCACACCGCCGAGTGGGAGCAGAAGGAGTACGACCGGCGAATTACCGACTGGGAATTGCAGCGCGGTTTCGAGCGCTACTGAGAACATCATGACTGAGAAGGTGCAACTGATCTCACCGGTCGATGGCCGGGTGTACGTTGAACGCGATCTTGCCGATGCGGCGCAGATTGAGCAGGCGCTGACGGCGGCTGCCAGCGCACAAGTCTCATGGCAACGCCGATCACTGAGCGAACGCGCGGTTTATTGCAGCGCCGCGGTGGACGCGATGCTATCGATGGAGGCCGACATCGTCCCGGAACTGGCCTGGCAGATGGGCCGCCCGGTGCGTTACGGCGCCGGCGAACTGCGCGGTTTTGCCGAACGCGCCCGGCACATGATCGCCATCGCACCACAGGCCCTGGCCGCAATAGAGCCGGAACCCAAGGCGGGTTTCCAGCGCTATATCAAACGCGAGCCGCTGGGTACGGTGCTGGTGGTCGCCCCATGGAATTACCCTTATCTGACGGCGGTGAACACGATCATCCCGGCACTGATGGCCGGCAACAGTGTAATCCTCAAGCACGCGTCGCAAACCCTGCTGGTGGGCGAGCGTTTCGCCGAGGCCATGCGTCGCGCAAAACTGCCCGAGGGGTTGTTCCAGAATCTGCTGCTCAACCATGTGTCGACCGGGGCGATCCTTGCTTGCGGGCGCGTGCAGCAAGTGAACTTCACTGGTTCCGTAGAGGCTGGCAAGGTCATGGAAAGCGCCGCCAGCGGACAGTTTCTCGGCATGGGCCTGGAGCTCGGCGGAAAAGACCCGGCTTATGTCCGGGCAGACGCCAACCTTGAACAGGCGGTGGAAAATCTGGTGGACGGCAGTTTCTTCAATTCCGGGCAGAGTTGCTGCGCCGTGGAACGTATCTACGTCGACCAGAAAATCTACCCGGTGTTTGTCGAGCGCTTCGCCGAACTGACCCGCCAGTACGTGCTGGGCAACCCGCTGGACGAAGCCACCACCCTCGGTCCGCTGGTGACACCGGGCGCCGCCTTCTTCGTGCGTGGCCAGATCGCCGAAGCGCTGGCCCAGGGCGCCAAAGCGCTGATTGATCCGAAATCCTTTCCCGCCGACGTACCGGGCAGCGCCTATCTCGCACCGCAAGTGCTGGTGGACGTGAACCATCAAATGTCGGTCATGCGCGACGAAAGCTTTGGCCCGGTGGTCGGCATCATGCCGGTGGCCAGCGATGAAGAAGCCATCGCCTTGATGAACGACAGTGAGTTCGGGCTCAGCGCTTCCATCTGGACCCGGGACCTCGCCGCGGCCGAACGCCTGGGCAACGAGATCGCCACCGGCACGGTGTTCATGAACCGCTGCGATTACCTGGACCCGGCACTGGCCTGGACCGGCGTGAAGAACAGCGGGCGCGGCGTCACCCTGTCGCCATTGGGCTACGAGCACCTGACCCGGGCCAAATCCTTTCATCTGCGTCACGAGGTGTAGACCATGAACCTGTCAGGAAACTGGAACTACCCCACAAGCGTTCGTTTCGGTGTGGGGCGCATCGCCGAACTGGCCGAGGTCTGTCGCAGCCAGGGTATCCAGCGCCCCTTGCTGGTGACCGACAGCGGCCTGGCGCGCGCGCCGATCACCACGGCGGCGCTGGACGCATTGCGCGCCGCCGGTCTTGGCGTGGCGCTGTTTTGTGACCTCAAGCCCAACCCGGTGGAAGCCAACCTGGCCGGCGGGCTCGACGCCTGGCGTGCCGGCCAGCACGATGGCGCGATCGCTTTCGGCGGCGGCAGTGGCCTGGACATGGGCAAGCTCATTGCCTTCATGAGCGGCCAGACCCGCCCGGTCTGGGACTTCGAAGACATCGGCGACTACTGGACCCGCGCCGACGACAGCCGCATCGCCCCGGTCATTGCCGTGCCGACCACGGCGGGAACCGGTTCCGAAGTCGGTCGTGCGGCGGTGATCATCGACGAGCGCACCCACACCAAACGCATCATCTTCCACCCGAAAATGATGCCGCGGGTGGTGATCAGCGACCCGGCCCTCACCGTCGGCATGCCGGCCAAGATCACTGCTGGCACCGGCATGGACGCGTTGTCCCATTGCCTGGAAGCGTACTGCGCCCCCGGCTTTCACCCCCTGGCCGATGGCATTGCCGTGGAAGGCATGCGCCTGGTGGCCAACTCACTGGTGAAGGCGGTACATACGCCATCGGACCTTGAAGCCCGCGCGCAAATGCTCGCGGCGGCGGCCATGGGCGCCACGGCATTCCAGAAAGGCCTGGGCGGGATGCATGCACTCTCCCATCCGGTGGGTGCGCTGTACGACACCCATCACGGCATGACCAATGCCACCTTCATGCCCTATGTGCTGCAGTTCAATCGCTCGGCCATCGAGGAGCGCATCACCCGCCTGGCGGCGTACCTGCGCCTGCCCTCCCCGGGGTTCGACAGTTTCCTGGCCTTCGTCCTCAAGCTGCGCAAGGACATCGGCGTGCCCCATACCCTGTTTGAACTGGGCGTGGATGACCGGCAGGCCGACCTGATCGCCGACATGGCGATTGTCGACCCTTCCGCCGGCGGCAACCCGCTGCCGTTGACCCGGGACGGCGTGGCAAAGATTTTCGACGCGGCGTTTCACGGCCGTCTGTAGAGCAGTCGCCTGGCCGGCACTGCGCATGGACAGGTGTGATCCGATAGCGACAGGAGCAGTACGACAAGGGGTTGAAGCCAGCCCATCCGGCCCGCCGGATGGTTGCGTATGAACACCTGAAGGGGCACACATCATGAACCCAGCAAGCCAGCCGGGCACCGAAACACACGACGATGACGTCAAGGTGCTGCACAGCATGGGCTATGCCCAGCAACTCTCACGACGAATGGGGGTTTTCTCCAACTTCGCCATCTCCTTTTCGATCATCTGCATCCTCTCGGGTGGCATCAACTCCCTGGCCCAGGGCACCTCGGGCGCGGGGGGAATATCCATCGGCATCGGCTGGCCGATCGGCTGCCTGATCTCCGGGGTATTCGCCATGGCCATGGCACAGATCTCCTCGGCCTACCCCACCGCTGGCGGCCTGTACCACTGGGGCTCGATCCTCGGTAATCGCTTCACTGGCTGGCTGACCGCGTGGTTCAACCTGCTGGGGCTGGTCACGGTGCTGGGCGCGATCAACGTCGGCACCTATTATTTCTTTTTCGGTGCCTTCGGACCGGCACTGGGCATGGAGGACACGACCACGGTCCGGGTGATTTTCCTGGCGATCCTCACCGGCCTGCAGGCCTTGTGCAACCACTTGGGCATCGGCCTGACGGCCAGGCTCACCGACTTTTCCGGCTACCTGATCTTCGGCACGGCGCTGGCCCTGACCATCGTCTGCCTGATGTCGGCACCCAGCTATGAATTCGCCCGGCTGTGGACCTTCGGCAACTACTCCGGCGAGGCGGGGGGCGGCGTCTGGCCGCAGGTCTCCAACGGCTGGGTGTTCATGCTCGGCCTGCTGTTGCCGATCTACACCATCACCGGCTATGACGCCTCCGCGCACACTTCCGAGGAAACCCGCAACGCGGCCATGTCGGTGCCGCGCGGCATGGTCATGTCGGTGGTCTGGTCGTTGCTGTTCGGCTGGCTGATGCTCAGCGCGTTCGTGCTGATGCTGCCGAACATGGACGAGGCGGCCAAGCAAGGCTGGAACGTGTTTTTCTGGGCCATGAACACCCAGGTCAACCCGACCTTGAAACTGGTGCTTTACGTGGCGATCTTCGTCTCGCAGGTGCTCTGCGGGCTGGCCACCGTCACTTCGGTTTCACGGATGATCTTCGCGTTCTCCCGGGACGGCGGCCTGCCCTGCTCAAAAGCGCTGTCGTCGGTCTCATCGACCCATCGCAGCCCGGTCGCGGCCATCTGGACAGGTGCCACCCTCGCGGTGTTGTTCGACTGGGGATCGTCGGTGATCTCGATCGGGGCAACGCCGGTCTATACGATCGTGGTGTCGTGCACGGTGATCTTCCTGTTCTTCTCCTTCGCCATTCCCATCGTGCTCGGCCTGTTTACCTATGGGACCTCGAAGTGGCCGACCATGGGGCCGTGGAACATGGGGCGTTTCTGGTACTCGGTGTTCGCCATTCTCTCGATCCTGTCGATGATCATCATTTTCGTCATCGGCATCCAGCCACCGAACGATTGGGCGCTGTACATCACCATCGGCTTCCTGGTGCTGACGGCCATCGTCTGGTTCGGCTTTGAAGCCCGGCGCTTCCAGGGGCCGCCGGTGGGCGACATGATCGTCAAGCGTCAGGCTGAAATTGCTGCGGCGGAAGCGGCGTTGAACCGCAAATAGAGCAAGCAATAAGTAACCTGTGGGAGCGGGCTTGCCCGCGAAAGCGGCGTGTCAGGAGACATTGATGCTGAACGTGCCGGCCCCTTCGCGGGCAAGCCCGCTCCCACAAGGATTTCAGTGTTCTAACCCTTAACTGATTGGCATTAGCCCGATCTACCGGGCTTTTTTGTATGGCGATGATTTATCCTGCGCCTCCCCAATTTCACCCCGGAGACACCTGTGCCCGCCCTCACCGCCCGCGAGGTTTACCAGCCGTTGCGCGATGCCGCCCAGGGCATTTGCACCTTCCAGCGAGTCAACGACGCCTGCGAGTCTGGCCATGTACGGGTCGACATCGACGGCTGGCGCCTGACGCTGGAAGTCGACGCCGGTCACTTGCGCCACTGCCTGCACGGCCAAAGCCCCGACGGCCGTGAATATGTGTTCGACAACGGCCAGCGCTTCGGCACCGACCCGGTGAGTCTGCTCAGCACCTGGGAGTTGGCGCGGATTGAACGGTTGCTGGCCTGAATCCTTTGCAACCTGTCGTTCCCTGGCCGCACTTGTGATAAACAAGCCGGAGTGTTTTTCGCGTCCAAGGAGGTTCTGCCCATGCCCCGTTCCCCACGCCTGCCGCACTGGCTGGCCTGCGCCCTGCTCGGTTTGTTCGCTGGCGGCGTCCAGGCCGGCACGACGCCCCCGCCGCCCGACGCCTTGCAACCCTTGCTGGCGACGATGAATGAGCGGCTGTACATCAGCGAACTGGTGGCGCTGACCAAGTGGGACAGCGGCAAACCCGTCCAGGACAACGCCCGGGAAGCGCAAGTCATCGCCAACGCCAGGAAGCAGGCGGCCCAGCGCCAGCTCGACCCCGACGATGTCGCCGACCTGATCGCCGCCCAGATCGAAGCCAGCAAACTGGTGCAATACGGTCGAATTGCGCAATGGCAAGCGGCGCACAAGGCACCGGACACGCCACGGCCGGACCTGGGCAACGATATCCGTCCTCAACTCGACACCCTGCAAAGCCAGCTGCTCACGCAGTACGCCGCATTCCTGCCCTACCGCAAAGACCCGAACTGCCCGCAATGGCTGGCCACCGAACGCTCCGCGCTAATCAAGGATTACCTGCATGGCCAGGCGATGATTCGTGCGACGGGCGAGTTGTGTGTTGTGAGTCGATGACAGTGAAGTGATCCAGACGAAGAGCTCGGCCCAATCAGCAGGGCTTTTTCATGGGCCGGCCTCATCAATGTAAAACGCCCTTTACATTCGAGAAATCTCCGGCGAGTATGTAAAGGGACTTTTACATCAGGAGGATGCAATGAAGCGCTACTACATCGAAATGGGCGTCGCGATTACGCTGTACACCGTGCTGTTGCTGGTGTCGGTGATCTTGCTTGAAGACCAGCAAGAAATGGCCATGGCGCTGAAGATCATCATCACGCTATTGCCTGTGATTCCTGCGGGGCTGATGTGTTGGGCGGTGGTGCGCAATATGCGGGCGCTGGACGAAATGCATTTGCGTATTCAGTACGAAGCTCTCGGTTTTGCCTTTGCCGCTTCGGCATTGCTGACCTTCACCTACGGTTTTCTGGAGAATGTCGGTTTCCCGCACGTGTCTTGGGTCTGTGTGTGGCCAGTGATGGGCCTGATGTGGATGATCGGGCTCAGACTTGCCAAGCGGCGCTATCAATGAAAAACCGTCTCAAGGAACTGCGTGCCGAACGCAAGTGGTCTCAGGTCGATCTGGCGGCGTTGCTGAATGTTTCGCGGCAAACCATCAATGCCATCGAAAATGGCCGCTATGATCCCAGCCTGCCCTTGGCGTTTCAGATTGCCCGGGCATTTGCGTTGCCTATTGAGAGCATTTTCGATGATGAGTTCGCGGGGTAATCTCCCTCTTCAATCAGGCGCCTGCCCATGAGCCACACTGAAACCCTCGCTAAAATCTTCCTCGGCCCGGTGTTGCTGGCACAAGGTCTCTACACCAGGCGGGTGACGCCGAGGTTGCCGGAGGCCGAAGGCGAACGTCAGGGCGATGCCGGCAGCGGCGACGTTCTGAGGTTGTTGATTGTCGGCGACAGCGCCGCTGCAGGCGTCGGTGCGGCGACGCAAGGTGAAGCCCTCAGCGGTCGGCTGGTGGAGCGCCTGGCCGATGATTACCAGGTGTCGTGGAAACTCTGGGCGCGCACGGGGCTGGATTCGCAAGGGTTGCTGGAGCTGCTCGAACAGCACGCCCCCGAGCCGTTCGATGTGGCGCTGTTGTCGATTGGCGTCAACGATGTCACCAGCTCACTCACCCTGGATCAGTGGCTCGTTCGGCAACGGAGTTTGATGGCGCTGTTGTGCGACAAGTTCGCGGTGAGGCAGATTGTGGTGTCGCCGCTTCCACCGATGCACTTGTTCCCCGCCTTGCCGCAGCCGCTGCGCTGGTTTCTGGGGTTCAGGGCGCGTCGTTTCAATGCACATTTGGCGGATCTGGCCGCACACCTGGATCAATGTACGATGCTGACGACCCCGCTGGCGCCCGAACCGGGCTTGATGGCCAGTGATGGTTTTCATCCGGGGCCGATGCTCTACCGTCAATGGGCCGACGATGCCGCCTGGCTCATCGACCAACGCTTTCGCAGCACAACAATAAAAAACAGGAGTTGAAGATGTCCGAGCTGAACCTGAACCACAACGTCGCAGCATCCCTGAAGCAGTGGCACGCAATGATCGGCAACCGCGACTTGAGCGGCTTGCCGGAACTGCTCGATCCACAGGCGGTGTTCCGTTCACCGATGGCGCACACGCCATATCCGGGGGCGCCGGTGGTGTCGATGATCCTCAATACGGTCATGAACGTGTTCGAGGACTTTGCCTATCACCGCGAACTGGCGTCGGCGGATGGCTTGAACGTGATTCTCGAATTCAGCGCCAGGGTCGGCGGGAAAGAGCTCAAGGGCATCGACATGATCCGCTTCAACGAACAGGGCAAGATTGTCGAGTTTGAAGTGATGGTACGGCCGCTCAGTGGCTTGCAGGCGTTGGGTGAAGAAATGGGGCGGCGGTTGGGGGCTTATCTGAAGGCCAGCAAGGCCTGATTTCCTGATTCACCCAAAATCCCTGTAGGTTTTGTGTAAAGCCTGGAATCGTCACACCATCGGCGGAGATTGCGTCGATGTCGAACCGCCCCCTTGCGCTACGGGTAGAGTTCGTAAAGCAGGCCGATCATTGCGCCGGGAAGGTTTGCAGGTAGGCCAGCAGGTCTTCGATTTTTTCCGGGTCGCTCAGGCCCCAGAAAATCATGCGGGTGCCGGGCACGACTTTCTTCGGCGCTTCGAGGTAGGCGATCAGGGTTTCGCGGTCCCAGACCAGGTTGGCGGATTTCATCGCGTCGGAATACACGTAGTCCGTGGTGACCGCGGAGTGGCGACCGACCACGCCATTGAGCTGCGGGCCGAAGAAGGCCCGAGCCGATTCACCGATCTGATGGCAGCCGCTGCAGAGGCGCTTGTACACTTTCTCCCCGGCCTGGACATCGCCCGCGGCAAGGGTGGGAGTGCTGAGCAGGACTGCGGTGAGCGCCAGGGCGAGGGTCGGGGCGGCGATTTTGTTCATGCTGCGTTTCCAGTCTGCGAGTGCTCGCTATTGGAACATGGATTGTCAGCATCCTGATGAATGTCCATCAAGCTGTCATCGAATCGTCATGAACCGGACGCCATACTCAGGTCATCCAATGCGTGCTTTATCTTTCTGCTGCCAGTCCCGGCAGCTTTTTTTTGCCTGAAATTCTGCTTACAGACACTCCTGCGCCGCACGCTCGAACGTCGATGGCACGAACGCCGAGGCCAGCAGCTTGCGCTCGTACAGGAAGACCTTGCCGCCGTTCGAGGCTTTATAGGTTTCCAGCACGTTGTCCGCCGCCACTTTGCTCGGGATGACGATGCGGTAGCTGCGCTGGGTTTGCGACACCGTTGGGTTGAGCGCATCGTGCTGCAACTTCGGCACCACGCAATGGGTGTACTCCTCGGGCGACTTGCTGGTCTGCAGAGTCATGGTCGGGTTGTTCGGCGTGGCACAACCGGCCAGCAGCAGCGAGGCGAATACCAGGCTCGGGGCAAAAACAGTGCGCATGTATCAGGTCCTGAATAGAAATCCACGGTGGATCGGCTTGCCCGCCGCTCAATGGGCGTCGGGCTGATTAATTGGTTGTTGCGGTTAATCCGGCAGTCACCAGCGCCTTCAACGACGCATCGAACTGTTTCAGCGCGGTCAGTTGCAGGTCGCGTTGCTGTTCGATTTGCGCGGCGATTTCGGGTGCTGTCTTGTCATGCACCCACACCGACGGCAGTTGTTTTTCCACCGTGCCTTCGGCCTTGCCGATGTACTGCAGGTTGGCGTCGTAGAACCGCGCGGCGAAACGCGCCTCGACCCGGTCGTTACGCTGGGTCAGCAACTGGTTATGGGTATCGAGCATCACCACCACATCGGGATGGGCTTGCACCAGGGCATCAAGGTTGTCGTAGACAGTCACCGACACAAAGGTGTGGTGCAGCGAACTCATCAGCCAGTCAATGGCCAGGTCCGGATCGGAGCTGTTGACGAACGCCTGGCGAATCCGCGCATCCAGTGCGTTTTTCGCACCGTTGACGGCCACCGAGTGGTATTGCTCAAGGTATTGCAGGTTTTCCACGGTGTTTTCGCTGTAGAGCACCCCGACCGTTTGCCCGTATTGCAAGCCGCCCTGGCCAGCGGTGATGGGCGGCAGATGGCAGGTGCGTGCGTCTTCGGCAAAGGCCGATGCGGTGGATACGACACTGCCCAGCAACAGAGCAATCACAGCCAGTCGGGTCAAGATTTTCATCGCGCAGGTTCCTTGAGCAGCGTGTTCAATGCCGGCAATTTTCCGCCTTTGCGCAAAAAACAGAACTTGCGATTCTTGATGGTGACTATTGACTGAACCAATAGTGCGGCGACGCCGCCGCCTACTCTCTGGCGCAAAATTACCGGTCAATGTCGAACAAGCGGCTGTGCCGGGCGCCCAGGGTTGATTACAGTGGCGACTGCCCTCAAAACCTGATCAAGGAACGAAACAATGGTGACCTGCTACCTCAAATACGTGCTCGATCCCTACCAGCTCGAAGCGTTCGAGCACTACGGCAAGCTGTGGATTCCCCTGGTGGAAAAGTTCGGCGGCCAGCACCACGGCTACTTCTTGCCGTCGGAGGGCGCCAACAACATCGCCCTGGCGTTGTTCACCTTCCCCAGCCTGGCGACGTACGAGCATTACCGGCAGCAGTCGATGAACGATCCAGAGTGCATCGCGGCGTTCAAGTATGCCGAAGAGAAGAAATTCATCCTCAGCTACGAACGTTCGTTCATGCGGCCGGTGTTTGGCTGACTGGATCGCTGACTCAGTCTTTTTTCAGATCCAGGCAATAGGTGTAGTAACCGGGGTCGCGCACCCAGCCCAGGGATTCATACAGGTGCTGGGCGGTGAGGTTGTCGGTGGCGGTTTCCAGGGTCATGCCTTTGCCGCCGGCCAGCTTCGCAAAATCCCGGGCGGTGTTCATCAGCAAGGTACCGGCACCTTTGCCCCGGGCGGCGGGCGTGGTGAACAGATCACCGAGCAGCCAGGTACGATGGGCGTCGATCGAGGAAAAGGTCGGGAACAGCTGGACGAAGCCGAGGTTTTCACCGTCGCTGTCCTGGGCCAGAAATATCACCGATTCATCCCGGGCAAGGCGCTCGACGATGAAGGCGCGTGATTGCGCAAGGTTTGACGGCTGCTTGTAGAACATCCGGTAGGCGTCAAACAAAGGGGCGATCTGATCGATGTGCGAGGCGTCGGCGCGCAGGGCCTGAATAGCCATGAGGGTGCTCCATTGCGGTCTCAAGGAATTACAGACTAGCAATGGAGGTGAAGCCGAGAGGGACTTTTTTCAAAGTAAGTTTCAAAGCAAGATCAAAAGATCGCAGCCTGCGGCAGCTCCTACATTGGAATGAGTTTCCCGTAGGAGCTGCCGCAGGCTGCGATCTTTGCTTTTGGATCAGACCCGCACGTTACGCCCCGGCAACGAAGTACGCTGGCTGCTTTCCCATCCTTCAACCAGCCCCACCGGCACATCCGCTGACGGCAGCATCTGCGCGCCACGCACCAGATCCGACGCCCGCTCGGCGAGCATGATGGTCGGCGCATTGAGGTTGCCGTTCGGCTCGGTCGGGAACACCGACGAATCGATCACTCGCAGACCGGCGATGCCGCGCACGCGCAATTCGGAATCGACCACCGCCATGTCGTCCTCGCCCATGCGGCACGAACCGCACGGGTGGTAGGTGCTTTCCAGGTTGTCGCGCACGAAGGCGTCGAGGTCTTCATCGCTGGTCACCTGGGCACCCGGGGCAATTTCGCCGTCGCGGAAGCGGTCCATGGCTTTCTGGCCGATGATCTCGCGGGTCAGGCGAATGCAGCGACGGAAGCCCTCACGGTCCTCTTCCCGCTCCAGATAGTTGAAGCGGATTTCCGGATGCTCGTACGGATCGGCTGAGCGAACCCGCACATAACCACGACTTTTCGGCTTGTTCGGCCCGGTCAGCACCATGAAGCCATGGCCCTTGATCGGTTTGTTGCCGTCGTAGCGCATCGCCGCCGGCAGGAAGTGGAACTGGATGTCCGGCCAGCGCAGGCCCTTCTCGGAGCGGATGAAGCCACCGGCCTCGAAGTGGTTGGTGGCGCCCAGGCCGTCCTTGAACAGCAGCCAGCGCAGACCGATCATCAGCTTGCTCAGCGGGTCCATCTTGTTGTTGAGGGTCACCGGTTCCTTGCAGCCGAACTGTATGTACACCTCGGCGTGATCCTGCAGGTTCTCCCCTACTCCCGGCAGGTCATGGCGTACGCCGATCCCGGCCTTGCGCAGGACGTCCGCCGGGCCGATGCCCGAGCGTTGCAGCAGGTGCGGCGAGCCGATTGGCCCCGACGAGATCAGCACTTCGCGGTTGCAATACACCTGGTGGGTCTGGCCACCGTGGTCATACATGACCCCCACCGCCCGCTTGCCTTCAAGAATGATCTGGCGGGTCATCGCATGGGTAATCACCGTCAGGTTCGGACGACCCATGGCCGGGCGCAGATAGGCGTTGGCCGTGGAGCAGCGCACACCGTTCTTCACGGTCATGTGCATCGCGCCGAAACCTTCCTGCATGTAGCCGTTGCAGTCTTCGGTCTTGATGTAGCCCGCTTCCGCGCCGGCTTCGACCCAGGCACCGTACAGCGGGTTTTTCATGTGGTTGCCGTTGGTGGTGTGCAGCGGCCCGGTCTGCCCGCGATAGCTGTCGCCACCCGACTCGTAGCTCTCGGCGCGCTTGAAGTACGGCAGGCAGTTGCGATAGCCCCAACCTTCGGCACCCAGGGATTCCCACTCGTCAAAGTCCAGCGCATGGCCACGAATGTACACCAGGCCGTTGATCGACGAGGAGCCGCCCAGCACCTTGCCCCGTGGGCAGTGAATGCGTCGGCCGTTAAGGTGGGTCTCCGGCTCGGTTTCGTAGCGCCAGTTGTACTTCTTGGTGTTCATCGGGATCGAGAATGCGCTCGGCATCTGAATCACTACGCTCTTGTCACTGCCGCCGAATTCCAGGACCAGCACCGAGGTGGCCGGGTCTTCGCTCAGGCGGTTGGCCAACACACAACCCGCCGAGCCTGCGCCAATGATGATGTAGTCGTATTTTTGCGTAGCCATTTTTTGCGTGGTCATGACTATCTCCCGACCGTCGATTCAGTGAATACCGGCAGCGGCTGCTGTTTGTGGGTCAGCGTGTCGCCAGTGGTGTATTGCGGGGAGTTTTTTTCGATCTGCTGAATCACCGCCTCTTCGCGTTTCAGATCGATCGAGCGGCTCAGCCAGTAGTACGCCACGCCCGACACGATCAGCCCGACCAGCCAGGCGATGTCGATGCTGCCCAGTGCCTTGGCGAGCGGGCCGACATACACCTCGCGCTGTTCAACGCCGTCGAAGATGTAGAAGAACGGGATCATCGAGATAAAGCCGATGGCATAGGCGGCGATACCGCGCAGTCCCCAGCTGCCGTAGATGTTGCCGTGGGGCATGAAGAAGTGCGGGATGGCGTAGCGGCCTTTGCGCACGAAGAAGTAGTCGGTGAGGTTGACCGAGGTCCAGGGCACCAGGAAGTACAGCATCACCACCAGGTAGATCCCCAGCACCGACAAGCCTTTGCCGGAACTCTGGATGCTCAGGGCCACGCCCAGTTGCAGCAGGATCACGAAGCCGATGGCCAGGATGCGTGCCTTGCGGGTGGGTTCGATGTGCTTGATCGAGTCGACACAGGTCAACGTGGTCAGCTTGGCGCTGTAGATGTTCATCGCGATCACCGGCAGGAACGCCAGGATGGTGACCACCACCACCGCCGTGCCCACCAGTGGCGACACGGTGTTGCCGACTTGCCCGAGGGCCACCAGCACGTCAGTGGTGTGCAGGTGATCGGCCAGCCAGCCACCGACGGAAATCATCCATGCACCGGACAGAGAAGCTCCGAGGAACACCACGGCGATCAGCTTGCCGCTGGAGGTGTTTTTCGGCAGGTAGCGCGAGTAGTCCGACACATAAGGCGCATAGGCGATGTTGTAGCTCGCGGCCGCCGCAAACTGCGCGATGAAACCGGTCCAGTTGAAACCCAGCGGCTCACGGGCCACTTCGCCCTCCGCGAGTGCCGGCAGCACCGCATCCGGCACCCAGCCCATCACCACCGCCATGGTCACCAGGCCATACAGCGGCAACGACAGGTACAGCGCCCATTTGAAGCTGCGGTGCATCCAGTCATGGCCGAGAATCGCCAGCACCGCCGCCGGTATGGTCACCGCCACCGCGATCACTGCGGGGCTGAACCCGAACAGCGTGTGCAGCCCCTGCATCATCAACACCAGGTTGACGATGTTGAAGCCGGCGAACACGAACAGCGTCGCCAGCAACACCAGGATCACCCCGCGATAACCGAACTGCGCGCGGGACTGGATCATCTGCGGCAGGCCAAGGTGCGGGCCCTGGGAGCCGTGAAAGGCCATGAACAATGTGCCGAACATGATGCCCAGCGTGCCGGCCAGCGTGGTCCAGAGCGCGGTCAGGCCGACGCTTGGGCCAACGAAGCCGATGGTCATGGTGAAGAAGGTGAAGTTGCCGAGGAACCAGAACGGGCCCTGACTGGCCAGCTTGTCGGTGCGCTCGTTCTCGGGGATGAAGTCAATCGAATGCCCCTCGACGACGGATTTTTCGTCGAGGCTCGACACGCTCGGGGCGGACTTGGCGTTAGTGTTCATGATGGACTCTTATTGTTGGAAGATCATGACGAGATAACCGCGTTCTTTCGGGTGAACGACTCCCCTGTGGCCCTGAAAATGGGACTGCTGCGCAGTCCAGCGGGAGCAAGCTCCCTCGCCACAGGTTCAGTGTTGCCCGTGCCTACCTGGCGTTGTTGCAGATGCCTTTTGATTGTGGGGGCGCGTCAGCCCGGCAGCGTGATCCACACCGCCTTGGTTTCGAGCAGGTAATCGAGCTGCTCGGCGCCCAGGTCCTTGCCGAATCCGGACTGTTTGTAGCCACCGAACGGCATCGACGGATCGAGGGTGCCGTGGGCGTTGACGTAGACCGAGCCTGCCTTCAAGCGTGGGATCAGGCTGTGCACCTTGCCCAGGTCGTTGGAATACAGTGCTGCCGCCAGGCCGTAAGGCGAATCGTTGGCCAGGGCCAGTGCGTCTTCCTCGTCATCGAACGGCGCGGTGACCAGCACCGGGCCGAAGATTTCTTCCTGGACGATGCGCATGTCATTGCGGCAGTTGGCGAAGATGGTCGGCTCGACGAAGAAGCCAGGGCCATCGATCGGTTGGCCGCCGTAGACCAGTTCGGCGCCTTCGGCCTTGCCGGTTTCGATGTACTCGGTCACGCGCTGCTTTTGCAGGGCCGAAACCAGTGGGCCGATGAAGCAGTCCGGATCCAGGCCCGGGGCCATTTTCAAGGTGCGCGTGTAGGCGATCAGCTCACGCAGGAATTCGTCGTAGACACTGCTATGAATATAGGCCCGTGTACCGGCGTCGCATACCTGCCCGGAGTTGAAAAACACCCCGTTGGCGACCGCTTGGGCGGCGGCCGGGATGTCGGCGTCGGCGCAGACGATGACCGGTGATTTTCCACCGAGTTCGAGGGTCAGGCGCTTCATGTCATCCAGCGCTGCACGACCGACAGTCTGGCCGACCGGGGTCGAGCCGGTGAAGGTCAGTTTGTCGATGCCGGGGTGGGTGGCCATGGCCGCACCGACCACGCTGCCGCGTCCGGTGACGATGTTGATCACGCCGTCGGGGATGCCCGCCTCCTGCACCAGTTCAGCAAAACGCAGGGCCGACAACGAAGTCAGTTCGGCGGGCTTGACCACCACGGTGCATCCGGTCGCCAGCGCTGCGCCGAGCTTCCAGGCCATGGTTTGCAGCGGGAAGTTCCATGGCACGATGGCACCGACTACGCCGACCGCTTCCTTGCGGGTATAGGCCAGGTAATTGCCAGGCAGCGAGGGTTCGACGGTACGGCCGTGCAGCTTGGTGGCCCAGCCGGCGAAGTAACGCAAGGTATCAACGGTGCCCTGGATGTCCACGTCCTTGGCGAAGGCTACCGATTTGCCCATGTCGATGGATTCGATTTGCGCCAGCTCCGCGGCGTTCTGTTCGATCAGGTCAGCCAGGCGCTGCATCATGCGCTCGCGTTCGGCCGGTTTGGCCTGACGCCAGGCGCCGCCGTCGAACTGCGCGCGGGCGGCTTGCACGGCGCGGTCCAGGTCATCGGTGGTGCCCATGGGAATGCGGGTGATCAGACCTTCGGTCGAAGGTTCGATCACATCGGAAGTCTGGCCGTCGCTGGCTTCGACCCAGGCGCCGCCGATGAACATCTTCTGGACCTTGCCGAGGAAGGTCTGGGTGGCTTCGCTGACGCCGTATTTTTGCAGGTAACTTTTGACGATCGTGTCCATTTTTATTCTCTCTGCCCGGCAGTCAGGGCCTGCCGGGTCACTGGTTTCGATGATCAGGCTGATGCGGTTTCGCTCTCGGCGGCCGCTCGCACCTTGCCACGCTCGTGGAAGATGAAACCGATGCTGTTGAGCAGCAGTTGCGCGGCCAGGATCGAGGTCATGCCGGTCGGGTCGTAGACCGGTGCAACTTCCACCAGGTCCATGCCGACGATGTTGCCTTTGCTGCGCTTGGCCAGGGCCTGGATGATTTCCAGCACTTCGTAGTAGAGGAAGCCGCCGTGGCTCGGGGTGCCGGTACCGGGGGCGATGGATGGGTCAAAACCGTCGATGTCGATAGTGATGTAGTAGTTGATGTTCTGCGGGATCAGCGCCAGCACACCCTCGACGCCAAGGCGACGCACATCACGCACCGAGAGGATTTTCGAGCCGGCTTCATGGGCTGCTTCGTAGTCGTCGCGGTTGGACGACGACACGTTGCGGATACCCATCTGGGTCATGCCGACAATGTGGTTCATTTCCGAGGCGCGGCGCAGCGGGTTGCCATGGCCGTAGCGAACACCGTGGCGTTCGTCGACGAAGTCCAGGTGCGCATCGAAGTGGATGATGTGGATCGGGCCGCGGCCTTCGAAGGCCTTGATCACTGGCGCGTGCACCGAGTGGTCGCCGCCGAGCACCACCGGCATCACGCCAGCATCGAGGATCTTGCGCACGGCGTATTCGGTGTTCTTGTTGCTGGTGACCATGTCGGTGTGAACGATGTCGGCATCACCGACGTCGACCATGCGCACGTCCGATGCGGTGAGGTACATCACATCATCTTCGTGGTCGTAGGCGCCGGCGTGGCCGAAGGAAAACAGCGTCGATGCTTCGCGAATCCCGCGTGGTCCGAAGCGTGCGCCGGAGCGCCACTGGGTGCCCATGTCGTTGGGCACGCCGAGCACCGCGACGTCGGCATCCAGTGCATCCCAATCGGTGCACACCGGGGATTTGCCAAAGGTGCAATGACCCACGAATGGCAGGTTCAGGCGACCGGATTCATAACCGTTGTTCGACATTTCTAGCCTCTCCACTTCTTGTTATCGGCTTGGCGGACTGCAAGGCGACCGCCGTTGGAAAGACTATGGGCGCAGGTTTTCGTGGAAAAAATGCTAAACATCAGATACTCATATCGGTATTCCCGATGCATCCCCATGCCGGAGGCCCAAGATGATCCAGCTGCACGATATCGACCTGAAACTGCTCAGGGTGTTTGCCACGATTGTCCGCTGCGGCGGCTTCTCGGCAGCGCAGGCGGCGCTCAATGCCGGGCAGTCGACCATCAGCGAACAAATGACCCATCTGGAAACCCGCCTCGGGGTCAAACTCTGCCAGCGTGGGCGCAGCGGCTTCCGCCTGACCGAACAAGGGGTGGCGATCCATGAAGCCACCCAGCGCCTGTTGTCGGCGGTGGAGAACTTCTGCATGGACGCCGACGTGCTCAAGCAGCACATCAGCGGCAAGCTCAACCTGGGGATCATCGACACCACGATCACCGACCCGGATTCGCCGATTCCGCGCACCACCCAGCGCTTCGTTTCACGGGGTCATGACGTACACCTGAACGTGTACGTCGGCACCCCGGCGGAACTCGAAGAACGGGTGCTCGACGGCCGCCTGCACCTGGCCATCGGGCACTTCCCGATCCATGTGCCGGGCCTGCTGCAATCACCGCTGTACCAGGAAGCCCTGGGTTTGTATTGCGGCCGGCGCCACCCTTTGTACGGCAGCCACGCCGAAGGTGAGGAGCTGCTCGAAGAAGTCGCTGCGGGGCGCATCGTCGTGCGCGGCTACATGCAGCAATACGACCTCGAACACCTGGGCGTCAGCAAGGCGGCCGCCACCGTGGACAACATCGAAGCCACGGCGATCCTGATCATTTCCGGCGCCTACCTGGGCTTCCTGCCTGAGCACTTCGCCGCCCAATGGGTCAAGAGCGGCGAGATGCACCAGTTGGCCCCGGGGAGTTTGCGTTTGAAGTCGCCGTTCGACGTGATCACCCGTCGCGGCACGGCACCGCCACCGATCCTGCAAGCGTTCCTCGAGGACCTGGCCGCCAGCGCCCGTAAAACCGGCCAGCCGTGATGTGACGCTCGCCAAATTCAAATTTTGCCGGGCATACTGATTCGGTTCGTCAACCTTGCAGGCCCGTCATGCGCATCCACGTCACCTTCATCGACCGCGTCGGCATCACCCAGGAAGTGCTGGCCCTGCTCGGTGGTCGCAGTTTCAACCTCGACGCCGTGGAGATGGTGCCGCCGAACGTCTACATCGACGCCCCGACCCTCGGCGCCGAAGTGCTCGAAGAACTGCGCGAGGCGCTTTTCGACGTGCGCGGCGTGCAAGCGGTGACCATGGTCGACATCCTTCCGGGGCAACGCCGGCGCCTGCAACTGGACGCGTTGCTGGCCGCCAGTTCCGACCCGGTGCTGGCGGTGGATGATCGCGGCCATGTGCTGCTGGCCAACCCGGCGCTGATCGCCCTCTGCGGCCGCGAACCGGCCGGTGAATCCCTGACCGCGCTGTTCGACGATGCCGATTTGCAACGCACCTTGATCGCTCAGCATTTCCGCCTGCCGATGCACGAGGTCAGCCTCGGCGGCCAGACGCTGCTGCTCGACGCGATGCCGATCACCGACGCCGGTGCCCTGCTCACCCTGTATCAACCCAATCGCATCGGTGAACGCCTGTCGGCACTGCACCATGATCATGCCGAAGGCTTCGATGCGCTGCTCGGCGAATCGCCGCCGATCCGTGCACTCAAGGCCCGCGCCCAACGAGTGGCGGCCCTCGATGCACCGCTGCTGATCCAGGGCGAAACCGGCACCGGCAAGGAACTGGTGGCCCGTGCCTGCCATGCCATCAGCCCACGGCACGATGCGCCGTTTCTGGCCCTGAACTGCGCGGCACTGCCAGAGAGCCTCGCCGAAAGCGAGCTGTTCGGCTATGCCCCCGGCGCCTTCACCGGCGCGCAACGGGGCGGCAAGCTCGGCCTGCTGGAACTGGCAGACCAGGGCACGGTGTTCCTCGATGAAGTGGGGGAAATGTCGCCCTATCTGCAAGCCAAGTTGCTGCGTTTCCTGAGCGATGGTTGCTTCCGCCGGGTCGGTGGCGACAAAGAGGTCCGGGTCAATGTGCGGGTGCTCAGTGCGACCCACCGCGACCTGGAAAAAATGGTCGCCGAAGGGCGTTTTCGCGAAGACCTGTTCTACCGCCTCAACGTGCTCAACCTGCAAGTGCCGCCGCTGCGCGAACGCGGTCACGACATCCTGCTGATGGCCAATCACTTCATGCAGCAGGCCTGCGCGCAGATCCAGCGACCGGCGTGCCGTTTGGCGCCGAGCACCTTCAGCGCCCTGCTCGGCAACCGCTGGCCGGGCAACGTGCGGCAACTGCAAAACGTGATCTTTCGCGCGGCGGCGATTTGCGAAAACCCGCTGGTGGACATCGACGACCTGGACATCGCCCGCACGGCGGTAGAGCGGCAAAACGACGGCGAAGTCGGCAGCCTGGAAGAAGCGGTTGGCGACTTTGAGAAGAACCTGCTGGAACAGCTGTATCGCAGCTATCCGTCCAGCCGGTTGCTTGCGGCGCGGTTGCAGACGTCCCATAGCGCGATTGCGATTCGCTTGCGCAAATACGGGATTCCCGCCAAGCCCTGAGTGATCTGTCGGAACACATTGTCACCGACAACACATTCCCCTGTGGGAGCGAGCTTGCTCGCGATGAGGGAGTGTCAGTCGATATCAATGTGACTGTCATACCGCTATCGTCGGAACGCCGCCCGGAGCAAGCTCGCTCCCACAGGGGACCAGTGTTGTTGCTGAATTCCTCGTCTGCAAATCGATACAGCGTAGCGAAATCAAGACAATCTCTTCCACGCCAGCAATCACGGCGCTTGCCTCCAAGGGCATACTTGCTTGTATTGAATTCAATACGGGTGAGATATCACAAACACTACACAAACAACTCAAACCATTGATTTAAAACAACTAATCAACCTTGGCACCACCCTTGCTATCACTCCTGCAACCCGCTCGTCGCCCCGCCACGAGCCTTAAAACAATAAGGAGTTGATATGAGCCAATTGCGTTTTACCGTCGATCACGAATGGTTGCGCCTTGAGAGCAATGGCCTGGTCACCGTCGGCATCACGGCGTTTGCCCAGCAGGCGCTAGGGGATGTGGTGTTCGTTCAGGTGCCTGAACTGGGCGCCTTTGATGCAGGCGCTGAAGTGTCGGTGCTGGAATCGGTGAAAGCGGCCAGCAGTATCGGCATGCCGCTGGACGGCGAAGTGGTCGAGATTAACGCGACGCTGGAGAGCACCCCGGAACTGGTCAACGAAGATCCATTGGGCGAAGGCTGGTTCTTTCGCTTCAAACCGGTCGATGCCCTGGCGCTGAGCGATCTGCTGGATCAAGACGCCTATGAACGACTGACCGCAGAACACGCCGACGCTTGAAGCCATCCCGGGCATTTCCCGAATCCGCAAAAGGACCACACCATGTTCAGCAAACACGACCAGATCAAAGGCTATGACGACGAACTGCTGGCGGCGATGAACGCCGAGGATGCGCGGCAGGAACACCATATCGAACTGATCGCCTCGGAAAACTACACCAGCCAGCGGGTGATGGAGGCACAAGGCAGCGGCCTGACCAACAAGTACGCCGAAGGGTATCCGGGCAAGCGTTACTACGGCGGCTGCGAGCACGTCGATGTGGTCGAGCAACTGGCCATCGACCGCGCCAAACAACTGTTCGGCGCCGACTATGCCAACGTCCAGCCGCACTCCGGCAGCCAGGCCAACGCCGCAGTTTATCTGGCGTTGCTGCAAGCTGGCGACACCGTGCTGGGCATGAGCCTGGCCCACGGCGGTCACCTGACCCACGGCGCCAAGGTGAGTTTTTCCGGCAAGCTGTACAACGCCGTGCAGTACGGCATCGACACGACCACGGGCCTGATCGATTACGACGAAGTCGAGCGCCTGGCGGTCGAGCACAAGCCGAAGATGATCATCGCCGGGTTCTCGGCCTATTCGAAGACCCTGGACTTCCCGCGTTTCCGCCAGATCGCCGATAAGGTCGGTGCGTACTTCTTCGTCGACATGGCCCACGTCGCCGGGCTGGTGGCAACCGGTCTGTACCCCAATCCCCTGCCCTACGCCGACGTGGTCACCACGACCACCCACAAGACCCTGCGCGGCCCCCGTGGCGGCCTGATTCTGGCCAAGGCCAATGCGGAGCTTGAGAGAAAATTCAACGCCGCGGTATTCCCCGGCGGTCAGGGCGGCCCGCTGATGCACGTGATCGCCGCCAAGGCCGTGTGCTTCAAGGAAGCGCTGGAGCCCGGCTTCAAGACCTATCAGGCGCAAGTGATCCGCAACGCCCAGGCGATGGCGCAGGTGTTTATCGAGCGCGGTTATGACGTGGTGTCCGGCGGTACCGACAACCATCTGTTCCTGGTCAGCCTGATCCGCCAGGGCCTGACCGGCAAGGACGCCGACGCCGCCCTCGGTCGCGCCGGCATCACCGTGAACAAGAACGCCGTGCCCAACGATCCGCAATCGCCGTTCGTGACCTCGGGCTTGCGCATCGGCACGCCGGCAATCACCAGCCGTGGCTTCAAGGAAGCGCAGAGCATTGCGTTGGCCGGCTGGATCTGCGACATCCTCGATCACCTTGGCGATGACGATATCGAGGCCAATGTCGCCCGGCAGGCGGCCGCCCTGTGTGCAGACTTCCCGGTCTACCGCGACTGAGCACACAACACAAAAACCCTTGTGGGAGCGGGCTTGCTCCCACAGGTTCTGCGGCTGTTGCACAAGGAAATAACGATGAATGCCATTGTTGAATCGACCGGCAAGAGCCCGGCCAAAGTAGAAATCGGCACTAAGCTGCGCGGCGCGGAAAAGGTCGCGCGGATTCCGGTGAAGATCATTCCCACGGATGAGTTCCCGCGCAAACCCGACTGGATTCGCGTGCGCATGCCGATCTCTCCCGAGGTCGACCGGATCAAGCAACTGCTGCGCAAGCACAAGCTGCACAGCGTCTGCGAAGAAGCCTCATGCCCGAACCTCGGTGAATGTTTCTCCGGTGGCACCGCGACCTTCATGATCATGGGCGACATCTGCACCCGCCGCTGCCCGTTCTGCGATGTCGGCCATGGCCGGCCCAAGCCGCTGGACGCCAACGAGCCGATGAACCTGGCCGTGGCCATCGCCGAGCTGCGCCTGAAGTACGTGGTGATCACCTCGGTGGACCGCGACGATTTGCGCGACGGTGGTGCCCGACACTTTGTCGATTGCCTGCGGGAAATCCGCAAGCTGTCCCCCGGCATTCAACTGGAAACCCTGGTGCCGGATTATCGCGGACGCATGGACGTGGCCCTGGCGATTACCGCCAATGAGCCCCCGGATGTATTCAACCACAACCTGGAAACCGTACCGCGCCTGTACAAGGCCGCGCGGCCGGGTTCGGACTTCGAGTGGTCGCTGGACCTGCTGCAGAAATTCAAGCAAGCGGTGCCCCATGTCCCGACCAAATCCGGCCTGATGCTGGGTCTGGGCGAGACCGACGAAGAAGTCATCGAGGTCATGCAGCGCATGCGCGAGCACGAGATCGACATGCTGACCCTCGGCCAATACCTGCAACCCTCGCGCAGTCACTTGCCGGTGCAGCGCTTCGTGCACCCGGACGCCTTTGCCTGGTTCGCCGAGGAAGGCACGCGCATGGGCTTCAAGAACGTGGCGTCCGGGCCGCTGGTGCGTTCGTCCTATCACGCCGATCAACAACTTCATGGAGGTACGGACGGTTTCAAGCCATGATGCAATGACTGGTCATGCATGGAGCCGCTTCCGATGTTTCGTTCACCCTGTCTGTTGTTGCTGTGCCTGAGCCTTGCCACGCCGTGCATGGCCGACGAATCGAAACCCGGGCACATGGTGTATGTGCGCAGTGTCGACCCGGGCATCGAGCAGGACATCCGCTACGCCAGCGCGCACAACTTCACCGGGCACCCGCTCGACGGTTACCAGGCAGCGGAATGCCTGCTGTCGGCGGATGCTGCGAAGGCGTTAGCCAGAGTGCAAAGCTCGCTGAAAGCCGAAGGCTACGGCTTGAAGGTATTCGATTGTTATCGCCCGACCCGCGCGGTGGCGGACATGGGCCGCTTCGCCAGCGAACCTGGCGACTCGCTCAAGACCGAGTTCTACCCCCGGGTCGACAAGCAGGACTTCTGGCGCCTGGGGTATGTGGCCCGGGTGTCCAATCATTCCCGGGGCAACACTGTCGACCTGACCCTGACCGGCCCCGAGGCCCTGCCCGCCGACACCTGGACGCCTTCGGCCACGCCGGTGGATTGCACCGCCCCTTACGACCAGCGCTGGCACGACGGCGCCCTCGACATGGGCACCGGTTTCGATTGCTTCGATGAGCGGGCGCACACCGACTCGGCGCTGATCAACGCCACGGCCAAAGCCAATCGCCAGCGCCTGACCAGTGCCATGGCCAAGGAAGGCTTTGTGGGTTATTCGGCCGAGTGGTGGCACTTCACGTACAGCGGGAATCCGCCGAAGCCGGACGTCATGGACTTCCCCATCACGCCGCTTGCACCATGAACATTCTGCTCAAGGCTCTGTCGGTGGCGCTGTTTCCGCTGGCCGCAATGGCTCAGGGACTCGACGGCAGCGACCAACTGATCGTGGTCACCAGTAAAGGCTGGGATGACATCCAGGGCACTGCCCAGCGCTATGAGCGGCACGGGAAAACCTTCCGGAAATTCGAAGCGCCCTTTGCAGTCGTTCTCGGCAAGAACGGCATGGGCTGGGGCAAGGGGCTGCTGGATATCGAGCAACCTGAAGGACCGGTAAAACAGGAAGGCGATGGCAAGGCGCCGGCTGGGATGTTCAAGCTGGGCACGGCGTTCGGCTACGCGCCTTCGGCCGACACCCGCCTGCCTTATCTAGCGTTGACGCCGACCATCGAATGCGTGGATGACAGCCAGTCCACGCGTTACAACGAATTGGTCGACGGAGCAGTGGTCGATAAAGGCTGGAACAGCTCCGAACGGATGCGCCGCTCGGATGAGCTGTACCGCCAAGGCATCGTCATCCAGCACAACACCCCGGCCACGCCCGCTGCCGGCTCATGCATTTTCTTCCATATCTGGCGCGGCCCCAGTGCACCGACCCGTGGTTGTACAGCCATGGATCCGGCGAACATCGCGCAACTGTTCGACTGGCTGGACCCGGGCAAATCCCCGGTGCTGGTGCAACTGCCCGAAGCGCAGTACGAACAGTTGCGTGAGCGCTGGAAACTACCAAAGCGCTAGTCAACGCTGAACCCTGTGGCGAGGGAGCTTGCTCCCATTGGACTGCGCAGCAGGCCCATCTTTTAGGGCCGCTTCGCGCCCCAACGGGAGCAAGCTCCCTCGCCACAAGAGCTCATCGTTCTCTCTGATTAACCCCGCTCAACCGCCACCGCACTCATCGACGGCTTGGCCAGCGCGTAATAGATCACCCCCGGCACCAGCAGCCCGACGATCCAGGAAATATCCACGCCGCCCAGTTGCGCAACCATTGGCCCGGAGTAGAAATGGGTGTCGACAAAGGGCAACTGGATCAACACGCCGATCACATAGACGCTGATCCCCAGCACGTTCCAGCGACCGTAGCGCCCGTTCGGATCGGACAGCGCCGGGATGTCGTAACGCTCCTTGTTGATGAAGTAGTAATCCACCAGGTTGATCGCGCTCCACGGGGTGAAGAACGTCAGCAAAAACAGGATGAAGTACTTGAACGAGTTGAGGAACGAGTACTGCCCCAGCAATGCCAGCGCGGTGGACGCCGCGACGATCAGCAGCACAAACAGCATGCGCTGGCGGGCGGTGATTTCCAGGCGACGACGAAAGCCGCTGATGATGGTGGCGATGCACATGAAACTGCCGTAGGCGTTGAGGGTGGACACCGTGACCTTGCCGAACACAATGCTCAGGTACAACAAGGACGCGATCACACCGCTACTGCCCAGGCCGACAATGGTCGCCACTTCGTGCCCACGGAAACTGGCCCCGGCCAGTGCGGCGGCGAACACCCCCAGCACCATCGAAGTCTGGGCCCCCAGCACTGTGCCGAGGCCCACGGCGGTGAAGGTTTTCCAGGATGAGGTCTTGCTCGGCAGGTAGCGCGAATAGTCCGCCACGTAGGGGCCGAAGGCGATCTGCCAGGACGCCGAGAGCGAAACCGCCAGCAGGAAGGTGCTCCAGCCGAAATGACGATTGTCGAGCAGCAGGCCGATGTCGTTGAGGGTCATCAACCGGGTGAACAGGTAGGCGAAGGCGATGATGCCCAGCACGCTGGCCACGCGCCCGACCAGGTGAATCACCCGATAGCCGAAGATCGTCAGGAACGCGATGCTCGCCGCGAAGATCAGGATGCCGGTGCTGTCGCTGACACTGATCAATTGCGCGATCGCCTGCCCCGACAGCACCGCGCCGGTGGCGCTGAAACCGAGGTACATCAGGCATACCAAAACAATCGGGATCGCCGCGCCATACACCCCGAACTGCACGCGGCTGGAGATCATCTGCGGTAAGCCGAGCTTCGGCCCCTGCGCTGCGTGCAGCGCCACCACGGCACCGCCGAGCACTTGCCCGATCAGCAGGCCGATCAGCGACCAGAACACATCGCCGCCCAGCACCACGGCCAGGGCGCCGGTGACGATGGCGGTGATTTGCAGGTTGGCGCCGAGCCACAGGGTGAACTGGCTGTAGAGACTGCCGTGTCGCTCAGCCTCGGGAATGAAATCGATCGAGCGGGTCTCGATCAGGGGACTGCGTTGCGCACTCATGACGGTGTTTCCTTTGTGGAACTGTTTTTGTTGTCAGGGACGGAATTTAAAAGGTCTTGGTTGCGCTGGCTACAACTGTCGCCGAACAGAGGTCGTCATAGCCGTACCAACTGCTGCACTCGCTTTTCGACAGGTCGGTGTCGACGTAGCTCAGCCCCCAGGTGACGCCGACGAAGTCGCGGGTCAGCTTGGCTTCCCACTCGTAGTAAGACTCACGGCTATCGCCATTGGCGGACCAGAACGCGGGGTCGTTCACATCGTTGCGCCCAAAGCGCAAATCCAGGCCGACTTCGGCCGGCAAATCGATTTTGTAACCCACGTAGGTGTAAAGGGTGTCCTGGTCCTCGCCGAAGAAGTTCGGCGTGTCCTTGGAGTAATAGGCACCCAGCTTCACACCGTACAGATCGAGAACGGCATACGCCTCGCTGAGGTTGAATTCGGAATTTTTCGGGTAGTCGTACTTAATGTAGCCCAGGTCCAGGCTGATGGCGTCCGTGGCCTGCCAGTAGTAACCGGCGTAGTACTCACGCTCCTGGCGGGTGTCGAAGCCGCCGCCGAAATCGACGTTGGAGGTCCAGGCGCCGATGTACAGGCCGCTGCTGTGCAGCAGCGTTGCTCCGCCCTGCACCGCCGGATCGCCCAGGGTCTGCGAGATCCCCCGGGTGCGGTAGTCGCTGACGACGCCCAGGGTCATCTCCAGGCTGAAATCATCGTTGAGGGCCAGGGCCTGGCTGGTCAGGGGGGCCAGTGCGAGTGCTGCGAGGGTCAATGCTGAAAGTGCGTTCATACAGTTCTCTTGTTGTTATGGCGTACGGGGAATTTCAGGCATGGCGATGCCAGGCCCCTCGCTCTACGAGGGGCTGGCAGTTTTTGCGGTGTTGGGTGTACGCAGGTCAGGATGCGGGGGCGTAGACCTGCTTGCCGGCGAAGAACGTGTTCAGGACTTTGGTTTCGAACAGTTCATCATCGCTGACCTTGAACACGTCGCGGTCGAGGATGATCAGGTCGGCCTGCTTGCCCGGTGCCAGCGAACCGATCTGCTGCTCCAGGCGCAGGGTTTTCGCCGCGTTGATGGTGTAGGCATAGAACATGGTCTGGCGGTCGATGCTTTCCTTGGCATTGAGTACGCCCAACGGACCTTTGCGTGTGCTGGCCTGGGCAATGGCGTTGAACGGGTTGGCGCTCGACACCGGCCAGTCGCTACCACCGGCAATCGTCGCGCCGGCGTTATGCAGGGACCGCGCGGGATACTGGTAACCGTAGGCAAAGGCGCTGATGTAAGGCTTGACCAGTTCGACGGTGTAGGACTCTCCGGTGGCCCACAGCAGTTGCATCGAAGCGATCACGCCCAGTTCCTTGAAGCGTGGAAACTCCTTGGGATTGACCAGTTGCAGGTGCGCGACGCTGTGGGGTACAGGCGTCGGGCTGAGCTTGCGCGCATACGCCACGCCATTGAGCGCTTCACGCACCGCCCGGTCGCCGACGGCGTGCATGTGCACGATCCAGCCGCGTTTTTCCGCCGCCACCACCAGCTCGCCGAAGTGCGCCGGGTCGGTCAGCAACTGACCATTTTTATGGCTGTTCTTGAACGGCACGATAACCGCTGCGGTTTGCCCCGGGAACTCAAGAATGCCGTCGACAAACACCTTGATGCCGGGGAACGTCAGGTTAGGCACGCCCTCGAACTGCTTCATCACCGTGGCGATCACTTCCAGGTCGGCAGGTTTGCTCTTCGGATTGGTGACCATCAACGCGGCGACGTGGGCGCTGAGTTCGCCGTTCTGCGCCAGCTCCTTGTACAGCGGCAGCACGCCGACACTTTCGGCGGTGGCATGGAAATCGAACAGCGAATCTTCGCCGCCGCCGTTCGCCGCAGCGTCCATCCAGGCAGTGACGCCGAATTGGTTGTTGATCTTCACCGCCTCGCGAGCGGCCTTGAGCATCGCCTCCGGAGTAGGCGCCGGAATCCCGTTGCGCACCACATCCCAACGGGATTCGGCGAAGTAGCCGTTCGGCGTGAAGTCCGCTTCATGGCCGACGAAGCTGCGTTCTTTCTCCGGCAGGCTCTTGACCAGCGCCGCGTCGATGTTCAGGCGCTTGAGCATCGCATTGTTAGCCCAACCGGTGTGGCCGTCGATGCCGCTGAAGACGATGGGCTGATCAGCCCAACGCCCCTGGTTGAACACCTTGCCCAGTTCACGGCTCTTCTCCCAGTAGGCCGAACTGACCCCGGCCACGCTGATCACATCACCGGAACGGGCACGTCCGGCCTTGTCCTCTTCGATCAACCACTGCTCCAGTTCCGGCAAGGGTTTGACCTCGTCCAGCAGGTTGGCCTTCATGCTGTCGAAAGCGCCCGAGACCGGGTGGCTGTGGGTGTCGATCATGCCCGGCATCAACACTTTGCCCGCCAGGTCGATGCGCTGGGTCTTGGCATCGGCCAGGGCATTGATTTCGGCATCGCTGCCCACTTTCAGAATCTTGCCGTCTTGCACCGCAACAGCCTGCACCAGTGCCTGGCCGGGTTCGGCGGTAAAGACCTTGCCGTTGAACAACACCAGGTCAGCGGCGGCCATGGCCTGCACCGACGACAAGGCCAGCGCGGCGGCCAACAGGTTTGGAATCAATCGCATTGGAACGCTCTCTAGTTTTTATGGGGCGGATCGGGAAGTGACCGCTTGGGAAACCACCTGTGGCGCAAGCCCCAGGAACGGCGCCTTGGCCCACACGACCTTGCCGCCGACCAGCGTCAGCAGCACGTCATTGCGGCCCAGTTCCTCCTCGGGCACCTGCATGAAGTTCTTGTCGAGCACGATCAGGTCAGCGAACTTGCCGACTTCGACCGAACCCAGCACCGCGTCCAGCTTCAGCTGTTCGGCGGAGTTGAGGGTGATGCTGCGCAGCGCCTCGGCTCGCGACAGCGCCGGATCGGTGTTGAGTCGCCCCGCATATTTGGGGCCATAGCTGTGCGGATTGGTCGGGTCGCCGGAACGGGTGACACCGACTTTCAGCGCCAGGAACTCATCGAGGGGATCGACCGGCCAATCGCTGCCAAACGCCACGCGACCACCGGCATGGGCGATGCTGCCCGAGGGCTCCATGCGCGCAAATCGCTCGGCGCCAAGGTGGTCACTGGTGCCGTCGACCGTGGACGGTGCCTGCTGTGCCCACTGGAACGACATGGTGGCCGTGACGTCCAGTGCCTTGAAGCGTGAATAGTCGGCAGGGTCGACCGACTCGGCGTGGGCGATGGCCGGGCGGAAATCAGTAACTGGCAGTTCCTTGCGCACGTAGGCCACGCTGTCCAGTGCATCGCGCACCGCGCGCTCGCCGGTGGCGTGCAGGTGCGGATCGAAACCGGCCTTGACCGCTTGCAGCAACAACGGATTGAGCACTTGCGGCGGAAAGTACAGTTCGCCCAGGTTCTTGCCCGGCGTCCACTTCGGCGCCTTGTCGGTGCCGCTATTGTGCAGGTACGGGGTCAACATGGCGCCGGTGTCCGCCGGGGCATTGATGATGCCGTCCATGAACAGTTTGACGTGGCGCATGTTCACGCCCGGCGCGACATGCACTTCGCCCTGATCGTAGGTGCTGGCCAGGGCCTTGGCCTCGGCGATGGTTTTCACCGGGTCGGCGGCAGCGGCTGCCGGGTCCAGCTTGATCGCCAGCAAGGCCCGGGCGGTCAGCTCGCCGGACTTTTGCAGGCTGGTGAAGGCTTTGCCGTTTTCCGGGCCGGACAGCGCATCCATGAAACTGGTGATGCCTTGCTGGCGCATGGCGTCGAGGGCTGCGCGAACCTGATTGAGTTTTTCCGCGTCGGTCGCAGGTGGCACCACGGCGGCCAGCGATTCGGCGGCGCCGTCTTCACAGATGCCGTTCGGGTTGCCGGCGCTGTCGCGGCGGTATTTGCCGTCTTCGGGGTCGGCGGTGTTCTTGTTGATGCCGGCCAGTTCCAGGCCGCGAGAGTTGGTCAGCACGGTGTGGAAGTCGGTGGAGCGCACCTGGATCGGACGCTTGGTCTTGAGCGCGTCCAGGGTCGATTTGTCGGCGTCGCCGTCGAGCCCGGTCATGCCCATGCGATCCCAGCTGCCCACTTCCAGCCAGACATCCGGGTCCTTGTCCTTGTCGGCATCGAGGCAGGACTGGATGCTCGCCTGAAACTGCGCGCGGGTCATGGTCTGGTATTTCAGGTCGCACAAGGTCATGGCGCGACCGCCATCTCCCGGGTGCATGTGCGCATCGACGAAGCCCGGCATCAGCATGCGCCCGGCCAGGTCGATCAGTTGTGTCTGCTTGCCGATGTAAGCGTCGACCCCGGCATCGCTGCCGACATAGACGATCTTGCCGCCCGAAATGGCAATGGCCTGCTGCACCGAATTCTGGCCATCGACGGTGTAGACGTAGCCATTGCGCATGACCGTGTCGGCGGGTGTCGCCGCCAACGCAATGCCGGAAAATGCCGTCGTCGCCGCAACGGCGACAAAAAGCCTGGAAAGTCTCAAATGCCTCACCCCTGTTCTTATTGTTTTGAAGCGGCCCGAAGCGACTGCGCCGGCCCCTGATAGACAGGGCCTACCCTATAGGGCGCAGCGTTCGAATGGACCTCTGCAAATGAGGAGGGGTAAGGCAAATAATTGAAACGACTGGGATTAATCCCGGCGCACGGACTCCGCCAGCGCACCCGGTGAACGCAGGGCCGAGCCCAGTTCCACCTTGCTTTTCACACCCAGCTGCAAGTAGCAATTGCGCAAATAAGTGCGCACGGTCGCGGGGCTCAGGGCGAGCATTTTGGCGATTTCCTTGTAGGAGTGCCCGGCGGCGAACAGCATCGCTGCCGTGCGCTCCCGTGGCGCCAAACCATCCCCACCCGACGGTGCTTCAAGGGACAGGATGACGTGTCCGGCGTTGGGGCTCAGGGTCAGGGCGCAGCGGCCCAGGCGGATCACGCAGGGCGCCTTCGACAGTTGCGCGATCACCTCGCCCGGCAGCATTGAACCGCTCCAGCCGGGTAATTCCCGTTGAATGGCGGCGCACAACCTGGCGCCCACATACAACAGGCTGCCGTCCATGCGCGCGACGCCAAAATCACTCGCGCCGTTTTCGCTATCGAAGCGAATCATGTCCTGCACCTGGAACCGCCACAGCTGGAACAGGTGATCGCAGAACGCCGAAAACAGCTCGGCTTCATGCTCCTCGAATGCCTGTTCATGCTGGCCACGGTAGAGGCAGACGAAAAACATCAAGCCGCTTTCGGGCAGCTCATAGGTGATGCTCATCAAGTGGTAGAGATCGTAGCGCCGGGCGAAATCGTTGACGGCTTCGCACGGGTCGCTGAAACCGTTGTCGCGCACCACCTCACCGGGACGATTGAGCGTGGCGTGGGAGAACTGGTCGTTTGCCGCCACCGGATGCCATTCGGCGGCAAAGGATTCGGGGAGATTGATGCTGCCGTGCATCCAGCTCTGAGGGGGGACATCAGGGCCTGGCGTCGACATCTCCCCCCACCAGGCAGACGCGAAGGGCACCAGTTGAGCGAATGCCTGCAGGCCATCGGCGATGAATCGCGACGCCCCGCTCTCCCGCGCCAGCCGGCCAAGGTGCAATACGCAATGATTGAACGCCTTGAGCGTGACCATCGTCGCGTCACCGTCGACTTTATTTCCCTCCCCCATCATTGCGATCCCGTTCACTGCATGGCTTTTCGTTTCGACGATGCCATGGCCCGTGATGGGCGTCCAGCACGCAATGACATCAATGCTTACAAGGTGCTGTGCAGCCCGTACAGCTGCGGCCGGCGGTCCTTGTGCAGATCATTGCGCGCGCTGATGCGCTTGTTGCGCGCTTCGGTAAGGTTCAGCGTGGCCAGCAACATCTGCTCGCCGCCCTGCTCCGCCGGCCCGGCCAACGGGTAGCCGTCGGCGTCGACGATGACCGAACCCTGGACCCAGCCGACCCCGCGCTCATGGCCATAGCGATCACAGGCGGCGATGAACATGCGGTTGACCGAGGCATTGGCCTGCACCCGCAGCACTTCGGCCGGGCGCTCGGTCTGCGGCCGCGGACCGTCGGGCCAGTTGACCGGCGCACACAGCAGATCGGCCCCGGCCAGCGCCGGTAGACGCACCCACTCGGGGAATTCCAGGTCGTAGCAAATCAGCATGCCCAACCGTCCATGCAGCGTTTCAACCACCGGCGGTGGCGCATCGCCAGCCGTGAAGATGTCCTTCTCGGCATCCCACAGATGGGCCTTGCGATACACCGCGCGCAGGCCATTGGCGTCGATCATCGCCGCGCTGTTGGCCAGTTCGTCGCCGGGCAGGCGCTCGCAAAAACCGCCGACGATCACCAGGTTCAGCTCACGGGCCAGGGCCTGCCACAGTTGCAAGGTCGGGCCATCCGTAGTTTCCGCCAGCGACAGCGCCTCAAAGCGGTCGGCAAACAGATAGCCGCTCTGCACCAGCTCGGGCAGCACCACGACCTGGGCGCCCTGTAAGGCTGCCTGGCGAATCGCGCGTTCGGTGAGCGTGCGGTTATAGGCCAGGTCGCCGATTTTCGGTGCCAGTTGGCAGCAGGCGACCACGGTATTTTTTGCGCTGTTCAACGCCCTGCCTCCGCAGATGAATGGGTCATGGCGACAATGTCGCTCTCGCTGAGCGCATCGATCACCCGGCGTTCGGCGGCCAGATCAATCGAGCGGCTGAGCAGGTAGTAGGTCAGCCCCGATACCACCAGGCCCACCAGCCAGGCGATGTCCACGCCTTCCAGCACTCGCGCCAGCGGGCCGACGAACACCTCTTTGCCGGCGGCGGCATCGTAGATGTAGAAGAACGGCACCATCGCGGCGAAGCCGATCAGGTACGAGACGATGCCGCGAAATTGCCAGGCGCCGTAGATGCCGTTTGGCGTGAAGAAATGCGGTATCGCATAACGGCCCTTGCGCACGAAGAAGTAGTCCACCAGGTTGACGGCGGTCCACGGCACGAGGAAGTACAGCAACAACACCAGGAAGGTGTTCAACAGCGCGATGCCGTCACCTTTGATCGACAGCACGCAGGTCAACAGAATCACGCTGATCACACTGATCGACAGCACGCGGGCGCGGGGTGTCGGGGTGATTTTCCTGATCGAGTCGACACCGGTCAGCAGCGTCAGCATGGCGCTGTAGGTGTTGAGGGCGATGATCGGCAGGAAGCCCGCCACCGAGACGATCACCAGCAGATTGCCCAGCCCCGGCACCATCGAGGAGCCGACCTGGTTCAACGCCACCAGTGCATCCGCTGCTTTGAGCTCCTGGGCCAGCCAGGCGCCGAGGCCGATCATCCAGCTGCCGGACAACGAGGCACCGATGAACACCGCCGCGATCAGTTTTGCCCGGCTGGTGTTTTTCGGCAGGTAGCGGGAATAGTCAGACACGTAGGGGGCATAGGAAATGTTGTAGCTGGCACCGATGGCGAACAGCGTGGCGAAGGCCACCCAGTTGAAGCCCAGGTCGGTCGCCGGCGTGACGCCTTCCTGGCCCGCGCCGAACATCAGGGCGATGGTCACCAGTGCATACAGCGGCAAGGTCGCCAGCAAGGCCCACTTGAAGGCCTTGTGCATCAAGTCGTGGCCGTAGATCGACAACAATGCGCCGATCAGCACCACAGCCACGGCGACGAGGGTCGGGTCAATGCCGAACACATGCTCCAGGCCATTCATGATCAGCGAGATGTTCACCACGTTGAAACCGACGAACACAAACATCGTCGCCATCAACGCCAGGATCACCCCGCGATAGCCGAACTGGGCGCGGGACTGGATCATCTGCGGCAGGCCCATTTCCGGGCCCTGGGAGCCGTGGAACGCCATGAAAATGGTGCCGAACATAATGCCCAGGGCACCGGCCAGCATGGTCCACAGTGCCGACAAGCCGAGGCTCGGGCCGACAAAACCTATGGAGATGGTGAAGAAGTGGAAATTGCCCAGGAACCAGAAAGGCCCCTGACTGCTGAGTTTGGCGTGACGTTCGTTTTCCGGGATGTAGTCGATGGAGTGGCCTTCGATGGCCAACCCGCCGCTCGCCTCGGTGGCGTGCGCAGACACTGGGGAACCTGACATACGATTGTTCCTATGCTGTTGTTTGTTGTTTTTGTGGGTACAGCGCTCGCTACGACGTCCAGTTCAGGTGAAACTCCATAAAAAGCTGACGATGACGCTGGTTTCACGGCAATGTAGGGCGTGAGTCCGGGCAATAAAATATCGCAGGCACACTGTTCACATAGATCAGCATCTATGTAAGCGAGAATCGGGAGCCCCCCATGCTGGGAACTGTAACGGAGCTGGATCTGCGCCTGATCCGGGTATTTCTGACCGTCGTCGAAGCGGGCGGCATCTCGGCGGCGCAAACCGCCCTCAACACCACGCAACCCACGATCAGCGCGCAGCTGGCAACGCTCGAAGCCCGGGTTGGTTTCCGCTTGTGCGAACGCGGGCGCGGCGGGTTTTCGGTAACGCCCAAAGGCACTCAGTTCATCGACGCGGCCCGGCGCTTGCTGGCGGCGGCCGAAGGCTTTCGGGTCGAGGTGCAGCACATCAACCGCAAAGTCTCGGGCAGCATCAACATCGGCCTGCTGGGGCAAATCGATCCGGTGGCGAACAGGAAAATCGGCCAGGCCATTGCCCGTTTGCGGGCACGGCACGAGGGCTTGTACTTCCATTTCACCGAGCTGTCATCGTCGCTGCTGGAAGAAAAAATCATCAACGGCCATATCGACCTGGCCATCGGTTACTTCTGGCATCGCTTGCCCAGCATCGATTATTTCCCGCTGTTCCCGGAAACCCAGATTGCCTACTGCGCGCCCTCGCACCCGCTGTTCGGGCAAGTCGGCGCGCTGACCCGCGACGATGTCAGCGGGTTCGACTGGGTCTGGCCGAGCCATCCCCTGCCGGAAATGCCGGCCCCCACGTCCATCGAACGCCTGACCGTGCTCACCGACAGCATGGACGGCGCGGCCCTGCTGATCCTGTCCGGCCAACACCTGGGGTTTCTGCCGCAGCACTACGCCACCCGCCATGAACAGCTGGGGCAGCTACACCCGCTGAACCCGGACCTGTTGCGCTATGAGGTCAGCTTTCATGCGGCGGTGCGGCATTCGGCGCGGCAGCGGGATCTGGTGAGCGCGTTTCTGAATGAGCTGATCGAGATTTTCGGAGCGGTGTAAGTCCTTTGGGAGCGTGCTCGCGATGGCGGCATGTCAGGCAACATCAATGTTGAATGTGCCGGCCCCTTCGCGAGCAGGCTCGCTCACACAGGGAAACAGGGTGGGTTCAGAAGTGGATGTCCTTGGCCGGGACCACATCGATCCGGGCCACGGAACCGGTGAGGTGCGCCAGGTCCTTGTTGTGCTCGGCGATGATGTCTTCGGCGGTCAGGTTGCCGTTGTCGACGGTGGAATGCCCGTCGCCCGCCAGCACCACGTCGTAGCCCAGTTTCAGGGCCTGGCGCACGGTGGCGTTGACGCAATAGTCGGTCTGCAGGCCGCAGATGACCAGGCGCTCGTAGTCCTCCTTCGGCAACAGTTTTTGCAGGTTGGTCTGGTAGAACGAATCCCCGTTGGTCTTGCGTACGCACAGGTCCCCGGGCGAGGTTTCCAGACCTTCGGCCAGTTGCCAGCCGGCAGCCTCATGCGCCAGCGGGCTGCCCGCTTCTTCGTGCTGGATCAGCACCACGAGCACGCCCGCCTTGCGCGCCCGGGCAGAAAGGTCGTTGATGGTGTTGATGACCCGTCCAATCTCGAAGCACTCGTATTCACCGGAACACAAAGCCTGTTGGACGTCGATGATTAACAACGCAGTGGTCATGATTTCCTTCCTTGAATTGTCGATGGATCAGGGGACGAACATAAGCCCGTCCCCCTCCGGACACAACCCTCAATAACCCAGCGACAACCCGGTGTTACGCCGTGGGTCGTTCGCCCCGTAGAAACGGTTCTTGCCTACCGGCTTGCCACCCAGGGACGGCGCGCCGACCAGGATCGCCGCCAAGTGGTTGGCATCCTGTGGACCGGCGAACTTGTGGCCCCAGCTCTCGAGGATTTTCACCGTGTCCGGGCTGGTGGTGAAGGCTTCCAGGTTGGTTTCCTCCGGCAGCCACTGCTGGTGGAAACGCGGCGCATCCACCGCTTCCTGGATGTTCATGCCGTAGTCGATCACGTTGAGCATGGTCAACAAGGTCGCGGTAATGATGCGGCTGCCACCCGGAGTGCCGACCACCATCACCACTTTGCCGTCCTTGGTGACGATGGTCGGGCTCATGGACGACAGCGGCGCCTTGCCGGGCGCGATGGCGTTGGCCTCGCCCTGCACCAGGCCGTACATGTTCGGTACGCCGATCTTCGAGGTGAAGTCGTCCATTTCATCGTTGAGGATGACCCCGGTCTTGCTCGCCATCACGCCGGCACCGAACCAGTCGTTGAGGGTGTAGGTCACCGACACCGCGTTGCCCCACTTGTCGACGATGGAGTAATGGGTGGTGTTGTTGCCTTCATGGGGCGCTACACCGGGCTTGAGTTCGCTGGATATCGCGGCTTTTTGTGGCTTGATCGCGTCGCGCAGCTTGGTCGCGTAGTTTTTATCCAGCAGGTGGGCAATCGGGTTCTTCACGAAGTCCGGGTCGCCCAGGTAGCTGTTGCGGTCCACATAGGCGTGGCGCATCGCCTCGATCTGATAGTGCATGCCCTGGGCCGAGTGGTAGCCCAGGTCCTTCATCGGATAGCCTTCGAGGATGTTCATGATCTCGCAGATCACCACGCCGCCGGAGCTCGGTGGCGGTGCGGAAACCACGTGGTAGCCACGGTAGTCGCACTCGATGGGCGCCAGTTCGCGGGTCTTGTATTTGTCGAGGTCGGCCTGGGTGATGATGCCCTTGTTGGCCTGGCTGGAGGTGACGATGGCGTCGGCCACCCAACCTTTATAGAAACCGTCGGCGCCTTTCTCGGAGATCTCCCGCAAGGTCTTGCTCAGGTCCTTTTGCACCAGTTTCTGGCCGACCTGCATCGGCTCGCCTTTGCTCAGGAAGATCGAGCCGGAATCCTTGATGTCCTTCTTGAACATGTCGGTGGCGTAGTCCAGCAGATCGACATCCCCCTGCTCCAGCACGAAACCGTCTTCGGCCAGCTTGATGGCCGGGGCGATGATTTCCTTGCGCGGCTTGGTGCCGTACTTGGACAGCGCCAGTTCCATGCCCGACACGGTGCCTGGCACGCCCACGGCCAGGTGGCCACGGGTACTCAGGTCGGGAACGACGTTGCCCTCCTTGTCCAGGTACATGTTAGCGGTAGCGGCCAGCGGCGCTTTTTCACGGAAGTCGAGGAAGGTCTTGCGCCCGTCCGCCAGTTGAATGGTCATGAAACCACCGCCGCCGAGGTTGCCTGCCGCGGGGTACACCACCGCCAGCGCATAGCCGACCGCGACCGCCGCATCCACGGCGTTGCCGCCGTTCTTGAGCACATCCACGCCCACATGGCTGGCCAGGTGCTGGGCCGTGACCACCATGCCGTTTTCCCCGGTAGCCGGGGCCACCGAGGCGGCATGGGCGGACAGGCAGCTGAGTGCCAACGAGGTCGCAATCAGCGATTTGGCAAAAGGTTCGTACTTCATGAGTCGGTCTCTTCTTGTCATTAAACAGGGGAACGTTTCAAAAGCCGTTGCCAAGTATGGTCGGGATTACGTATTGCGCCTCCCCGTCGAGGCAGTATCCTTAACACCTGTTCAGCAATTTTGCGCGAGCCCTGGCATGACCTATACCTGCACCACCGTGGATTCACCCGTGGGCCAGTTGAAGCTGGTCGCGAACGGTTCACGACTGGCGGCCATCCTCTGGGAAAACGACAAACCCGGGCGGGTGCGCCTGGGGCCGATGAGCGAAGCGCCGGACAACCCGATCCTGGTGCGCACCGCTGCGCAGTTGCGCGAGTATTTTTCCGGCAGTCGCGATCGCTTCGAACTGGAGCTGGATTTTGCCGGTACGCAATTCCAGAAGAAGGTCTGGGCGGCGCTGCTGACCATCCCGTTCGGCGAGACCCGCAGCTACAGCCAGATCGCCGAACAGATCGGCAACCCGGCGGCGGTCAGGGCAGTGGGTGCGGCGAATGGCAAGAACCCGATTTCGATCGTGGCGCCCTGTCATCGGGTGATTGGCGCGTCGGGCAAGCTCACCGGGTTTGCCGGCGGGCTTGAGGCGAAGGCGTTGTTGCTGACGCTGGAGGGCTGCGAGTGGTCGGGAACCCGTCGCATGGATGATCTGTTTTTACTAAACGAAGAATAATTTGTGGCGAGGGAGCTTGCTCCCGCTCCAGTGCGCAGCACTGGCCAATGGTCCAGCACACTGGATATTGGGGGCCGCTACGCAGCCCAACGCGAGCAAGCTCGCTCGCCACAGGATGGGACAAGACTTAACGGGCGAAGAGGTTTTTCATCGCCGCATACTGCAACAACATGATGGTCTTTGCATCGCAGATTTCGCCGCGGTAAAACGCTTCGAGCGCGTCGTCGAACGCCCACTCCAGCACTTCCAGTTCTTCGGTTTCCGACTCCAGGCCACCACCGTCGCTGACTTTCGACTTCGCATCGTATTCGGCAATGAAGAAGTGCAGTTTTTCCGTCACCGACCCGGGGCTCATGTATGCCTCGAAGACCTTCTGCACATGGTGCACACGGTAACCCGTCTCTTCCTCGGCCTCATCGCGGATGCGGTCTTCAGGCGCCGCGCCTTCCAGCAGGCCCGCCGCGACTTCGATCAACAGCCCATCGTGACCGTTGACGAACACCGGCAAGCGAAATTGCCGAGTCAGTACCACGGTTTTATTTTCGCGGTTGTACAGGAGAATCGCCGCGCCATTGCCTCGGTCGTAGACCTCGCGGACCTGGCGTTGCCACTCGCCGTTGTTGCGTTGGTAATCGAAGGTGATTTTCTTGAGCAGGTACCAGTCGTGGGACAACACCTGAGACTCCAGGATATTGACCCGCTCGGCTGTGTTCGACATGACAACGCGTCCTGTTATTTGTCTGAGGGTCCACATGTTAAGTGAAAACGCACAGCCTTTCCCCCCTCAGGCAAGTTGCGCCTTGTACTCCTTCTCGTATTGTCCGGCCAACGACTCTTTCTGTTTGTCGTCGAGCAGTTTGCCAGCCATCTGGAAGAACTTCTGCTCTTCTTCCTCAAGGTGGTGATGCACCTTCTCCGAGAGTTTCTTCGCGGTCACGAGCCAAGCCGGACTGGACATCTCGATGTCGTCCAGCGCCTCCATCATTTCGTCCATTTCGTGATGTTCGGCGATGCCATGACGACTGAGGTCGACACCGTTGTCGAACTCCATCAACGGGATGTAGAAATGCCGCTCTTCGGCCGTGGCGTGAGCTTGCAATTCAGACTTGAGTTGCTTGTAGGCCTCGACGCGTTCGGGGCTGTCGCCGCTGGTGTGGATCAGGGCTTTGGCGTAAGTACGTTGACGTTCATGGCTTTCGCGCAGGGCTTCGAAGATATTCACGGCGTGTCCTCATCGGTCGCACTCTGGAATGACGCGTACTAATGAGTGACATCTGCGCGCAGGCGACGGTTCAACCTGCTTTGTGCTGATGGAACATTGGCGGCGACCACGCTAGGCTGCGGTTTCACTGCCATAAGGATATAGCCATGAACCTGCGTATCGAATTGTCGCAAAACCCCACGGATGAACAACGCCAGGCCATCCTCAAACCCTTGCGCGCCTACAATGGCTCGAGGGCCGAAGGTAACGTGCCCGAGCACATCGCCTTGCTGGTGCGCGACGACAACGACGAGATCCTCGGTGGCCTGCATGGCCGATTGTTTTACCAGTGGTTGTACATCGACTTGCTGGTGGTGCCGGAACAGGCGCGGGGACAGGGCCTGGGTTCGAAACTGATGCAGATGGCCGAAGACCTGGCGCGGGAACGGCGTTGCGTCGGGCTGTGGCTCGACACCTTTGAATTCCAGGCGCCTGGGTTCTACAAGAAATGCGGCTACAGCGAGATCGGGCACATTGCCGATTACCCGCCGGGCCACAAGCACTTCTTCTTCCAGAAGCGCCTGAGCTACTGATCAAAACAAAAACCAATGTGGGAGCGGCGGCGCGGCGATCCGACTTGCTCGCGAAAGCGGTGGGTCAGTCGACATCAATACTGACTGACCAGCCGCCTTCGCGAGCAAGCCCGCTCCCACAAGGGACTTGCGTTAGCCTTCAAATCACAGGCAAGTCGCCAACGCCGCCAACCGGCGCTTGGCCACGAAATCGTCTTTCTGTGCGTAGTAGCTCAACACCGTGCCCGAGGCATCGGTGGTCACGTCGACGAAGGACTCCGCCGAACGGGTGTAAACGGTCGTGCCGCCCTTCTCCCCCGGTTGCAGATAGGCAGCGGCATCGACGCCGAACACGGCTTCGTCCTGCCAGGAAAACTGCACGCACTGGGCGACGTCTTTTCCCGGTTTTTCCGAGTTCAGGGTCTTGTACGGGGCCTTGGTGCGGGCCTCGTTCATTGCCGAGCCGGCGCATCCGGCCAGCAACGTCACGGCCAGCGCCACCATCAGAATTCGCATTGCATTCACTCATCGGGAAAAAGCGGACTTTATCACCCCGGCAGCCCGTATCGTTCTGCTTTACTGCATTTATACCGCGACAGCGCGCAACGATTCGCGCACCCTGTCGCGCCAATAACGCTCCATCGCACCCCTGACTGGAAACCTGATGACACCTAATGCCGAGTTCTACAAACCGAGCACTGAATATGCCGACAAGCTGATCAGCCAGATCGGTCAGACGCCTTCCTGGATTGCCAAGCGAATCGGCGTCACCGACAAGCGGATTCGCTACATCCTCAACGGCGAAAGAACCGTCAAAGGCGAAACCACGCCGATCCAGATGACCTACACCGAACAGTTTGCCCTCGAATGCCTGGCGGCAGCGGCCAAGGCTGGCAAGAAGCAATCCTCGTAATCCGTTCTCAAGGAGCGACCATGGCGGCAATCGAACTGCAGCATGAGCAAGCACTCAAGAGGTTTCTCGATGAGCGCCCCGAGTTGCGCGAAGAACTCGACCACCTCAACCCGCTGTTGGCTCAGGCCAAGGGTGAATCGGCGGCTCAGTATCG
Source organism: Pseudomonas sp. IT-P4 (assembly GCF_949767755.1). Classification (NCBI taxonomy): domain Bacteria; kingdom Pseudomonadati; phylum Pseudomonadota; class Gammaproteobacteria; order Pseudomonadales; family Pseudomonadaceae; genus Pseudomonas; species Pseudomonas sp. IT-P4. Next base: position 80,345 of record NZ_CATKPX010000017.1, on the reverse strand, counting down.
CGAGGAACGGCTGCACGAAGCGTTTGAAGCCGAAGCAGAACGCCAGCAGTTGTTCGCCTGGGAACTGACGTTGCAGTTAACCACCACACCCCAGGAGTACGAAGCGCAGCGCCTGGAAGTGCACCGGGAAGTAGCGGAAATGGCCGGCATGGACTGGCTGGAATATTGCGAGTTGAATGGGATAAAACCCTAAGCACTGTTCAAGGATACCGTCCCCGATGCTACCCAACACCGCCAGGACCCACGCCAGCCCCGGTCACTTGCACACGCAGAAATGGCGCGGACGCATAGGCCTGAGCCTGGTGGCCATGCTCTCGGTGCTCGCCGGCATGACCGACGCCATCGGCTTCATGGCCAGCGGCGACTTCGTCTCGTTCATGAGTGGCAATACCACCCGGATGGCGGTCGCCATCAGTGCTGGCGACCTTGGGTTGACCCTGCGCCTGATGATCCTCGTCGCCACCTTCATCGTCGGTAACGCGCTGGGCATTATCGTCAGCCGCCTAGGCAGACGCCGGGCCCTGCCCTTGTTGCTGTGCATTACCGCCCTGCTGTGCGCCGCCGCAGCCTGGCCTTATGACGAGCAACTGCCGGCCCTGCTGGCGGCGATCATCGCAATGGGCATGCTCAACGCCGCGGTGGAAGAAGTGAACGGCCTGCCGGTTGGCCTGACTTACGTCACCGGCGCCCTGTCGCGTTTCGGCCGCGGGCTGGGTCGCTGGATGCTCGGCGAGCGCCGTAACGGCTGGCGCGTGCAACTGATCCCCTGGACCGGCATGTTCGCCGGCGCGGTACTCGGTGCCGTGCTGGAACATCACCTGGGGCTCAAGGCGTTGTATGCCAGCGGCCTGCTGGCTGCCGGGCTCGCGGTGTTGTCGTTGAAGATCCCGCGGCGCTGGCAGTTGGGGTATATGCCGCGCTGAGCTTGGCGGTGCCTATGCGGCCCTCATCGCGAGCAAGCTCGCTCCCACAGGGGATCGGTGTCGAATACAAAATTGAAATCCACCACGAAACAATTGTGGGAGCAAGCTTGCTCGCGATGGGGCCAGAATAGACAACATCGATTTAGCTGCCCCGCCGATAAAGCTTTATCATGGCCGCAGTTTCGCTGATCGAGTCCGTCATGAAGTTCGCCATCGCCGTGTTTTCCGCCGCCCACGCGCCCTCCTCGCGCCGCGCCCTGTTGTTCGCCCAAGCCGCGCTGGCCGGCGGGCACGAGATTGTCCGGCTGTTTTTCTATCAGGACGGCGTCTACAACGCGTCCGCCAGCGTGGTCACGCCCCAGGATGAATTGGACTTGCCCAGGCAATGGCACGCCTTTGTCAGCGACCATCAACTCGATGGCGTGGTATGCATCGCCGCTGCCCTGCGTCGTGGCGTGTTGAACGAGGAAGAAGCCCGGCGCTATCAGCGCGAGGCGGTTGCCGTCGGCGCGCCGTGGGAATTGTCCGGCCTCGGCCAGTTGCATGACGCCGCGCAGGATGCCGACCGTCTGATCTGTTTCGGAGGCGCATGACATGGCCAAATCCATATTGATCATCAGCCGCCAGTCGCCCTGGTCCGGCCCGGGCGCGCGGGAAGCGCTGGATATCGTGCTGGCCGGGGGCGCCTTCGACCTGCCGATCGGCCTGCTGTTTCTCGATGACGGCGTGTTCCAGCTGGCCGTCAGCCAGGACGCCAAGGCCCTGCAACAGAAAGACCTGAGCGCCAACCTGCAAGCTCTGCCGATGTTCGGTGTCGAGGAACTGTTTGCCTGTGGCGACAGCATCGCCCAGCGCGGCCTGGACCCGAGCGGCCTGTCGCTGCAAGAAGCCCAGGTGTTGGCCGCCCACGAAATCACCGCCCTCATTGACCGTTACGACCAGGTGATCACCCTCTGATGTCGACTTTGCATGTGTTGTCTCATTCCCCGTTCGGCGACGAACGCCTGACCAGTTGCCTGCGCGTGATCGGCGCCAACGACGGGTTGCTGTTGTCCGGTGATGCCGCCTACGCGTTGCAGCCAGGCACCGCGCCGTTCACGGCGCTCAGCGCACGCGGCCTGAAGCTGTTCGTGCTGGCTGAAGATGCCCAGGCCCGTGCGCTTGCGGTTCCAGACTGGGCCAAAGCTATCGATTACCCGGCCTTCGTCGAACTGTCGATCCACTACGACAAGGTCAACAGTTGGCTATGAATGCATTGACGGTCGGCGCCCGCGCCATCGAACTGGACAAGGACGGTTTCCTGGTCGAACTGAGTGACTGGTCCGCCGACGTGGCCAGTGCCCTGGCGGCGGCCGAAGACATCGAGTTGACGCCCGAACACTGGGAAGTCCTCGAACTGCTGCGCAGTTTCTACGCCGAATTCCAGCTGTCACCGGCCACCCGCCCGTTGATCAAGTACACCGCCCTGAAACTCGGCCCGGAAAAAGGCAACAGCCTGCACCTGAACCGACTGTTCAAAGGCACTCCCGCCAAACTCGCCGCGAAACTGGCGGGCCTGCCCAAACCGACGAATTGCTTATGATCCGGAGCGTTGTAGTAGTTAGATTTATCTGTTATTGAAATCACAAGTCTATCCTATTGGGAGTGGAAGGCTGCAGCAGCAGCCCTCAGTCAATCCATTCAGACGGGATACCGATTGATTGGTCAATGACAGGGTGATAGATGGAACTTGTGTGGGGCACCAAGAATTTCGTAATCGCCGGACAACCTTACCAAGGGTTTCCGATCCTGCTGTGGGACTCGATGGAGAGCTGCAGCCAGGCCAATCAGTTCTTCCGCTTCTACCTACTTCGCGGGGACATCGGTTCAAAGCGATCCTAGCCTAGCACTGGACGGGCACTGTACGACTTCTTCAGCTTCCTGCAAGCCCATGATCTTGATTGGCGGGACGTAGATCGCGGAGAGGCCAAGAACCTTGTGGCTGCCTACCGAGACTACTGCTTGGTAACATGCGGACTGGCTCGCAACACTACTCGCCAGCGTCTGACGTACATCTGCAAGTTTTACGAATTCGCCCTGGATAAGGGCTGGGTGAAGCGCTTACCGTTCGGTCACGAAGGGCGAATCGTGAAGCGCGAAACAGGCGTCCTTAAGCATATCGATGCCAGCGGAGGCAAAGCGCTGGTGAACGACTTGATGCCGCGTCGTCACAAGCCCCTACCCGAGTTCCTGAGCATAGCCCAGGCCAAGTCATTTATGACTGCGGCGGAGAATCCACATCATCGGATCATGATTCAGCTAGCCCTGCGTACAGGCCTGCGCCGTAACGAACTTGCCACCTTCCCCGTGGCGTATGTTTTCGATCCGGACAAAGCTGGGCGAACCGAGCGCAATCTTCGAATTCTGCTTGATCCGTACGACGGCAGCGGCATGGAGACCAAGGGTAGTAAGAAGCGACAAATCTGGGTCAGTCGAAAGTTCATGGCTGAACTCTATCGCTACGTGTCAAAAGTGCGTGGTGAGAGGGCATCTCTGGGCAAGAACCAGAAGGCTTTGCTTCTCAACCATCTGGGAGAACCTTATTCCAGCGCCGGCAAGAGCCTAAACCGGATCATCAGCGAGACCGGGAAATCAGCTGGAATCGAAGTCCATACGCACATGCTGCGCCATACCTATGCAACCCACACGTTGGTCAATCTTCAGCGCAACCCCCAGAAAGGGGTCGATCCCCTGGTGTACCTTCAGCGGCAGCTTGGCCACAGCTCGATTCAAACCACCATGGTGTACTTGCACCTGATCAACGAAATGGCCGATGAGGCTGTGCTGGCATATGACGACGAGTTGAACGAAATGGCGGGAGCAGCCTGATGGGAAAGCGAAAGGTATTTGCCAAGACTGACCTCAGCATTCCGCAAATCGAGCACAACATCGACGCGGCAGACAATGTGGTCATCCTCTCTGATGCAAAACCTCAAAAGAATACTGTGGTGTCGTTCGGACGCAACACGAGTTCCAGACGAAATTTCGATTTTGCGAGGTGGTATGGCGCGGGCATTGATGCCCTCACTTACGCCTGCCAGCGTCAAATCGAGCGTTTCCTAGTGGGGCAAGATGGCGCCCCCTCAGCTACTACTGTGGTTAGTTATTGCCTCAGTGGATTAACGCCTTTTCTTGACTACTGCGTGCTCCAAGCGATGGCTTTCGAGCGTGCGTTGACGTTGGATGATCTGAATCGGAGCTTGATCGACGGCTATCTTGTACACCTATCTGCGCAAGATCTAACGACCACCGGACAGAAAAACTACTACACGAATACCAAGTCAGTGCTTGTTGCACTCGGACAGCGCGGTTTTATCACATTAGTGATATCTGGCGATGAGGCCACCTTCCCACGCAACCCATTTCCGAAATCCAACCGTAAGCGCAAGGGCGAGACAGCTTTATCGAAGCGTGAGCGACAAGAGTTTACAGCGGCATTACGGCACGCCATTAAGCCCATATGGATCGATGGAACTCCTATCACTGGCGACCTAATGGTATATGCCTTACTTGTCATAGCCCTCCACACCGGACGTAATCTCACGCCGTTGCTGGAAATGAGCCGTAATTGCCTGCGCCCTCATCCTAAAGACGACACCGTCTTCTTGGTTCTCTGGAAGCGGCGTGGCTACAACACCAGCAAAGTAGCTTTGCGGGCTGAATCGAAAGGCGAACGTCTGCTTGAGGCGATGCCTAGCATCAGAATCAACGTAGAACGTCTAATCCGTCGAGTGATAATGCTGACCGAGCCCTTAGATTCAGAAGCTCCGGACGACCTCAAAGGACGTGTGTGGCTATTCCGCAGTCGGGCTTCGTTTGCACACGATCAAGTCATTCCACTGCAAACGACCATATTACATAGCGCGATAAGCCGCTTCGTAGAAAAGTACGAACTGAAGGATAGCGACGGAAAGCCTCTGCGCATCAACATCTCCCGCTTACGAAAAACCTTTGCAAATCGCATCTTCGAACTGACGGACGGAGATCTCGCAATCACCGCCTCCGCTCTCGGGAATACGCCGCGAATAGCTGATCAAAACTATCTCGCGCCAAGCGAGGATGCTCGTCGAAACTGGCGGTTCATGGGGGAGGTACTGGTACAGGAACTGATAACAGCGACCATCGGCGCAACCTACAAGGACACCCCCCTCGGTCGCTGTAGCGACCCATTAAATGGTCAGTTTGCTCCAAAACATGATGGCGCCACCTGCATGAATTTCATGAACTGCCTGCGCTGTAAGCACTACGCAGTGACCGCCGAAGATCTGTACAAGTTGTTCAGCTTCTACTTCCGCGTGCTGACTGAATGCTCCCGCATGGACAAGCGGCGCTGGGCACGCGAGTACTCACACATCCCGCGCCTTATCGACCATTACATCGTCGCTGAGGGGCTTCGTCGTGGCACCTTCAAGGCTGCGGCCGTGGACGCCGCTCGTGAGCGCGCCCGTACCAAACCACACCCTTTCTGGTCAGTTGATCTCATTGCCAGCTTGGAGATCTTTTTATGAGTGACAATATCTCTGACGAATTAGTATGGGAGGCCATCACCGCTCAGCCTGGCGATGTACGTGGGCTGTCCAACTCAGAGCGCGACATGCTGATCATCAACGCAATTCAGGTTGATGGGCAGTGGGTCATTCGTAGCCGCTACGGTGAGGACATTTGGCAGCTACAGGGCCTGCCCAGTAACGTCCCAGCCTGTAAAAGAAACCTAAACTTCATCACCATGCCAAAGCCATTTCGGGTGGCTATGAAAGCAATAATTTATCGCTACATGAGGCGTGGTCGCGTTGACGGCGATCAGCCTAAGGGCGCGGGAATTCGTCGCCTTTTTTTAACGGCAATCCCATTCTTGCGACATCTGGAGACCCTTGGGCTCGATCATTTAGGGGCGGTGACGCCTATGATTGCAGCAACCTACGTCGCGGCCTGCAAGGTTCACAGGATCACCAAATCTAACAAGCCGTTGCTACCAGAATCACTTGCGGAGCGTTACTCAATCGTTGAGGCGATTTATGAGCTAAGCCAGTACACCGACGAAAAGATACCTAAGCATCCATGGCCCGAAACCTCTGCAAGAGCCATGGCCGGCACTATCGGTATGCCCCGTGGCGGAAAAACGCCATTAATTCCCGATGACGTGTTCTGCACGTTGTTCGAAAAGGCTCATCAGCAGGTGGAGCGCGGCAAACTACTGCTCGATCTGCGAGATGATCTTGAAGCTTTCGCGGCGGGCTGCAAAAGCCTAAGTACCAGTAGTATGTACGATGCAAAAAAACGGTATTTGGATGCTAGGGGCTGGGAAGGTGGCGCAAGAACTTTCAGTAAGTCCCTCTCAGACTTGCGCATGTCATGCTACGTCGTCCTGGCGAGCACCTCAGGCTGTCGCAATCATGAACTGACTAACCTGCAATCGGGGGCGCACCACCGCACGGAGGATGATGAGGGCAAGATCTATCACTGGATGCGCTCTAAGTCAGAGAAGACAGATAAAGGGATCCATGACTGGATGATCCCAGAGGCTGCGGTGCGTGCTCTGCGCGTCATGGAGCGCTGGGCTGCGCCTTACCAAGCGATGATTGCCAACGAAGTCACTAAGCGGCGTCGAATCAACCCGCAAGATCCTCAGATCGCTGAAGCTTACAAACATCGTAATTCGCTGTTTTTGGGTGTTTACGCTAATGAAGATAACCGGGTTCGTACTCTTTCAAACAGCAGTTGGGTCAACCTCTTAAAAGCATTCGCCGAAGACTGCGGATTAAACTGGAACCTCACCAGCCATCAATTTCGACGCAAGCTCGCCAACTACGCCGCGCATAGCCGCTTTGGCGACCTACGTTACCTCAAAGAGCATTACGCTCACTGGTCCATGGACATGACCCTGGGCTATGCGATGGACGATAGTTGGGGAAAGCATCTTGATCTTGATCTGTACTTGGAAATCCAAGGAGAACTGGAAGACATCAAGCTTGGCGTCGTCGACAACTGGATGAGCGATGAATCTCTGTCAGGGGGCTACGGGCGCGCCATCAAGGGCTGGCAGCGGGAGCCAGAAAACCTGCTGATCTTCAAGGATCACGCTTCGATGCTGAAGTCCATTGCTGAGAGCACAGCGATCCGCAGCAACGGTCACGCTTGGTGTACGGCGGACAACAACGGCTGCGTCGGCAACACCCTTGAACGCTCTCGCTGCAGTGGCTGCGACCACTCAGTGATCGGGAGTACACATGCACCCTTCTACCAGCGACTGTACGATGAGCTTAAAGGGCTGATGCACTGCAAAGACATTGGAGAGGGAGGTCGCCAGCGCGTTATACGCGACCTGAACCGCTGCCGAGACGTATTGGTTCAGCTGGGCATGCCTTCGGAGGATCTGACCGCATGAAGAACAAGGACAAAACAGCCAATTACAAGCCTGCCGTGGATCGAGAAAAGGATCTCAGGCTGGCTATCTATCGGATTGAGGGCGGTCGCGCCCATACCAAAGAGACCAAGCTGACCATCGCCGCCGTCGCACGCGAAACCGGCGTATCAACAGCGCTGATCCACAATCACTATCCCAAAATCGCGGAGACCATACGGCAGAAGCAGGGCCGATCCAGCCGCGCTATGCGGGATGTGAAACATCAAGATCTGATCGTCGAACGGCTAAAGTCAGCAGGCTACCGTCAAGAGATTGAGGCCCTGCGGGCGAAGCTCGCCAGCATCGCATCCATCAATGAGGTACTGCTGGACGAGAACCAGGCGCTCAGGGATAAGCTGAAAGCAAAAAATGTGGTTGAACTGGTCTCCTCAATGCCGCGCAGTGGTTAGCCGAATGTAAAGAAATGTTGTCTTTAAGGCTAATTTCAGCAGTTACAGGGAACATTTCTTTTCCTTGCTACCGGCATTTTTTGGGCAAGGCTAAAGCCCGACACGATAATCCATGTGGCCATGACCATTTCCCTCCACGCCCTGAGACAAATTATGAATTCTTGCATAATTGCGCATAAAGCCATAATTTTGGAATTTATAGCCAGCAACTACGCCTGAATTGGCACGAAAATCTAATATTTATTTTTTACACTGCTTTTCAAATCATGAAGCTGAGAGCCTAGACACATGGATGAATCAAAAATCAGGTCATGGCCATCAGACTGAGCAGGATCAAGAGTTGGATCACCCACCAAGTAGCGCTGACCACTATCGACCTCGTAAAGGATGCCCTTCATTCTTTTTTGGTAAAGATGTTCAGCTTTGACTAATGGCTCCATCAGTAGCCGTCCGCTGTTGTTAACCTCACTAGCGCTAACTAGCTGTACGTTGACTACTACCAGGTCCTCAGACTGTCGGGCAATCAAAGACCGCAATGCGAATTCGCCGCTAATCATGAGATTGAAACGACGCCATTTTCTGCGCTCACGTTCCTCGATCTGGACGTGAAACCAAACCCCACCTACGTCGTACTCGACATAGGTCCAAACGCGAAAATCATCCTCGAAAAGAGGTACTGAAATGGCTTCAGCCCAGTCATAAGTGCGGAACACGGTGCACCCCCGTCGCTAAAATATCGCTATTGAGTATAGTCCTTTCCATGCCTGACCGGCTTCATCGTTCCTTTTGCGAGTTGTACAAATGGAACGGAAGATCGCGTTTGGGTTAGCGCTAAGAAAAAGTCGACTGCACAGGGGGTTGTCGCAGGAGACGCTAGCTCCCAGCCAAGCGTATGTAAGCGAGGTTGAAAATGGAAAGAAAAGCCCTTCAATCGAAAAGGTTGAAGACCTCGCGAAGGCCTTAGGCATTCACCCCATTACCCTTTTGGCAAAAAGTTACTTATTGGAGGGGGAAGATGTATCCGCGCTTTTGAAGCGGGTTGAGCTGGAGCTTAATGACCTTGCTGCTAGCTGAGCTAGGTTCTGGGATCACCGCCGGCGCAATTGACCGATGCTTTTGAAAGATCGGTCTGTCCGAACAGCCCTATCATTGACTGGTGAGAACTTCTTTTTTGCACGTCTTTATGTGAATTCCGAGTCCGGAACCTCTGCCAATCCTTCACGACCCCAAGCAGAAGCGGCCGTCACTGCAGGAGTTCACTGACCATTTTTGACCTTCGCCACCGGCAGCAATAGGGTGCTGGCTATCGATCGCGGCTGACCCCTTTTGGGCATTCTCGTGCTAGTATTCGACTCGAGAATAGCCCCCACGCCTCGGGCGGGACCTGTCCCCTACTGCGCACCAGGGGGTTAGTTTTTTGTATCCGATGCCCAGCAAGGCACTTGCCCCACGTCGGCTTTCACAATTCCCTTCCCCTCGTCCCTTTCGTCGTGTTGCCATCATGCGCAGCCCTGTGGCTGGCGCGCTCGGCTTGAGCGCCATTCACTTCCGGGGGATGCGACACAGACCCGACCTAGCATGTCACCGCTTATGGCACTGATCAGCAATCAACTGAAATCTCGACGCCAAGCGAAGCGTTATCGGCAGTGGATTCATAACGCCTGTCATATACAGCTTGAAACAGACGCCAAATCAGGCGGAGTCTCAGGGGCTGCCCTGGCTACAGGTGAACTCAAGGCGTAAAAAAGCCCGCGTTGAGCGGGCATCGGAAAACATCCGAGCTGATTCAGGCACCTGATTCAGGATCACTCGCAGGCAATACTGCGAGCTTCCTTATCGTTTTCGTCCTGATGGACCATCTGTGGGGCGGCTTTAGGGTTATCGACTCGACCGCTCTGTCCAACTTCTGGATACTCACTCGACACCGAGTTATTTGCATCCACGTTAGTCATGTCTTCGTCGACAGGAGCCTCGTCGTGTGGAGGCAGCGGAACTTCAGGCTCGTCCCTCTTGGGGTCATGGCCGGTTTCGTTGTCCGTCGTGCGCGTTTCGGGCTGTTGTGATTTGTTGCCAGGTGCGTTCTCGTTAATGTCCATGCTGAACCTCCGTACTGATGTGCGGGATGTCCGTGCTTGAACATGAGAAACGGCAAAGCGTTACAGGTGCATCGCAGTGGACGAACGGAGAAGAAAAACCCGGCTCGCTGGCCGGGATTTCACTCCTATCTCCTATCATCTGAAAGCGGTGTCTGTTCATCCGCCTCTGGGGTAGTCATCCCTCCAGTCTTCTGGACAATCATCGCTTGAATTTTTCAATGGATCGTATTTGTTCGGATCGTCTGGATCTAGCGTCGGCTCATCTGAGCCTGGCTCAGGCTTGGATGTAGCAGAACCTTGAGTTAGGTTTTGAAATCTCGAATCGGTAGACATACCCACCTCACCAATGAGGTCCCGCTGTTCTGGGCCGTGATAGTTTGAAGTTGGCAGGTGAAAAATGTGCTACAGAGCAGATGAGCGGGCAGTAAAAAGCCCAGAGGGCACTGGGCTTGGAGTTGCATGGATTTTGCCCCCCTTCTGCATCAGAACTGATCAATCATTTGCAGCCAACTTGACCAGCTCACGAGGTAATAACGACCGGCAGAGAACGGCCAAAAGTGGACGGTGGACACAGTAATGGCAAATGGATAGCATCACTGAAGCTGCTTTCGAATTTAGAGGGCAGCAGGGCTTGCCGTCATCCATGTCGCATTTCTCCCTGAGCAATGTCGCGTTTGCCGCGACTACCTCTAAGATAAATACGGACTTACAGGACGACAAGGAACGTTATATGACACGTCATCGCGAAAAAAACGCGACATGGCATGTCACCTAATAGTAGTTAGGTGTTTATCGTGATTCGGTGCAAGCCTCCTCTAATTAAATTCTCTTCGAGTAAAATACCATTTCACGATGGCATGTACGAAGAATCCGCTTTACTTGAATTCAATTGCTGTAATTGCAAATTACCACTTTCCGGAAACCTCCTCTCCAACATTTCCCGTGGTAATGAGTGGTTTAGGAAAACGGCTCAATCCGATCAAGTTTATTTATCCACACTATTCAACCTCAAGCACAGCGTCGAAGGCCATAATCATATTCCTTATGCCCGCTTTCAAAATGGCGATATTGCATATTTCTGCCTATTAATCTGTCAAAATTGTAATTCGACAAATATTGCTGTCATCGAGTTTTACGAGATGCAACCAGCAAGATATATTGCAAAGCTTCAAGGGCTTGCCGTCCGCGATGAAACCAATGAAAACACCTAACAAAACGCTAAAATCGCTCGTTGGGACTGGCTAAAGCCAGCCCTTTAACTTAAACGTCAGACGCCAATGAAAATTATCTTCCGCGCACCAAAATTAATAGAAATGCACTCGGGAAATTGGTGTATCGAACTCACTGAGGAGGGTAATTGGGAGTCCTTTCCAAGGTTTGCCGAGGCATTCTCCAAACAAATTGGCTTCGCAATAATCAATCGCGCGGATGCCGTAGATATGCGAATTTTTGAAATTGAGTACCTTGGTCAAAGAATACGCTTGGTCTACGAAGACTTTCCAAACGGTATCAGTCTAGAGTCCATGAACGCTTCCGGGGCTGCTATCCTAAAATACCTATTTAAACAACTGTCTTCAGAGGCCTCGGAAAATGGCGTCTAACAATGCGCTCAAAAAACTCACTTCGATCGCTGGGACGGCGTTCCGCCACCCCTTAACCTGATCGTTAGGCGCCTCGTAACAGATGCCGCAAGGAGGCTCACAGTGAACAGCTGGAACATCCCGGACTGGCTCGAACAAGAGGTATTGGCGCGTGATACTGCCTGTGTGTAAGCATCTGGCGAAGTCACCTTACCCCTTGGCCGGATGGTTACATTCAGAACGGAACAGCAGAAGAAATTGGTGCGCACAGTTTTAGGGTTGTTTATCTAGGGGAATGATATGTGCGAATGCGTGAACATGCCTGATCGAATGGATGGCAGCAGGGTGGAAGAGCTCAGTAACCTTGCCCCATTTGTTGAAACAATAAGCACCGACTTTAAGAACTGGGAAACGACATTTAAGTGCAGGGACTGTTGTCAAAAATGGTTGGAACGTTATGAATCACATGGCCATGCGGGTGTGGCAATTGTGGAGAAGTTACCTTAATTTATATGCGGGAAGGATTATCTCAATTTGCTGACCGCGCTGCTAAGGTAAACCGAGAACCAAGACCTGAAGCTGCTCGGCATCCAACTCAACTTCGGCGCCGCGCCTTACACCTGGCCAGAAGAAACGTCCTTGATGCAAACGCCGCGCTGCGAGCCAGATCCCAACGCCGTCAAGCACCAGCACTTTCAAACGATTGGCGCGGCAGATGGCAAACAGATAAGCACGGTGCGGCTTCGCCGCACCGAAGTAAGCGTCCGGCAAACACACCTCACGTCTCTCATCTCAAACGCTATGACTGTCTGCAAAGGGTCGATTTCTGCCCATCGTGACAGGCAGAAGTCAGCCAAAAGCGATCGTTCGACTGTTTAGACTGAGGCAGTTACGCTTGCGATTTTCACCACTACGGATGAGATGCCAGAGAGGTCTCGGACTTCACAAAAATAGCGAGTTGCCTACGAATCCTCTTTTACCTGCCGCGCTTGCCACCTTTCTGTCTGCGCTGAGAGCTCTTGTGTGCTCGACGCTCGGCGCGATTGCCTGATCCACTTGGCCAACTAGGGTTGCTCGTTGCAAATGGCTCAGGAAACTCATAGTTGGAGATCGCGGCAACTTCACGCTGGCCGCCGCGGTGCAGAACCTGCGATGTCTAGATTAATTTACCTCTCAAGGGCCACTTGCTTCGGGATGGGTGCGCCTGCACGAAGCAAAAAATCTCAAACCAACCCACTAACCGAGCTGCAAAGCTCAACGAAGGGCCGAAAATCCACTCAATGTGGTGAGTAGGTTCTCCATTGATGGTCGTGCCTGAGTTGAGGCGAGCTGAAAATCCGACTTTTTCAACAGAATGGCCCACAAGCGGCCGCTCGCCTGACTCGATAGGCCTCACGTACATACGTTCAAGTGGCCTATTTGATTCGGCAGCGGCTGGCCGCCTTTTGAAGGGGTAAAAAGCTGCCCATATCCGACGCTACCATGCCCAGAAAGCCGGCATCTTCGGCGCCATATCGATTTAACGTAACAAATGTTGCGTTAATTAAATCTGACTGCTACGATCAATCTCACCTTAGTGAAATCTCGTAGGAGAAAGCCGTTATGCAAGACTCTCTGCGCAAGGCATTCCTGGAAGATGGGGCAGTCCTGATCAAAGGGCTTCTGAACGAGGAGCAACTAGCTCAGTGTCGGTCTGCCTATAACTGGGCAGTCGAGAACCACGGCCCCAACGCGTTTCGAATGTTCGATGGGACCTTGCAGCAGTCGCACGTCGACAACGCTAATCCGCTCGCCAAGGCGCGCCTGGAGGAGTTGGTGTCTTCCCTCCCCTTTGGCCAGTTGTTCGCACGCCTCTGGGGTTCGGAAAACGTCTGGTATTTCGCAGAGGAAGTATTCCTCAAGGCCGGTGGACGCGGTTCGCGCACACTCTGGCACCAGGACACCTCATATTTGCCATGGGCTGGCATGCATTGGGGCAATGCATGGATCAGCTTCGAATCTGTTCCCAAACAGAACGCATTGGAGATCATTCGGGGCTCACACCTCGGAACACGTTTTGATGGAACCACCTTCCTGGACCCGAACGACCCAACTCAACCCTTGCATGGCGGCGCCATGCTGCCTCGCCTTCCCGATATCGAGGCTGAACGCGAGCGGGCGCCCGATGCTTACGAAATTCTGTCGTGGGCAACGGAACCCGGGGATGTGGTCGTGCTTCACCCCGGCTCGCTACACGGCGGCGCACCCGTCGACGAAGCGTTCCCGGATCGCCACACCTTTGTTTTCCGCTTCTTTGGTGACGACGCAACCTTCCATCCCCTGCCGGAGCACAGCGATGCGGGTTATCCAAAGGAAGGCGTTCTGTTCACTGAAGAATTGACGACCCTAAAGCCGGGAGCCCCCTTCCGTCACCCCACCTTCCGCCAGCTCGTATGATCGGAGATCAAGCAATGAGTACCCAGAACCTGACGCGGCAAACCATCGTTCCTCCCCAATCCCAAGTGTTCTACGATAACTATCACTTTCCGCAGGCGACGCGTGTTGGGGACATGATCTGGGTTTCCGGCCAGGTCGGAATCGACGCCACGATGACTCCGGGCAACGGTATCGAAGAGCAGGCGCACCTGGCCTTCCAAGGCTTGAAAACCGCACTTGAGGCGGCGGGCGCGAATCTGGCAGATGTTGTCGAGCTGATGACATTTCATACTGAGCTTCAAGCTGACACGCACGCATTCATGCAGGTCAAGCACCAGTACTTTCCCGACCGCTACCCATCCTGGACCGCCATTGGCATCTCGCAACTGGCCCTTCCCGGGCTTCGCGTGGAAATTCGCGCCGTTGCGGTCGCGGGCTGTGGGGAAGCCTGATTTCACAAAGACATCGCGCTTCAGGTTGCTGACCCACGCGTGACGCCCTCACTGCCCCATCACAACAAGAGCAAGGACTACCCATGGCTACCCTTATCGTGAGCTACCCCTTAACCGAAGGTGCGAGATTCGACCGGGAGTACTACCTTTCCACCCACATCCCGCTCGCGCGCTCCACGTGGGGTGAATTTGGACTGCAATCGGCGGAAGTCCTGTTCCCCGCTGTCGGTCCGCAGCCCCTCGCGGGCTTGGTGATTCTGCGCTTCAACAATCAGGCCGGAATCGATGCCGCGCTCACCTCCCCCAGGACCGTTGAGGTTATCGGTGACGTGGCGAACTTTACCGACATCGCTCCGGTGATCTTCCGCGCGGACGACTGACACATCGCATGCTGCCCGAAGGCCGCTGATGCGCCCTTCGGGAGAGGTCCGGCATAGTGGATCAGCTTTTGCGTCGAGTCTTGCAAGGGTGCTTTCTACAAATAAATTCCATATGCTGAACCGCTGATAGAAAGTTGCAGCTTTTTCGCTGCAACTGTTACTCCGATCAATGAGCCTGCGAAATTACCCCTTTCCTATGCCAGATTCACGCCCCCAGACGCCTATGAACAACAGATCTCAACCGAGTGATAGCGAATCCGAACCGGTCTCCCGCCGGGGTCGGCCCGTAGGCGACCACAACGCGAAACGGGCCGAGTTGCTGGCGGCGGCGATAGCAGTGATCGCACGCGAAGGTTATGCCGGAGCTTCGATGCGCAAAGTAGCGCAACACGCCGGGTGCACGACGGGAGCGGTGACCTACTACTTCGCAAACAAGGAGGAGATGATCACCGCTGTTGCACAAAGCCTGTTCGATCAGATCGACACTTTGCTGGAGAACAACCAAGAGCGGATCGATATCAAGACGCTCATCGAACAATGGCTCGACTGGACGAACACCGACGAGCCGAACGCATGGCTCGCATGGCTCCAATTGCTTGGCTACGCAAGGCACGAACCGGCTTTCGCCGGTGTCATCAAGCAACGATATGCACGGTTTCGCCAGGTGTTTACATCGGTACTGGAGAGAGGGCAAAGCCAAGGCATAATCCGCGACGATATCCCCGCTGAGTTGCTCGCCGATCAGCTCAGCGCGATCAGCGATGGATGGATGATGATGTTGCCGATCGAACCTGAACGGTTCGGTTCGAGCCGAGGTCAATCCCTTCTCAATGGCCTCATGACCTTGATCACTCCACCCCAACCGCACAAACCACCTTCCAAAAGAAAGGCCGCAGCCAAGTAAAACAGTTGACGCGCGCTGCTGAGTTGACCTGCACGGGCAGCGCACTTCTCCAAGACCATTAGGTTGGGGTTGCACACCGCGCTTTCTTGCAATGCCCAATAATTGGCACCGGCTGCCCTAATCTGATCACCCTATCCCGCAGAATATCTGCCCTTTTCCCGCGCCCGCTCTACGGGTGGCAAGGCCTGCGTTGTACTCCATCCTCCTCAACATCAAACGCCCTTCTATTCTGCTTTGCACGGTTTCAAATGCGCTGTATTTTTACACAACAGCTGTTATGTAAAAATACAATAGATATGACAGAGGCGAAGATGGATTCAGATAACGATGAATTGTCGCTGCCGGCGCGCCAGCGACGCTTGCTGCTTCAGGCGATTGGAAGCGCCACCTTGATCGGAGGGATCGCACTGAGCGGGAGAGCCACAGCTCAGGAGCTGAATACTGTCCAGGACGGCGTCCTTGACGTAGTCATCATCGGGGCAGGACTTGCCGGCCTGACTTCGGCGCGGGACCTACGCCGCGCTGGCTGCGAGTCCTTCGTCGTCCTTGAAGCCCGGGACCGTGTGGGTGGGCGCACCTACAACCACGACTTAGGCAAAGGCGTTGTGTCGGAAGCCGGTGGCGAGTGGATCGGTCCAGGCCAGACAGCCATTTTCGACTTGGCCCGTGAACTCGAGATCGACACCTTCCCGACCTGGTATCAGGGCAAAAACGTCTACCTGGTGGGTGACGCAAAATTCGAGCAGGACCTGACCAAAGGTCAGAACTCCAATGCCTCAATAGTCGAGAAGCTGAATGAACTTGCGCGGGGAGTACCCAGCAAGGAGCCATGGACCGCGAAGGATGCAGCCGCCCTGGACAAACTGTCGGTCGGCGAATGGCTGGCGCAGCAGGGGGTCAGCAATGAGAGCAAACTTGGCTTCGATACCTCCATAGGCCTGACAACAGGAACCCCTCCCTCAGTACTGGCGCTGTTGCACTACCTGTCGCTTATCAATTCGGCGGATTGCCGCATGGAAAAACTTGAGGGGTTCAAGGGCGGCGCCCAGGAAACTCGCTTCGTCGGCGGCTCACAGATCCTCAGTATCAAGATGGCAGAGGCACTGGGTGACAAGGTCAAATTGTCCTGCCCGGTGCGCAAGATCGTCGGCTGGGACCAAGATGTGGTCGAACTGCATACCGACCAGGGCGTCATTCGCGCCCGGCAGGTCATCGCTGCGCTGCATCCGGCCTTGTGCAATCAGATCAGCTTCGATCCGCCCCTCCCCAGCGGGCGCGCACAGTTACAGCGTCTCTGGCCGTCCCATGCTCCCATGCGCAAGACCGTGCATGTCTACGAGCGTCCATTCTGGCGTGACAAGGGCCTGAACGGCCAAATCACACAAGCCGACGGACCATTGATCCTGTCCTATGACAACTCGCCCCCAGATGGCAGCGTCGGTGTCCTCAGCGCATTCGTCAGAAGCGGCCAATTGCCCCAAGATGCCAACTCCGCCCAAAGCGCCCTGTCAGCCATCTATGCACAAGTAATGGGCGATGCAGCGCTGCATCCCATCCAGTTCCACGACTACGACTGGGGCAAGGTCGATCCTTGGACCCTCACCTGCGTCGCGTCAATACCACCCGGTTTTCTGACCAAGTGGGGTCAGTATCTCAAACCGTCAGTCGGTCGCCTGATTTGGTCCGGCACTGAAACGGCCGATCTGTGGGCCAGCTCGATGGATGGTGCTATCCGTGCCGGCCACCGCGCAGCACTCGAGGCGCTCCAGGCGTTGGTTCAACGTCGGAGGAACGTGTGATGAAGCGAGCATTTTTGATTGGAGCGGTCGTAACTGTGGCGGCCCTGGCGGTATCGAGCGTGATATATGGTCCGGAGATGGTGGCGGGCTATCGCTTCATGGACGCCCTCGACCAGCATTATGCCAACTACGAGGCCAATGGCGGCGCTTGGCCACAGATTCAGGATTCCTGCGCACTTTGTCACGGCGTCAATGGCCAGACCCGTGACGCGCAGTACGCTTCCCTGGCCGGTCTATCCGCGCCATACATCGAAGCCCAGTTGCACGCATTCGCCGAAGGGCGTCGACACAGCCCGCAAATGAGCCCGCTCGCAGCCAATCTGACTAAAGATCAAATCAAGTCCTTGGCGGACTATTTCGCGCGTCAACAGCCGCAAAGGACAGAGCCCCCCAGCCGCGATGAAGCACTGGAACAACGTGGACAAGCCACAGTCGCAAACAGGGGATGCGCCGCCTGCCATGGCGAGGGCCTGTCGGGTGGCCCGCTCGCTCCACGCATTACGGGCCAGGGCGAACAATACTTGATCGACCAGCTCACCGCCTTTAAGCAGGGGCAGCGCAAGGACCCCAACCAGGCCATGAACGCCATGGCCAGCACACTCTCGGAGGACGAGATCAGGGCCACGGCACACTTCCTGGCCAACCAGACACCAGCTTCGCCCACGGGAGCCAAGTAATCCGCTGTCTGTGAAGGTGGGCATGGACGCTCACCTATCCACATTCCCATTCGAAAGACATAGCTCCCCCCGGATCTAAAGAGAGGCCGGAGTCATAGGATGAGCCGCCAGAAAATGGCGGCTCATTCCATGCAGCTCGAAGTGCGGTTAGCGGACCTGCAAAAGCGACCGAGACGAATCTCCCATCGCACGCGCCAGCGCGCCATAGGCGTAATACATTTGGGTCATGGTGTAAGACCAGGTGGCCAAGGCGAAGGTCATGAACACCATTTTGGTGTCGTCACCTGGGATCGGGAAGAAGTCATAGACGAGAGCCACGACCAAGGCAACCGCAGCACCCACCGCTGTGGCCAGCGCGTGCAGATTCTCTCCGGCACAAACCAGTCGCCAAGTGAAATAGAAGAGATAAATCGTATAGCCCGACCACATGATCACATAGAAGTACGGGAGTGGCGCGCGAACGAAGTCAGCCAGGACGAGCACGAATGTGGCTGCGAACGACGCGGCGAAGATCAAGACATCCTTGGCTACCGATGGTTTGTAATTATGGGTGACCGCCATCAGGCCAAGAGTGGCAACGATGGGTACACCGAACCCGCGGGAAAAGGCATCGAGAAAGAATGAGATGCTGTAGTTGATCTGCCACTCTGTGAGGAGGTAAATCAGAAGATTCGACCCGGAGAAGGCAACGATCAGCCACTCGAAACCGAGCAGATAATTCCGCTTTTTAAGAAACTTGATCCCGTAAGTCACTCCGCAAAGCACCAACAGAACGCAAGAAAGCAACGCAAAGGTATCCCTGATTTCCATAGTAGTAGTCTCAATTAAACACTGAAATCAATACATCACTTCGCTACAGGAGCGAGTGCCGCGAGATAGTGGGCAAGCGCTTTGCGATCATCCACGGACAACGTCGCGACAATGGCGGTCATGGCACCTGACGGATCCTTGCGACGCCCCAGCGCAAAAGCATTCAGCTGCGTCAGCAGGTAGTCGTGACCCTGCCCGGCCAACCGAGGGAATTGGTCGCGCCCCATCAGTCCCTCACCATGACAAGCCGCACAGCCACCGCTCACCACCAACTTCTTGCCCTTCTCCTGCAAAGCGGGATCAGTCTTGAAGGACCCGTTTTCAACAGCTGAGTGCCTGGCGAAGAACTGCGAAAGAAGCTGAATGTCAGCCTCACTCAGGCTCATCGCCAGCGGCCCCATGTTCGGGTTGGCTCGCTCGCCGCTGGCGAAGTGGCGCAGTTGCGCCGCCAGGTAAGGCGCCGGCTGGCCGGCCAAGCTTGGGTAGCCCTGATGCAGTGAGTTGCCCTGGGCGCCATGACAACCGATGCAGGCATCGGTCAGGCGTGGCCACTGTCCACCATCAGCCACCGCCGTCTCGTTGGTAGTACTGATGTGAGTCATCAGGCGATAGAGATCGAGCAGGTCCCGGCCGTAAACAGCCAGCAGGCCGGCAACGACCGTAATAAATCCCAGCAACATCCACTTTTTCATATTCACCTCCTATACCCGACGCAGGGCGTTGAGGGCTTGCAGGGCACTCTGGTGGCCCGCGCGCACGGCACCATCCATGTAACCGGCCCAGATATCAGCAGTCTCGGTACCGGACCAGATCAGATTGCCGCAGGCCTGACGCAGCGCCTCGCCATGGGTGGTCCAGAATCCCGGAGGAATGGCCGAAACGCAGGTGATCGACCATGGATCGTCCCGCCCCCAATCCTGATCGTGGTAGGCCACAGGCTGCAGCGCTTCGTCCCCCCAGGCGCGCGCGTAGAGTTCCGTAAGAATGCGCTTCGCCGTTGCAGGGTCCGAGGGCAGATTCGCGTTGGAGATGAAGGCATTGATAACGCCCACTTCCCCATTGGGCGGCGAGTTATCCCAGGCCCAGATAATGGGACCGTTGAGCATGATGATGTGCCCATTCAGGCCCTTGTCGCGCCAGAACGGCCGGGAATACACCATGGCCGTCTTGCGCGCCGGTGAGTGAGCTGGCCAGGCACGCTGCAGAGCGGCGCGTGCCTGCGGCAGAGGCGGATCGAACTGCACCTGGTTGCAGAGGGCAGGATGGATGGCCACGATAACCTTGCGCGCACGCACTAGCCCTTGGTCCGTGTGAAGCGTGACGACCTCGCGATCCCAGTCGACAATCCTGCGGACCGGGCACTGCAAGCGCACCTTGCCCCCCAGTTGCCCGGCCATTCTGGTGCTGAGAATCTGTGAGCCGCCGACAAAGCGAGTACCCTGGGCGCTGTCCTTGATCGAGTCGAGCTTTTCGTAGTCGCAACTGGCCGAATTGACCATGGACAGGAAATGCAGCAGCCCCATTTTGGCCGGGGCTACACCACCACTCAGTATCATGCTGGCATCCCAGCCCGGCTGATCCTCAGGCTTGATGTTTTGCTGTGCCAGCCAATCGCCAACCGAGAGTTTGTCCAGCTTCGCAGCCTCGGGCGATTTCCAGGGGGCTCCCGAGGGCACATTGCGCGAAAGCTCGCTCAGCTTTTCAGCGACAGTCATGTCGGTGCCGAAGGTCCCCTTGAGATCGACATCGAGGCGGCCGTCGCCGCCGAGAATAACCGTATTGCCTTCGTAGAAGCTCGGGAAAGTTCCAACCTCCAGTTGCCGGGCGAGATCCTCAACCGCAGTCTGACCGGGCCCGATCCACTGGCCACCGACCTCGGAGACATGGCCGTTGCCCATATCGAAATTGAGGGTTCGACCTCCCACGCGGTCCCGCGCCTCGAGGACCACGAAGGACTGGCCGCCAGCCAGCTGCAGATCCCGGGCGGCAGTCAATCCTGCCAGTCCAGCGCCTATGATGGCGACGTCCAGAACATCGTTCGCCTCGCCAGTGGCTGCACCGGCATGTGCCAGACCCACGTTCAGGCCGAAGCCGCCTATGGCGACGGAGGCTCCGGCGAGTTTCAGAAATTGTCTACGTTTTGAATCGGGTCCGGTATCAGAGGTAGGCCTCTTGGCCATGGCTAATGCCTCACGCAGCGGTTAATTGAGATCACTGACCAACAGGTATTTCGCTGCACAACACCGCGAAGCGAACATGATCAGTCACATGGAAAACATCAGAACAACGACGATCAGTTGTGCCGCTGCAGGGCCCTCCAGTTCGTCCACTCATCAAGAGCTTTGGCCGCCACAAGGCCAACATTCATGGCGCACCACTGCAGGGGTTCGGGAAGCATTGAAGGCGTCTTGTGGTGCAAGGCTTCCATTAACGGATTCTCGACACCACTGATTCGCTCGGCGAGTAGCAGCCCCATGAGCGATTGGGTCGCAACACCGTGCCCCGCACACCCAGCCGTGTAGAGGATGTTTTGCTGTGCCCCGGTTGCGCCCACCACCGGCAGAGCGTCGTACGCCATGCTGACGTAACCACTCCAGCAAGATTGGATTCCAAGGCCGCGCAGGGTCGGGAAGCGCTCGTGCAGCGCCTGCCCCAAGGCGCGATAGGCGCTGGCGTCCGGTACGTTGGGCGTCTTCGAGCCATAGACGTAACTGAGCTGCTTGGTGGTCAGCACCAGCGTGTTACGTGCAGTCAGGCGGTGACTCTCCATCGTTATATGCGGCGTCACTATGCCTTCGCGCCCTTGCCAGCCGAGCGATGACAACTGCTTCGCGGACAACGGCCGGGTTTCGATCGCAGAAACCCGGAAAGGCGCGACCTTATCGCGCAAAAGGCCCAGCTGTGGGGTAAAGGCGTTGGTGGCCAGCACCATGATTGGCGCACTCGCGCTACCGTGCGAGGTCTTGCAGGTGATGGTTCGTCCCTCACTCCAGGACAGCAGCGGAGTTTGCTCGTACAGCTTCACGCCCGCCTGAATCGCTGCACGGCGCAACCCCAGCACATATTTGCCCGGGTCCAGTGTGCCGCCGTGCTGGGTGCAACCGAACAGGAAGGCTGGTGGAATCCCGCGTGCACGCATCTCGGCCTGATCCACGAAGCGCGTGACCGAACCCAGATCGAGCCCTACTTCCATGCTCTTGCGCAGTCGCTTTTCCTGCGAGGGATGAACGGCGGCGCGGATGAGCCCGGAAGGGTTGTAGTCGCAGTCGATGCCTAGCTCGATCAACCGCTTTTCCACATAGGGGACGCCCGCATCGTAGAAACGAACGATCTGCTTCGCCCGGTCGCGTCCCACCCGACTGACGAACAATTCGAACTCAAGCCCCATGCTGCCGGCAAGATAGCCCGCATTACGTCCACTGGCGCCAAAGCCGGCAAATTCTTGCTCCAGGACGATGACCTTGACCCCGCGAGCCGTCAGCTCCAGTGCGGTGGACAGACCAGCGAAGCCGGCACCGACCACTATCACATCGGCGCTGACATCGTCCTGTAGTTCCGGTTGCAGATCGTCCGGCTTATCCAGCCACCCACCGAAGCGTCGAAACTGCCCCGGATCGGTGAGGGTAATGAGGTTTTCTTTGCGATGGTGAGTAGACATGACGGGTTCTCCTAGCGACTCAGAATATGGACAGCCACAGCGCCTTCCTCGATGCCGATCAGCCCCCCTCCGTTTTCCTGGATCGCATGGCGTGCGCCCTGGACCTGGCGAGCCCCTGCCTCGCCCCGCAGTTGCATGGTCAACTCGAACAACTGGCCAATGCCCGTTGCGCCGAGCGGGTGACCTTTGGATTCCAGGCCACCAGAGGGGTTGATCGGTATCCGACCGCCCACGGTGAAGTCACCGCGCTCGGCACAGATCCCGCCTTGCCCCAGGGGCGCCAGACCGAGATTTTCCGACTGAATGATCTCGCCCATCGCGGAGGCATCATGGACCTCGGCGACATGCATGTCCTGCGGACCTAGCCCGGCGATCTCATAAGCCTCGAGCGCGGCCAGGCGACTGACATGCTTCTCCGGTTCGGCCAGGTCGCGCAGGGTGAAACTGCGGATCACGCTGGCGGCGATCCGCACGCAACGTTTGGGGTCGGCACCTATGCGTCGCAAGCCCGCCTCGGTGCAGATGATCGCGGCTGCAGCGCCGTCGGTCATCGGTGCGCACATCGGCAGGGTGATCGGATAGGTGATGGGCGGCGCGGCCAGCACTTCTTCGATGGTGAATGGCTTGCGAAACTGCGAATAGGAGTTGTGCACCGAGTGATTGTGATTCTTGGCACACACTGCGGCGATCTGACGCTGGGTGGTGCCGTAGGTCTTCATGTGCCATCGGCACATGGCCGCGTAGATGGCCATGAACTTGCTGTACGGCCGATCGGACTCGGAGCCCGCCGGAACGACAACGCCCTCCCCCATCTTCACTAGCGTCGCGTAGTTTTCCTCGGCGGTGGAGACATCCCAGCCAGCCTCGAACAAGGAAAGCGTTTTCATCTTGTCGGGGACAACCATCTTCTCGGCGCCCAGGGCCAGCGCCACGTCGGTGGCGCCGGCGCGCAGGCTCTGCACCGCCAGATGAACGGCGGTACTGCCCGAAGCGCAAGCGTTTTCGACGTTGTAGATCGGCACCCCTTCAATGCCGATCTTGCTACACACCACCTGCCCGGGGATCGACAGTTGCCCCTGCAATTGGCCGTTGGTAATGCCAGCGTAGAAGACGGCACCGATGTCGGAGCGCTGGGCGCGGGCATCCGTCAGCGCACCATTGAGGGCCTCCAGAGCCATGTCCTGGAGGCTGCGATTCGGATGGCGCCCGAACTCTGTCATGGCGATGCCGGCAATATAGATTGGTTCCATCAGATGACTCCTGGACTTCAGATTTGCCGTTTAGCGTCTTGCCAATAACGGGCACGCAGGTCTTTCTTCAGCACCTTGCCGACCGGGCTGCGCGGCAGGGACAGCACTATGTCCACCGTCTTGGGTGCCTTCACCGAGCCCAACTGTTCCTTGCACAGGGCAATCAGCGCTTGCGCGTCGATGGTTTGACCCTCGTTCAACTCGATGACGGCTTTTACCGCCTCGCCCCACGTCTCGTCCGGCACACCGATCACCGCACAGTCGCGCACAGCGGGATGCCCCCAAATCACCTGCTCGACCTCACTCGGATAGACGTTGAAGCCACCCGAAATGATCATGTCCTTCTTGCGGTCGGTGATATGCAAATAACCATTGGCGTCGAGATGCCCGATATCGCCTGTGTGCAGCCAGCCATCGATGATGGTTTCGGCCGTCTTCTGCGGGTCCTTGTAATAGCCCTTCATGATCAGATCGCCGCGCACACAGATCTCACCGGTTTCTCCCTGCGGCAGGATCTCGTTGTCGTCACTCATGATCTCGACGCGAACCAGGGGATTGGGTCGGCCGACGGAGGACAGCCGCTCATCACCTGCAACATGTCCATCTACAAAGTGCTCGCCCGGCGTTAGATGCGCGATTGCGCCTGGCGCTTCGGTCTGCCCGTAGCCCTCCATCATGACTGGCCCGAAGACCTCGATCGCGTGACGCAGCTTTTCAATCGACATCGGCGCCGCGCCATAGAGGAAGTAGCGTAGAGACGAGAAGTCGACCTTCTTGTTCAGATCGGGAATATCGAGCAGCCGGTAGATGACGGTCGGCGGCAGGAAGAACTCCGTCACCTTGTACAGCGGGATCGCCGCGAGCAGCAGTTGCGGTTCCGGCTTCGTGATCACGACAACCGTGCCGCCCCTGGCCGTGCAGGGCATGGATAACATGCCGGCGGTGTGGGTCATCGGCGCCGCCGCCAGATTTACCGGCCTGGCGTTGGCCGGATAAGGGGTATTGATCATGAAGTGCGCAAAGCTGGTCTGCACACTGCGATGCGTGTTCATGACGCCCTTGGGCAAGCCCGTCGTCCCGCCCGTGGGACCCACCCAGATTACGTCGTCCGGATCAACGTCCACCTGTGGGTCAGTAGCCGGCTGCTGCGCGACGAAGTGCTTAAGAGACTCGGCACCTTCTACCTCGCCGTCAATGCAGATCCACCTGCGGATCTTGGGCAGCTGCGGCCGCAGATCCGCAATCACTTCGGTAAACTCGCGCTGAAAGAACAGGATCTCGCAATCGAAAGCGTCCAGCACGTAACGGTTTTCCTCGAGCGCGTTGCGCGCGCCCACCGGAATCCAACACAGATTGGCGCGCCACAGGCCCAGCGCACAAAGCCAGGCCGTCACATCGTTGGCCGCCCAGACTGCACCCTTGACGCCGGATGCGAATCCCTGCGCCAAGAGCGCATTGGCGATGCGACAGGATAGTTCCCCCGCCTCAGTGAAAGTCGTGACCTTGTCGTCCTGGATGTACGCCGCGCCGTGCGGATTGATCCGCCAGCCACGGTCGAAAAAATCAATAATCGCCATCTTCGTCACTTCACAGTTGGGTAATGGTGGCGCGTGCCAGGCCGCGCTGCTCGAGGAAGCCGAGCATGTAGCGGTGACCGAAGGCCTTCGAGGACGAGGCGAAACCCACCTTGGCGACATCGTTGTCCAGCAGCTTGGCCACTGCCGCGGCTTGCAGGGCGCCGGTGGCGATGTAGGGGGTGATGCCGTGCACGGTCGCCCGGACTGCCGCCAGTTGACCGCGGCCGATCGCGAAGTCCACTGTGCGCTGCAGGGTGCTGCGCTCACGAGGCGGCATGCTCGGCGTGGTCGAATCCACCAGACTCTGGATCACCTCATCCTGCTGTTCTTTCGGCAGGTGCTTGTATTCGGCTTCCCACTTCTGCCCCAGCGCGTGGACACTCTTCATCACAGGGTTGTCGTAGAAGCCGACGCAGGACATGCAGCTGCGCACACGCGCATCCTGCTCGAAATACACTGGCAGCGAGGTTCCGCCCCAGGGCAGGCAGAACACCGACTCCATCAGATTAGGGCAAACGATGTTGAAGCTGGCGTTGGGCGCATACGGAACCAGCGCCTTGTCCCACAGATAGGAGCCCTGATGGCGAAAGCCTTCGAAGATGGTGGCGGTGGAGCCTACGGTCACACCGGCGGCACCGACACGCGGCCCACGGGTCAGGGTCGCGGTTTCCAGGGAGTCCACGCCGGGGGTTTCCAGGGCCAGCTCGGCAGCGATCTCGGCGAAGGTGTACATGTAGGCGAGCGACGGCGACAGCAGCAGGCCGGCCTGGCGGAACAACTCGCCGAACTCATCACGCAGTGCACGAATGTGCTCCTGCTCACCGGCAGGGTCCAGGTAGTGACAGCCCGCCTTGAGCGCGGCCTCGACCGTCACCTTGCCGAAATTGACGAACGGGCCGACGGTGTTGCAGACCACGCGCGCGCCCTTGAACACCTTTACAAGCGCTTCGACCTCGTGCGGGCACTCGATGATTTCATATTTGGCCGACTCCAGGCCGACGACGCGTTGCGCCATCATTTCCTGGGCACGACCGGCGTTGCGCGCCACAGCTGTGAAAGGAATGTTCTGGTCGATCAGCCAGTCCATGGTCAGCATGCCGGTGTAACCACTGGCGCCATAGACAACAACAGGATATTTGGCCATCTCGTGTTCCTCGCTTTCTTATTGGATGATTTTTGTTGGGTGTTTTGGTCGGCTCAGCCCTGGGCCCAACCTTCGGCATAGAGCTGCTGGGCCAGCAACCCCAGGCGCATGGTCAGGACACGGTTTTCCCCGTCCTCGATCAAAGCGGCCTGTGTGTCTCGCAACAGCTTTTCGATCGGGTATTCGCGCGTGGTCCCGTTACCCCCGAAAAGGCGGAAGGCTTCCTCGACAACGGCCAACGCCTCTTCAGTCACCGTGACCTTGGCGGAGGCAGTGGCGTAAGGGTGGGTTTGCGGCGACAGACGAGCAAAGCTCAGCGAACGACGAGCCACGGCGCGGGCGATCTCTACGCGGCGCAACATTTCGCCCAGACGCAGGCGCGTCATCTGATGGTCAATCAACATCTGACCGCCCTGGCGACGCTCATGGCAGTATTGCAGCGCATACTCGAAGGCTGCCCGAGCGACGCCAGTGAAGACTTGGCTCATGTGAGTACCGGCATAGGACCAGGACGAGCTGACGGCGCCGTAGTAGGCATCTCGCTCGGCGATGGCAAAGCGCCGAGGTACCCGCACACTGTCAAAATAGATCTCACCTTGAGGCAAGGAACGCTGCCCGATCTTGTCCAGCGGCTTGCCCTTGGAAACCCCCTTGAGGTCCAGCGGGATGACCACGGCGATGCCATGGGGCAGTCCGTTGCTATCGAAAAAGCCGTCGCCGTAGTCGGCGCACATCAGGCCAAAGGCGACCTGCGCCACTGCGCCATTGGACACCCAGGCCGAGCTCTGTCCATTGATGATGATCTCGTCGCCGACGACCTTTGCGGTCAGGTTGCCGATGTTAGCCTGCTGCCCCGCAGGCCAATCGCGCGCTATATCGAAGAGTTGATTGTCGCTCCCTCGATCAGGCTGGGTGGCCATCCAGCAACCGATTCGGCCCTGACAAAGCTCCACCAGTTCAGCATTGCCGGCAGCGGCCGCCATCTGTAGCGGGAAACCGGCACAGCCGAGAGAAACCGCCAGACCTGCATCACCCCAGCCAAGCTCTTCACCAATCAGGGATTCGATCCGCACCGCCATTTCCGGCGGCAGCTCCGCCAGCAGCGCGGGATCCAATCCCAGCTTGGCGTACTCACTGAAGAGTGAGTAATAAGGCGAGCCAGGAGCGATGACCTCCTCGGCTTTCATCCGGTCCAGTTCACGACCCAGCGGCCGCAGCACCTCCTTTGAGAAACGGTGTACCGAGGCCTGGATCGCTGCTTCTTCTTCGCTCAGGGGGGATTCGAAACCGGACAACCCGGCAGCCGGCAACGTCATGGTGGATTTGAGCGTAATCATCAGAGCACCCTCGCCGGAACCGGCCCGCAAGTCATTGGCTGGCGACCGCCCAGGCAGTTGAGTTCGATAGTGGATGGGGCCTTTGGCGTTTCGCCCAGAAAGCCTCTGGCAACGGCCAAGCCGTTGTTCGGACAGGAACCAGCCTTGGAATTTTTCATGTTCGACCTCCTGGGGGCCTTTTGTTGTTTTGTCGACTTTAACAAGGAGTTTTATTTTACGCAACGACTGTTATGTTAATAATAATCGCGCACAAGACTTTCCCTGAAAGCGAGCCCTTATGGTTCGCCAGTCGTTCAACCGGTAGATGGAAGGCCCAGCGCAGGCACCACCTGACAACAGGCCAAAAATACGAGGTGCCCTGCTCATCCAGCGGGTTCCTGATATGCAGGCTGTGGGAGCAACGGACACTTGCGCGCAGATAAATCCGCTATGCAGGGTGCTCCGAAAGGACGCCCTCTCCGATGGCTAAAGCGCCTTTGAAGAGAGCATTTCCTGAATCGTCTGAGTGGCTTCTCGAGTTCTGCCCGCGAGCTTCTTCACTTCATCTGCCACTACGGAAAATCCGCGCCCCGCATCACCAGCTCGTGCCGCTTCGATTGCTGCATTGAGGGCGAGCATGTTGATCTGGTCAGTGATGCTCTTGATCACGTTCACGACCTGCGAAATCTGTTCGTAAGTTGTCTGTATGCCAGCCAACTCCCGCGCGCGTATCGTTTGGGCAAGCTTTTCGTCCGAGATATCACGTACGGCCCCGATGATGCGGCGGAGCCTGCCACTGCGATCCATCACGCCCTGGCCCCTTTCGCGGTACCAGATCTCTCCTTTGAATTTGTGCCTCATTCGGTACTCGACCGTATAGCCTGAGTAAGGGTCTGCGGCATTGAGGTATTCCGTCACCACCTTCATGACATGCTTCAGATCATCCGGATTGACGATTGAAAAATACCCCTCCCAGTCATCCTTGAAATCCTGTTCCGAATAGCCCACGAGCTCGCGGAACTGCTTCGACCAGCGAAGCTGGTTTTCAGGGTGATCCGGATTTCCGTCAACAATAAACAGTTCCCAGCAAACCTCTGTGAGCGCATTCTTGGTCACTTCCCAGACCTGTTCCTTTTCCCTGCATGAAACCAACTGCTCATTCAGATCGGATAGCTTCAGGTTGCTCTCCTTGATCTCACATTGAAGCTCGTGCATTTCATCCCGAGCGGCTTGCAGACAATTTTTCAGATCACTGACAAGGGCACTTTCAGAGTCATCTGATCTCTGACCAGCACTGTCATGCTCCTGATGGTTGAGCCGCCGCTCTAGCCCATCGAAGCTGTCAGCCAACCATGGATATTTGTTGATCAACCCCCCTTGGAAATCGGGAGCTGGCTGTCCACTCAACAGCGACGATATTCGCGAGCTGACCTCTTCAGCCAGACGCTTGAGCTTTCTTCCGGAAAACATGGGTCCTCCTTAAAAAACAGTCGAATTCATGATTGGCTGATTTCAAAAAAAAGGGACCGGACGTCGGATCCGACGAGGTCCCTCAAAGGGAGGAATCAAAATCAGCTATGGGGTCAAAGAACAGAGTCAACAACTCGCCTTTCCAGCGACGTCTCGAGAGATGCCTTTACTTGATTTGTACCGGCACCACACCACGTCGAGAAAACAGAACGGGATAGTCATTGCCGCTGAGTAATGCAGCCGTCAGCGAAACGCCATCGGGCGTCTTCTGCTCCTGGAAACTCCCTCCCCCATCGCTGCTGCGTACCATCAGCCCATCCAGACCGACCACGACTACCTGCTTTCCTGACACCGCGATGGCCGTGATCGAACTCTTGCTCTCCAGGGGCACGCGTTGCCAAACCTGTCCGTCCGCAGTGCCATGCAGCAGTGTGCCGCGTTGGCCACCGACCAGCAGGGTGCCATCGGCCAACACGGCTCCCGACCAAAGCGTGCCCTCATAGCCGGTATCCAGATAGCTCCAGCTTTTTCCATAGTCATCGGAACGCAACACCTGGCCTCGTTCGGCAGCGGCATACACGCTGCCGCGAACGTCGACGAAAAGCCCCATCAAGTTCAGATCGGCACGGCTAGATCCCGGTGGGGCTTTAAGCTTCTGCTCATCCCAGGTTTTTCCGCCGTCATCGGTCGTCAACACCAGTGACCAAAGGCCGACGGCGACACCTTGTTCGGCGTTGAAAAAATGCACAGCGAACAGTGGCCGATCCTCATTGCTGGACAGTCGTTGAATCTGCCAGGAGTCACCGCCGTCGTTGCTGGCCAGAATTGCCCCCCAGTGACCAACCGCCCAACCTTGCCTGGAATCGACGAATGAAACACCGGTCAGTGGCGTGGACAACGGTACCGAGCTTGCCTGATGGAAGCTTTTCCCTTGATCATCGGAAAGCAACACTATGCCATGATCGCCAACGGCGACCACACGATCCTTTGCCCATGCAGCATCCAGAAAGGTGGCCTGCGTGGCGTTGCTCGAAGGGACTGCCGGCACAGTTTCCAATGCAGACGCCTGAAGTGTGACCAGTGGCAGCACTGCAGCGAGTAAAGTCCCCATGAATGAAATCATGTATCGCATATTGCTTTTCTCCTCAGTGCGCCAGTGCGCCGACCATGCGCACAGCGCGCTTACGCGGGAACACCCGCTCGAGCCAGACTGCGAAAGCCGGTAACACGGTCATGGCCATGACCATGTTGACCATGAACATGAAGGCGAGCAGCTTGCCCATATCGGCCTGGAACTTGAGGTCGGAGAACGCCCAGGTGGCGACGCCGACTGCCAGAGTAATCGCGGTAAAGATGGTTGCCACACCGACTTCGAGCAAGGCGTGCTCGACAGCCTTGGCGATCGGCAGGCCTAGAGACTGATGTAGTTGCATGCGGTTGTAGATGTAGAAGGCGTAGTCAACACCGATGCCAACCGCCAATACCATCACCGGCAGCGTCGCGATGGTCAGACCGATCTGTAGTTCCTTCATGAACCAATAGCCAATAAAGGTGCCAATGGTCAGAGGAAGACAACACACCAGTACAGCGCGCAGATCCCGATAAACGACAAATACCAGCAGCGCGATTGCGGCATAGACATACAGCATCATTGGTGTCTCACTTTTTTCAACTTCCTCGTTGATGGCTGCGATCACCCCTGCATTACCCGAGGCCAGTCGCACCGTCACCCCTGGCATCGAGAATTCGCGACGAAAGGCCTTGGCAGCCTCGATCACCTTGTTGATAGTCGTTGCCTTGTGGTCCGCCAGATACAGGTGTACG
Source organism: Pseudomonas sp. IT-P4 (assembly GCF_949767755.1). Classification (NCBI taxonomy): domain Bacteria; kingdom Pseudomonadati; phylum Pseudomonadota; class Gammaproteobacteria; order Pseudomonadales; family Pseudomonadaceae; genus Pseudomonas; species Pseudomonas sp. IT-P4. Next base: position 49,218 of record NZ_CATKPX010000017.1, on the reverse strand, counting down.
GCGGCCATGCTGCAATCAGAACGCATGATTCCCGGAATACGAGCCACTTCGGTAGCCAACGAGGAGTAGTTCGCCGGATCGATGGGCACCGCATTCATTTTCGGATTGCCCTCGTTATAACCCTCGTTGAACTGGCGCATGCTGGTGGAAAATGCGGCAACCGACACCACTCCGGGTACGCCTTCCATTGCCCACACAAAGCGATCCTGGTACTGACCCAAGGCGACCTCTTCGCAGGCGACTGAAGCGCCTTCACCAGACTTGCCCGGATTGACCTCGAAGACGACGCTTAGCCAATCCAGGCCAATGTCGTAGTTGCTGGCGATGGCTACTGCATCACGGTTGAAGCGAGAATCCTCACGCAATTCCGGTGCACCTGCCTGCAGGGAACCAACGACTCGATCATGGCTTTGCCAGACCGCCGCGAGAAAGACGAGCAAAGCAACACAAAGCACCCATTTGGCATTACGCCATTCGGTGAGCCTGACCAGTCCATGCAACCAACGGGCACGGCGTTGACGGGAGGTCTCCTCGGTCGCGGCGTAGTCACCGTCGACCTGCAGCATCGACGCCACCAACGGCAACATCACCAGATTGGTGATGATCTTGAAGGACACACCGAGCGACGCGGTGATGGCCAACTCGCGTACCATCGGAATCGGGATCAGCACCAACGTTACAAAGGAAACAAAAGCGGTCACCAGTGCCAGCGTGCCGGGGATCAGCAAACCGCTGAAGCTGGAACGCGCCGCCTCCTCGACGCACTTGCCATGGGCGATTTCCCGCACGATGAAATTTATCTGCTGCACGCCATGGGACACGCCGATGGCGAACACCAAAAAGGGCACCAACACGGCAAGCGGGTCGAGGCCATAGCCAAGCAGCCTTAGACTGCCAAACTGCCAGACCAGCGACGCCAATGAACACCCCACTGCCAGCAGAGTGAAACGTACGGAGTGGCAGTACCAGTACACCGCAGCGGCCGTCAGCAGCAATGCCAGCAGGCAAAACTCCAATACTGCAGACGCGCCATCGGCAATATCGCCGATCTGCTTCGCAAAGCCGATGATCTGAATTTCGAAATCACCGTCCTCGAACTGCTGACGAATTTGCTTTTCCAGGACCTGGTTGTAGGCCACATAGTCCAGACGCGCGCCAGTGGCATCAAACTCGTTGAGTTCGACGGTGATCATCGCGCTGCTCTGATCCCGCGAGACCAGCGTGCCGATAAAGCCCCCCTGAGCCGTCGAATCGGCGATCCTGGCAATGGTTTCATCATCGAGGCGTTCGGGGGTTACCGTACCCGGTACAAGTGGATCTGCACGGAAGCCCTCCTCGGTTATCTCGTTGACGAAAGCGTTCGGCGTCCACAACGAACGCACACTGCTACGCGAAACATTGGGCAGAAAGGTCACTGCCTGAGTGACGTCATACAGACGCTTGAGAGCCGTCCCGCTCCAGATCTTGCCTGCGCGGGCCTTGACCACGATGGTCAGGCGATTCGCCCCCAACAGGTCATTGCGGTACGCCTCGAACGTTTCTACATATTCATGGCCGATGGGCAGCTGCTTTTCAAAGCCCGCATCCATACGCAACTGAACAGCAAACCAGGCCATGATCAGAGTGAAGATGACCAGACTAGCCAGTACTGGCCGGCGATGCCCGAAAAGCCAATTTTCGATGCAAGGCAGCACGCCACGCCCCCGTTTGAAGGGCACTTTTACAGAAGTATTCACGACATGCCTCACAGAGTGCGCGAAATCACGAAACCGACATAGTCGCGATCACCCAACAATTGATCGTAGGGGGTATCGCCCCCCATGAATTTCGCGTAGTTGAAAGAGACCTGCCAACTCGCGGGGTTACGCACGAAGTTCAGATACAGGTTCATACTGCTGGCACCTTCGGTAAAGGTTGCAGACAGATTGGGTGTCCGTCCGCCCAGGGAGCGCGAATAGAAGATCCCTGGCGTGACCTGCCAACCCGGAAGCAACGTCCCGTCATAGGTGAGGCTGAAATCCACATTGACGCCCGATGAGGTTTTGTCGCCCTTGGCCGTTGGTGGTGTTGATGGATCCAGCTGCCAGGTGTTCAAACCCGCGGAAATCAGCTCACCGTTGACGCTGTCATGCAGATCGGGATACTTCACGACCACCAATTCAGACAGCAGGGTGCCCGTGCTGGCGCCAGTGAAGTCAAGCAGTCCTGGGGAGTTGGAGGGTGTCAGGCTGTATAGGCCGGTCAGGTGCCACTGGAATTTTTTCTGGTCGTCCCAGCATTTGCCGCCATTGTTTGCACAGAGATCAAGAACAGGGTTGAGTGGCACCGCATCCTTGGGACGGTAGGACAACTCCGTGCCGACAGCCCAGTCGCCAATCGGCATGTTGGCGCTGATGCCATAGAGCATGCGATCTTCCGGATATACCCACTTTTGCGAAAGGGCGAAGGTCTCCGGATCGAGCACCTGCACCGTCAGCGACGGCAGCTTTTCGTGATAGCGCATCACGTAAAGGCCGAGATTGAGATCGGTGTCATCCGGTTGCCAACGCAGCGAGATGCCCCACTGTCCGCTATCCCGAGCATGCTTATCGTCGAACCCGTAGGATTGCATGCCCTCACCGAGCCCGTGAGTGGTCGACCAGTAACTGCCAACGGGCGGCAACTCGCTCTTGTTCCAGCCGAACTGATAGTAGGCCTCAATGTTCAGACCTGAACCCAGACCCGAAGCGAGGCTGAGCATCGGGGCCGGCAGCACGGCTTCCTTGAGTTGGACACCAGGACGCGCGAGAGCCTGGTAATCGTAAGCGTTGGTGTTGTTGATGCCACCCACCACGAACAGGCTTTCGCCCCAGTTGATCACCTGGTTGCCCAAGCGAGCCCGTACGCGCTGATCGCCGACATCGAAGCTCTTGCTCACCCACAGGTCGAGCAGGCGAGCCTTGAATTCGAGGTCGTCACGCGCATCATTGGTAAGACCGTCGCTGCCAACGCCCGGAGGTGTGTTGAAAGACAGGGCGCCGGTGGTATCGGTGGCGGCGAAGTCACGAATCCAGCTTCCACGCGCCATGAAGGTGAAGTCCTCCGGTAACTTCAGCAGCAACTCATGGGAGCCTTTGATGTAGTTGGTGAACAGGTCACCCTTGTCGTAGTTCAAGTTGCCCTGATCACCAATGCCAGAAGTTTGTGCCAGGCAACCACTGGGCGGGTTGTGTCCGGTAGCGCCGGTGTTGACCAGATTGCAGGATTGCGAATCGGTGCGCAGGCCCATGCCCAAGGCGATGGTGGAATCGAATGAACCACGGATGTTCTCGGTTTCAAACGTGAACGCCATTGCCAAAGGGGTTGCACACGCGATGACAAGGCCTGATGCTTTTGTGATTATTTTTTTCATGATGGCTCTCGATCGATCGCTTTTTAGCGTTCACTGATGGCACGCAAGTTGTCGGATGTGTAGAAGTCACGCTTCAGGCGGGGGTTGCCGGTACTCTCGGTGAGCCAGCGGTGATCGTTCTTGCCCACTCCGACAGACGTCATGTCGTACAGGTAGCGACCGTCAACCAGGTTGTACTGCGCCTGTGCCTCCATATCGCAGGTGCCTGTCTCGTAGACCGGGATCGTATAGCCTTCGCGAACCTTCCAGATTTGCCCTTGCTTGTCGTAGTCGACAGCCATCAGCGCGTTCCAGCTATCTTCATCGATGTAGAAGAGTCGCTTCGGAGCCTGGTGGCGCATGCCCTGGCGAACCGTGGCCTCGACGACCCAGACACGATGCAATTCATAGCGGCGTGATTCGGGCGCGATGTAATCACGCTTGGCCACATTCTCAATGTTGGCAGAGGCGTCATAGGCCCCGAAGGCGTTGTAGGGCACCAACAACTCCTGCTTGCCGACCAGCTTCCAGTCGAAGCGGTCCATCGGCCCGAAGAACACGTTCGACTCATCGATGGTGTACTGATTATCGAGACCAATTTGCGGAGAGTCGTAGGAGTAGGCGGGCATGCGACGCACACGACGCTGGCCGGGGAAGTAGTAGAACGTGGTCGCCTGTTCGCCAGCCTTGGTAGTCACCACACCGGCCTGCCCGGCAAGGGCAGCAGGATCCAGATAGGAGAAATAAGTGGCGACTTCCAGGCGATCGAAGGAAGAGAACAACGCACTGCCCTTTTCTCCCCATGGGGTATACATGAACCAGTCCGTCGAAGTGCGCAGCCAGTCGTTCCCCCCCTTGCGCGGCGATATCCCGGAAACGGTCTTGGACATATCGAAACCAACGCCGCGGTAGCGCATTTTCATGTTCCACATCACCTCGGCACCGGTGCTCGGCATAGGGAATGGAATACCGGGTACGTGGGCTTCTTTCAGCGCCAGGCCATCGGCATCCAATGTGGCGAACCCGACGTTCTTCCTGGTGTTATCAGCGACAAAGTCGGGCACGCCGCAGCTACGACGGGTCGGATACACGTCCATGCGATAGCCCGGGATTTTCTTGAACAGTTCCACCTGACCGGGTGAAAGCTTGTTCGCATATTGCGAGACATTGTTGGAGTCGATACTGAAAAGCGGCTTGTCGTTCTTGAATTTCCAGGATTGACCACGCACCTGGCCATAAGTCCAGCCACTGCCCTGCGGACCGGGTGATGCCCAGGCCGGGATGACCCCATCAGCACTTGCCGCGACCTCCCCTCCCAGCGGCGTTAGCTTCGTACCGAGCAGCGCAGGATCCTTCTGTGCAGCTTGAACAGTGCCGATAGCAGCCATTGCTGCCAATGCCACGATCAGATGCCTGACTCCACTTCTGGTGGAGATGCCGGCGCATGGCCGCTCAAAAACTTCATTCATTGGAAGATCCTCATGGGGCTGGAACCGGCGGCGCGACCTTCCTGGAGGGAAGACTCGGGCTGTGCCACACTCTATAATCAATTGACTTGATCGCTTGACCAAGTCAATTGACTACAAAGCAAACCACATGCCAAACCACGGAGGTAAAATGAATTTGCTTAGTTATCAATATGTTAGAAATTTGATCAATCAGCCAGGCAACACTGCTTGCTCACCGACGCACCAGCTTGTTTCAGCAGGCCGCACCAATCTGGGAATTTACGAAACAGATGTTACGTATTATCACCGCATTGGAATGAGCTATTCACGTGTGCCATTGGCAACAAAACCCATGCGCCGCTCCACGCCGGCTCATGACTCGCAGACCAGTCATGCTGTAGCATTCGCCGGCGTTGACGCCGCCCCCCAGGCAGGCGCTACTGCAGTAACAAAGGAGATTGCTTGACTATGGCCAGAGTGGGCGCTGAATTGCGTAGACAGGACTTCGTGGAAGCCACTGTCAAAGTGATTGCTGAACATGGGGTTGCCAATGCAACGACTCGACGTATCGCCGCTGCCGCAGGCTGTCCTCTCGCGTCGCTGCACTACGTGTTTCATACAAAAGACGACCTCCTCTATGCAGTCTATGAGTCTCTTTTCAACTTGCCACACCAGGCCCTGACGAACGTGCCTGCGGGGACTACCGCAGCTGAAACGACAGCGGAAATGCTTCGCCAATTAGTCACGTGGTTCTCCACCAACCCCGACATAGCCAAGGCACAAACCGAGCTTTTCTTCTGGGCCATGCGCAACAACCCCGAGATGGCGACCAGGATCTACGCGGTAGCAATAGAAGCAACGGAACAGGCCATGGAAAAAGCTATCGGTGCGCAATTCGACAAGACCTTCTTGAAGGCCACAAGTCGACTGTTGGTTCACCTTGTAGATGGTCTGATCATCGCCTGGTCCGCTCATGGAGACTTGGCACGGCTGGAGGCAGAAACTGAAACGGCCTGCGAAGCTGTAGCGCTATTAGTGGCCAGCCGCTGAACATTTCGATCCGTATCTACCTGACGATCATCAACCTGTACCCCGGTGGGTGATCGCCGGGGCCTGAGTGATTTGTTGAGCTGTGGCGGATATAGCTGTTGGAGGTACCGGTGAAGTATGGCAAGTCAGTGCTCAACCAGATCATGGTTGCAGCTGGCGACTCTGTCTGAGCACAAGCCTTGTCATCGAACTTGCTTACAAGCTACTGACCAATTGACCTCCATCCACTGCCAGAACGCTACCGTTCATGAACGCACCGGCATCGCTGGCGAGTAGTAGAAACGGCCCTTCCAGCTCGTGGAGTTCGCCTAATCGGCGCATGGGAATCAGCTCACGTATGTAGTTGATGCCCTTGTCACTATCGAAAAAAGCTTCATTCATTTCCGTCTTGAAGTAGCCCGGGGCTATGGCGTTGACGCGAATCTTGTAGCGCGCGAGCTCCAGCGCCAGCGACTTGGTCAGTTGCACCACGCCTGCTTTGGCGGCGGAGTAATGGCTATAGCCGGTGCCGACTCGTAGACCAAGTATCGAGGCAATATTGACGATGCTGCCGCTACGTCCTGCTTTAACCAGCCGCTGCGCTGCGACCTGAGCAACGCGCCAGACACCGTCGAGGTTGGTCGCCAGCATTGCACGCCAATCTTCCTCACCGATTTCCAGCGGGCGTTGGCCATTGCCGATGCCCGCATTGTTGAGCACTACGTCGACTACCCCGAAGTGCGCCTCGGCGGTGTCGAAGGCCGCCTCGACGCTGGCCCGATCGGTGACGTCGAGAGCGACCGACAGCGCCTGGCCACTCTCCCACTCGATGTCCTTGGCAACTTGTTCGAGCCGCTCGACGCGCCGCGCAGCGAGCACGACGCGGGCGCCAGCGCGAGCGGCGATCCGCGACAAGTGCGCGCCAATGCCGCTGGAGGCGCCAGTGATCAGCACCGTTCGGCCGGCCAAGGAGAAGCGCTGGGCGAAGTCGCGATCCATCAATACACCTCGACTGCGATGCAGATGACGCACAGAGTCAACTGGCTGGCCCAACGCTGCGACATGGCACCATTGACCGCGCCACAAGCGGCCTTGGTAATCAGTTTGTGGGCAGTGGAGTGAATCACGGGTTCTTTCATGGTGGTGCCTTGTATGCATATTGGGTTCCCTCTCCCTCTGAGAGTGGGCCAGGATAAGGGAGATGCGTGGTCGCCCTCATGACTCGCCCTGCTCCCGGAGCGAGAGGGAATTTCAGATGATTTCGATGCGGGTATTGCCAGCAGCGACTAGACGCTCCAGCAACGGTGCCGGCTGGAACCACATCTCACCGTACTCGCCGAGAACGTGTCGGTAGTACTCAATACCAGCCAGCACCTTGCCCAGTCCCAACTGCTCGGCATAATGCATCGGACCGCCGAGATGAGCCGGAAATCCGTAGCCGTTGATCCAGACCAGATCGATGTCGCTGGCGCGCAGAGCGATGCCTTCGTCCAGCAACTGGATACCTTCGTTGATCAGCATGAACATGCAACGGTCATGGATTTCTTGATCATCGATGGAACGTCGGGGGACTTCCAGCTCGTCGGCAAGGCGCTCCGCCAGCACCACCACATCGTCGTCCTCCTTACAGTTGCGGCCTTCATATAGGTAGAAGCCCCGCCCGGTTTTCTGGCCGTAGCGCCCTAGGGCATAGAGTTCCTCTCCAAGGCGGCAGTAGCTTTCGTCATGGGCAATGGCGGCCCGATTCGAATCGCGTATCAGGAAACTCACATCGATACCGGCAAGGTCCAGCATGCTGAATATGCCCATATTCAGGTCCAGGCCGGTGAGCACACCGTCTACCTGCGTCGGTGTCGCTCCCTCCAATACCAGGCGATGGGCTTCGCGGGAATAAGGCTCGAGCATTCGGTTGCCGATGAAACCAAAGCAGACGCCGGAGAGCACCGGGAGCTTGCCGATATGCTTGGCGATCTTCATGGTGGTTGCCAGTACATCCGGTGCGGTGGCCTTGCCGCGTACTACTTCCAGCAGGCGCATGACATTGGCTGGACTGAAGAAGTGCAGACCGATCACGTCCTGCGGGCGGGAGACGGTGGCCGCAATGGCGTCGACATCGAGTGAAGAGGTGTTGGTGGCGAGGATGGCACCTGGCTTACACACCTTTTCAAGGGTGCGGAATACCTGCTGCTTGATTTCCATCTGCTCGAACACAGCTTCGATCACCAAGTCGGCATCGGCCAAATCGTTGTAGTCAAGGGTGCCGAATAGCAGGTCCATGCGCTGCTCCAGTTGTTCGGCGGTCATCTTTCCGCGCTTGACGCTGATCTCGTAGTTTTTGCGGATCTGCATCAGGCCGTTGTCCAGCGCCTCCCCCTTGAGCTCAAGCAGCGCTACAGGGATACCGGCGTTGGCGAAGTTCATGGCAATGCCACCGCCCATGGTGCCAGCTCCGATTACTGCGACCTTATCGACCTTGCGCAGCGCAATGTCCGCCCCGATACCTGGAATGCGTCCAGCCTCGCGCTCAGCGAAGAACACATGGCGCAGCGCCTCGGACTGGCGAGAAGCTTCGGCCTGCTTGAATAACGCCAGTTCTCGGGCGAGCCCTTCCTCCAGCGGCAGCAGGCAGGCCGCTTCCAGCGCAGAGAGCACCAGACGCGGGGCCAAACGGCTTTTCCAGCGCGGTTCATGCTCGGTACGGTAGCGGGCGAGGAAATCAGCCGGCAGGTCCTCGGCCGGTTCCGGCCAAGCCTCTGCCGGCCGCGCCGGGGCGCAGTAGTCGATCAGCTCGTTGGCGTAAGCGCGCGCCTCATCCAGCAGCTGCTCGGCGCCGGTAGCTATGCGGTCGAGGATGCCCAGCATGCGAGCGCGTTCGGAGTCTATTTGTTGACCTGAAAGAATCAGATTCAGCGCCGATTCAGCGCCGATAAGCCTTGGCAGGCGCTGTGTCCCGCCTGCGCCGGGCAACAGTCCCAGGTTTATTTCCGATAAACCCACTCGGGTGCTCGGTTCACCAATCCGGTACCCACAGGCCAGAGCCAGTTCCATACCACCACCCAAGGCCAACTTGCCAATGGCGGCAACCAGCGGTTTGTGGATCTGGGTCAAGCGAACCAGCGTGCTGGGCAGGTCCGGCTCGGCGAAGGAGGCCTCGGTGCCGAATTCCGTGATATCGGCGCCAGCACTAAACATACCGTGTTCGCCGTAGAGGATGATTGCTTCCACCCTTTCGTCAGCGGCTGCGCGCTCGCAAGCGTCAATGATAGCGGCGCGCAGAGGCTGGCTGAGTGCATTTACCGGTGGACGGGCCAGGCCTATCAGGGCCAGACCGTCTTCGAGACGATAGTGGATGAGGTCGCTCATTGGGGGATCCTTATGTTGCTGCACGACTGCTTTTACGCCGGGCATGCGGGGATGCGCTCGTTGGCCGCGGTTCGTCAAAAATGCCTGAAGACTTCGTTGATGCTGGTGATTGGATAATTCGGGTGAGCGTTGGAGACGCGACTCGAAACCACTGATCCAAAGGCGTAGATAGCCCCCGAAACCAGTATCGCGGTCATGGTTACTGTCAGGCAGGAGAGCAGGAATCGGCGCATCGGAAACCTCCGTCATTTGGCGGGAGCCAAATGCAGTGTCTTTTGTTATTGAGGGTTTCGATTCTGGATAACGGCCGATGCAAAAGCTTGGCAGATCACGCCATGTATTTTGCAGTTCATGACATTCAAACGCCTCAGAACCTGGTCAAATTTGAAAGCCGAGACCTGAGTAAATAATGTCTCAGATGAAGTAATTTGCTCATGTTCTGCAGTTTTCGTTGCAGTGATGAGCTTTTCCTGCACAATTCCCGGCATAGAAATTCGATCCGAGACCGACTGATGTCCCTGACTCCGCAAGACGAAAGACTCATCAAGGCGCTGGCTCTGGCCATCGTTGATCGCCCGCGGGCAACGCTCAAGGAACTGGCTGAAGCTGCTGGCGTGAGCAAGGCTACGCTGCATCGCTTTTGCGGCACCCGTGACAACCTGGTGCAGATGATGGAAAGCCATGGTGAGACGGTGCTGAACCAGATCACCACCATGACCGACCTGTTGCACAGCGAGCCGGTGCAGGCGCTGCGTAGTCTGATCAATGAGCATTTGGCGCATCGTGAAATGCTGGTTTTCCTGCTCTTTCAATATCGCCCCGACACCTTCCCGGTAAATGGTGAAGGGGACCGTTGGCAATCGTATGCCGATGCCCTTGATGCTTTCTTTCTGCGCGGCCAACAATTGGGTGCCTTCCGCATCGATATCACAGCAGCAGTCTTCACGGAACTGTTCCTGACCATGATCTTCGGCATGGTCGATGCGGAACGCCGTGGGCGTGCGGCCAGTGCCAACTCAGCCAATGTGCTGGAGCAGATGTTCTTGCATGGCGCTGCCGGCGTAGTACGTCCCCAATAATCCCCACCCCTCGCTCCTCCAAAAAAAGAGCCCCGCGACCTGACGGTCCACGGGGCTAAAAAACAGGTTGGATGCACCAACCCAAGGAGCGCTTGCCAGCTTCTTATCTGGCCTCTACTTGCGAGGACCATCCTCCACCCAGCGAGCGGAACAGATCGACCAAGGCAATCTGTCGCTGAGTGCTGACCTCAATGAATGCCGTCTCGTTGACGAAGCTGGTGCGCTGGGCATCGAGGTAACGCAGGTGACTGTCAATGCCACCTTCATAACGGGCCTTGGCCAGCTTCAGCGTCTCGCTGCTGGTATTGGCCAACGCGCGTCGGGCCGTCTCTTCCCGGCGCAAGGTGTCGGTAGCAGACAGTGCATCGGCAACCTCGCGAAAAGCCGTCTGAATCGTGTCCTCATACGCTGCCACCGCCGAGTCCTTGCGGGCTTCGGCCAGACTCAGCCCCGCACTGTTGCGGCCAGCATCGAACAGTGGCAGCGACAAGTTCGGCACAAAACTCCAGGAGCGAGAGCCACCGTCAAATAAATCGGACATTTGCGCGCTAGAAGTGCCAAAGCTCCCGGTCAGACTGATGCGAGGAAAGAACGCCGCACGTGCAGCGCCGATATCGGCATTGCGCGCCTGCAGTCGATGCTCGGCAGCTAGAATGTCCGGCCGGCGCTCGATCAGCGTCGACGTGGTGTCAGGTGCGATGTCTTGAACCAGCATCGGCTCCGTCGTCAGCCGGTCGGGAATCGAGTTCGCCGCGTCCTTGATGCCGAGCAGCAAAACCAGCGCGTTGATGGCCTGCTGTTTCTGACGCAAATTGCGTTCCTGTTCTGCGCGAGATTGCTCAACCAGCCCCAACGCTTCCTGGTAATCCAATGCAGTCGCCGTGCCGTTCGAACGTCGCTGGCTGATCAGTGCGAATGAGTACTCTCGGCTGATCAGAGTCTGTTGGGTCAGATCCAGGCGACGCTGGGCTCCATCGTGAACCAGGTAGGCCTGACTGACTTCGGCGATCAGTGCGATCTGTGCGGCGCGGGCCGCTTCTTCGGTCGCCAGGTACTCCTGCAGCGCAGAGTCACTGAGGCTCTTCACCCGGCCAAACAGATCCAGTTCGTATTCAGGCAGCGACAGGCCGACCTGATAGTCGCTGGCAACCCCCACACGGCCGTCGCTGGCCAGATCCGTCGGCAAACGCTGACGATTGCCGGATGCTCCGGCATTCAAACCCGGTACCCGGTCGGCCCGCTGGATGCGGTACTGCGCCCGGGCCTGCTCGATGTCCAGAAGGGTCTGGCGCAGTGAGCGGTTGTTGTCCAGCGCGATCACCACCAGACGGTGCAGGTCAGGATCGACGATGAACGTCTGCCACGCCAACTGGTTGATCGAACTGCCGTGCTGCATCGACTCCCCCGTCCAGTTATCCACAACCGGCGCAACGGGCCGCTCATAAGTGGGCGCCAAAGAGCAGCCGCCCATCAGCATAGCGATCACCAGCGTAGAAAAAGCTGAAATACGCATGAGTCACTCCTGAGTCAAAGCGGGTTGTTCAATGGGAGCCGGTTTACTGCGTAGCATCGACAGCACCCAGACAAAACAGATCGGTACGAACAGCACACCCAGCAACGTCGCGCTGAGCATCCCGCCGATCACTCCTGTACCGATTGCCCGCTGGCTCGCAGCTCCTGCGCCGGTTGCCAGTGCCAGCGGCACGACGCCGAGGATGAAGGCCATGGAGGTCATGACAATCGGCCGGAAGCGCAGGCGTGCGGCCTCAATGGCAGCGTCACGCAGGCTGTAACCCCTTTCCCAAAGTTCTTTTGCGAACTCGACGATGAGGATCGCGTTCTTCGCGGCCAGACCGATGATGGTTATCAGACCGACCTTGAAATACACGTCGTTGGGCATGCCGGCGACCATCACCGCGAGTACTGCACCGATGGCACCTATCGGTACGATCAGCATCACGGTCAGGGGAATCGCCCAGCTTTCATACAGTGCAACCAGCAACAGGAACACCACCAGGATCGCGAGCGCGAACAGTTGCGTCGCCTGACCGCTGGAGACCTTTTCCTGATACGAGAGGCCGGTCCACTCGTAGCTGAAACCCGCCGGCAATTGCGCGGCAATGCGCTCCATTTCCGCCATGGCTTCACCGGTGCTGTATCCCGGCCCCGCATCGCCGACGATGCGGATCGATGGGTAACCGTTATAGCGCACCACTTGCACCGGACCTTCCTCCCAGTGGGTGGTGACGAAGGCGCTGAGCGGCACCAGATCGCCCGCATTGTTGTGTACGTACAGTTTGAGTACGTTTTCCGGTGTCATCCGGTCGCCCTGCTCAGCCTGCACCACTACGCGCTGCTGACGGCCAGAGTTGGTGAAGTCGTTGATGACTTCCGAACCGAACGCGGCTGACAATGCGCTGCTGATCGACTCGAAACTCACACCCAGGGTGCGCGCCTTGTCACGATCGATCACCACCCGCAATTGCGGCGACTCGGCCAGACCTTCCATCATGGCGTACAGAATTTTCGGGTTGCCGTTGGCCTGACCGAGCAACTGGTCGCGAGCGGAGAGCAATGATTCGCGGCCCAGGCCAGCGCGATCCTGCAGGCGCAACGCGAAACCACCAGAGTTGCCCAGACCGTCAATCGGTGGCGGTGGCACCGCCATCACCGCGCCGTCGTTGGTCACGGCAAATTGCTCATTCAGCGCCGTGACTTCCGCCATGGCCGATTGATCTTCGCCACGCAACGACCAGTCCTTGAACACTGGAAATACCAGCGCCGCGTTATCACCCATCCCGGAGAAGCTGAAGCCAGACACCAGAAACGTCGACTGGATCGCGTCACGGGAGGCGAGGTACCGCTCCAGTTGTTCGCCGGTAGCTTCGGTTCGGGTACGGGTCGCGCCCGGTGGCAATTGGACGTCGACGATCATGTAGCCTTGGTCCTCCACGGGCACAAACGACTCCGGCAGGCGCAGATAGAAGTAGCCGAGCATCGCGATAATGCCGAGGTACACCAACATCAACCGGCCGCTACGCGCTACCAGCCCGTTGTTCAGAATCGAGTAACGCTCGGTGAGCCGGGCGAAACCACGGTTGAAGGCGCCGAAGAAGCCGCGTTTTTCGTGGTGTCCCTGAGGGATCGGCTTGAGCAGCGTGGCGCACAGCGCCGGCGTGAATGTCAGCGCCAGGAAGCCGGAAAACAGAATCGACACCGCCAGCGATACCGAGAACTGCTGGTAGATCACACCTACCGAGCCGGACATGAATGCCAGTGGCATGAACACCGCCGACAGCACCAAGGTGATACCGATGATCGCGCCCGATACCTGCCCCATTGCTTTCACGGTGGCGTCGACCGGAGACAACCCCTCCTCGGCCATGATCCGTTCAACGTTCTCCACCACCACAATGGCGTCGTCCACCAGAATGCCGATCGCGAGCACCATGCCGAACATGGTCATCATGTTCACCGAGAAGCCCAACAGGAACATCATCATCAGCGTGCCGAGCAGACACACCGGCACCACAATCGACGGGATCAACGTGTAGCGGATGTTCTGCAGGAACAGGAACATCACCAGAAATACCAGCACCATCGCCTCGATCAAGGTGTGGATCACCTTCTCGATGGCGACATCGACGAAACGCGAAGTGTCGTAGGGTACGGAATATTCCACGTCGTCCGGGAAGTAGGCCGACAGTTCGGCGAGGCGTTCCTTGACGGCTGTTGCAGTCTGGATCGCGTTCGCGCCGGGAGACAACTGGATCGCCGCCGCCACTGCCGGTCTACCATTCAGACGCGAGTTGAAGTTGTAGGTTTCCTGGCCGATTTCTACGCGGGCGACATCGTCCAGTTTGACCGTCGAGCCGTCCTCGTTGGCGCGCAGAACGATGCGTGCAAATTCCTCCGGGTTATCCAGGGTGCCTTTCACAGCCAACGTGGCCGTCAATTCCTGCTGACTGCTGGTTGGCGTACTGCCGAAGCTGCCGGCCGGCACCTGTACGTTCTGTCCGCGGATGGCTGTGCTTACGTCGTCGATGGACAGCCCGTAACCCACCAGTTTCTGCGGGTCGATCCAGATGCGCATCGCGGCTTCAGAGGAGAAAAATTGCAACTTGCCGACGCCGGGTACACGGCGCAGTTCGTTATTGATGTTGCGCGCGGCATAGTCACCCAGAGCAGTTGTATCGGCATGCTGGGTGCCCTCCTTGTAGTTGAGCGCATAGATCAGCAAGAAACCAGCACTGGTCTGTTCTACCTCCAGACCTTGGGTGAGCACGGCTGGCGGCATGCGAGCTTCGGCCTTTTTCAGGCGGTTTTGCACGTCAACCTGAGCGAGCTGCGGATCAGTACCAGGCTGGAACGTCACCGCAATCTCGGCAATGCCATTGGAGTTGTTGGTAGACTCGAAATAGAGAAGGTCCTTGGCACCATTGAGCGACTCTTCGATCACGCTGGTAACCGAGTCCACCAATACCTTTGCCGAGGCACCGGGATAGGTCGCGGTCACCTTGATCTGCGGCGGCGCAACGTTGGGATATTGCGCCACCGGCAGCATCGGGATGACCAGCAGACCGGCCAGAGAGATGAACAACGCCACCACCCAGGCAAAATTCGGGCGCTTGATGAAAAACTGAGACATCGGAAAATCCTCGCGGCGACTGCGCCCTTACTGTTTCGACTCAGGCGACTGAGCCTGGGCATGGGACTGACCGGGTGCGACCTTGACCCCCGGTTGCAGGCCGGTAAGTCCGCCGACAATAACCTGATCGCCCGCCTTCAATCCCTCACTGATCTGCCAGCGCGAACCCTGCATGGCACCGGTGACCACATTGCGTGATTCGACCCGGTCGTCTACACCGACCACCATCACTTGCGCGGCGCCATCGCTCCCGCGTTGCACCGAGCGTTGCGGTACGAGAATGGCCTGGTTGTCAGTGCCTTGTGGTGTGCTCACACGCACAAACATGCCAGGCAACAGGACGCCATCGGCATTGGCAAACATACCGCGCAACGATACCTGCCCCGTGCCACGATCCACCGCGACGTCGGTAAACATCAGCGCACCCTGGCGCTCGTATGAAGTGCCATCAACGCGAATCGAAAGCGCCTTGTTGTCATTGGCAGAGAGTTTTCCGCCCTTGAGCGATTCGCGCAGACGCAGTGCGTCACCGGCTGACTGGGTGAAGTCAACATAGACTGGATCAAGTTGCTGAATCCGAGCCATCAATGTCGCGTCACCCTGACCGACCAAGGCACCTTCGGTTACCAGTGCGCGGCCGACGCGACCGGAAATGGGTGCGGTGACCGAGGCATAACCGAGGTTCAGTCGGGCGCTTTGCAGATCAGCCTGGGCCGAACGAGTTGCCGCCTGAGCGCTGCGCAGGTCAGCCATGGCACTATCAAAATCCTGTTGGCTGACCGCTTCGATCTTCACCAGCGGTTCATAACGTTTGACTCGTGCTTGCGCCTCAAGCGCAACGGACTGGGTGCGCGCCAGCTCACTCTCGGCGCGCGACAAGGACGCTTTGAGCGGTGCAGGGTCGATCTGGAAAAGCAGGTCCCCGGCTTTGACGTCAGCGCCCTCTTCAAAATGCTTTTGCATCACGATACCAGGCACCCGTGCGCGCACCTCAGCGACCCGCATGGGTTCCACCCTGCCCGGCAGCTCCGAAGTCAGCGCCAGAGATTCAGTCTTCACCGCCAGCACTTCTACCGAGCGCGCCACTTCAGCGACGCTCGCTTGTTCATTCGCCGGCCCACACCCGGCCAGCGCAATGGCTGCTGCCAGCGAGCCCGCCATCCCTACTGCACGCAAATTGCCCATAACTCACCCAAAGGCTTGATTGAATTTAGCGCAAATGCTACTTTTTAAACCATTATGAGTCAATATTGTCTCACGCAAGAAATATGTGAACCTTGTATGAACATCGCTTGAGGCTTGGTGATGAACCCTACTTCCCATGATGAACACCTGCTCAAGTCGCTGACCGTGGCGATCGTCAACCGGCCGCGGGCCACGATGAAGGAGTTGGCGCAATTAGCTGGTGTGAGCAAGGCGACCCTGCACCGTTACTGTGGAACACGGGAAAACCTTGGACAGCGACTGGAGAAATACGCCGAAGGCACGCTCAATAAGATTATTCGCAGCGCCGGTTTGCAGCACCTGGAACCGTTGGACGCGCTGCGCCGATTGATTCGGGAGCACCTGGCACATCGTGAACTGCTTGCCTTTCTGATGGCGCAATACCGCCCTGACGTCCTCGACGTCGAACGGGGTGACACACGCTGGCAGTTTTACCTGGAGGCGTTGGATGGGTTTTTCTTGAGAGGCCAGCAAGAAGGGATGTTTCGCATCGACATCACTGCGGCCATTTTTACCGAGCTGTTCATCACTCTGGTCTACGGCCTGGTGGATGCCGAACAGCGCGGGCGTGCCGCCAATGCTGATTCGGCACGAACACTTGAGCAGATGTTCCTGCATGGAGCCCTGTCTGGCGGTGAGCTCCGCGAGCATTCGGCTGTACAGGAAAGAACGCTTTAGTCCTCAGAAATGCGTGAAGGCATCGCTGATGCTGGCAACCGGTGGGTGATTGGAATGACGAACAACAGTGTGGTAGGCGGGCCGAGTCTGAAAATAAAGCGCACCCGAAATCAGCGCGACCACCAAGAAAGCGAACAGGAACCGACGCATCGAATACCTCCATCGTCCAGCCTTGGGCCGAACGCAGGTCTTTTGTTATTGGTGGTTCAAGTCTGGTCTCGGGACCGGGGTGAAAGCTTTGCAGATCGCGCCAGATATTTTGCAAATCGTGCCAGTGCTCCCTTGGCCACAGGCTGTGCTTCATTCGGGGGTTCGAGATGATGTCCACTGTCCGTGGTACTGCTCTGTTAGGGCTGAAAGAGTTCGCTGTCAATCAAGGCATCGATCCGGACTCGGCGCTAAATGAGGTTCATCTGCCTGTAGACCTGCTGGATGCGCAACTTTCCGGCGCTCAGTTCAACGCCTTGGTCGAGTTGTGTGCGGTGCGTTCGAGCAATCCCCTGTTCGGCTTGCAGTTCGGCTTACGCCAGGGCACGCAAAGTCTCGGCACCCTGCTCTTCGCCATGCGCTGTACCGGCAGCGTGGGCGAAGCGCTGAATCTACTGACCCGCTATTTCCATGTTCATAGCGACGGCGCGCAAGTGCGCCTTGAACGTCAGGCTGGCAACGCCCTGCTCCTGTATGAAATCACCGATGGCACGTTGGTCTCGGTGCGTCAAACAGTGGAGTTGGCGATGGGGATAGCAGCGTGCTTGCTCCGCGAACTGATGGGGCACGCCTGGCAACCGCGAGGCTTGATGTTGCGTCATTGTTGCGTGGCAAATCGCAACACCTACCGTGCACTGCTGGGTGTATTGCCGCGCTTCGATTGCCCCGTCAATGCGTGGGTGTTCGATGAATCATTGCTAGCGATATCTCTGGAACCGACGGATGTCAGGTGTCAGCAGTTGGCCCAGCAACACATCGATGAGCTGGCCCGCGTGACGTTGCAAGAGCTGCCCTCCTACGTGCAAAAGCTCTTGCGCAGCAGGCTTGCCAATGGCCAGGTCGCGATTGGTCAGATTGCCGAGCACATGATGATCAGCCCGCGCACCCTGCAACGCTACCTTGTGACGCAAGGCACAGGATTTCAGGAACTATTGGACGACACGCGTCAGGCAATGGCCGCGCGTTATCTCAGCGACTCGTCGATCAGCCTGACGCAATTGGCAAGTCTGTTGGGTTACGCCGATCTGAGTACATTTTCCCGGGCTTTCACTCGTTGGAATGGCATCAACCCGCAAAAGTGGAAGCAGCGCATGCAGCAAACTCATCGGTAAATGACATGGCTTCCAATCCGTTCATTCGTGCACTCAGCCTAGCGAGATTCGATCAATTCGCCCGCCATCAGGGCCTGGACCCGAGCCAGATGCTACGTAGGGCTTCTTTGTCTGTGGCTTCGCTGCAACGCCCGGAAGATATCCTGTCCTTCCATCACTATTGCGGCTTGCTGGAGCTGTGCCAACAGTTTTCGAATAACCCGTTGTTCGGCCTGGAATTCGGGCTCTATCAAGGGGTAGGCGTTTTCGGTGATATTTTTTTCCTGATTCACAACACTCGAACCATCGGCAATGCGTTGTTTGAGCTGCGCGCCAATTACTCGTTGTACAACGGATCAGCGCAAATTGACCTCGAGGTTGTCGACGGCTTTGCCGTGCTCAGTTACCACACAGATGAAACGACAATGGCCGGACTGCCACAGGCAGAAGAGTTGGCGTGTGGTGTCGGTATGCAACTGATGCGGACCTTGGTCGGGGACCAATGGCAGCCCGAGGCGATAATGCTCCGTCATGCGCCCCTTGCTGACGAGTTCGTCTATCGGCAGGTGCTGGGCATCACGCCGACCTTCTCTGCAGCGCACACCGGACTGCTGTTCGACGCTTGCGTGCTCGCGCAGCCGCTGGATTGCGCCAGCGAAACCCTGCATCAACTCATCGCTCAACATCTGTCGGGCATGGAGCGTTTGTCAACAGACGAGACGCCGGGCTATGTCATGCAATTGCTGCGCAATCTGTTGCCTAGCGGTCGTGCGACGCTCGAAAGAGTGGCCGACTGCATGGCCGTCAACCCGCGGACCTTGCAACGCCACTTGGCTCAGGAAGGTACCTCTTTTCAGCGGGTGCTGGATGACACACGCCAGCAATTGGTACGCAATTACCTGCAAGTCCCGACGATCAGCCTGCCGCAAGTGGCACAGCTGCTGGGTTACGCCGATGTCAGCACGTTCTCGCGTGCGTTTCATCGCTGGTTTGGTGTGACTGCACTGGAGTGGTGTAAGCAGTCGGGGTTAAGCAGGCAGCCTTTGCTGCTTCAGAATCGAATGAAAGGTCGACTGTGAACGTATTCGTAAAATCCTGCGATTGAGCAGCTTGTGGTGAAAGTCAGTTTATACAACCAGCGGATTTGCAGCGAGCGCCTGCTTTCAGTTGTGCAGCTGCTTTGCGCGACAGGCAGCCATCGGCCGATTCTATTGAAAATAGTCGGCCATGGTTTTCGGCAGAAAAGTACACGCGTGAGATTGAAAATTTTACTTTGAGCAGAGGAGTCGGTGCTCAGATTTCGCGTAGCGACGTGCAAAAAGGCGTTTTCAGCGGTCAGCATGGAGCCAGTCTGGAAAAACCGACTTTTTCAAGAGAATCGACCCATTGCTGCCGTTCGCCAATGCCTGTTAATGGCCGGAATCTGCCCTTATTGTCTATAGTCATCAACCGACACTCACGCCCCCGAATGTTCATTTTCGAAGGCTCGTAAATGACGTCTAGGTAGCTATTTAGCTATTTCAGCCTTACGCTTGGGCTGAAGAATGGCGACACCCCAAATGTCTCCGGATAGCCTGCTTCGAATTGTCCTTGCATCAAAACCTCGCTCCTGCTGGGGTAGTGGCGAAGTATTTGATCTGCCAAATCACGCAACTCATAGTTCAGAGTAATGTCTTGCGAAATTTCTCGCAAAAACACTCCGGCGGCAATCACCGCCCTAGTACGCTCGTGAGGCATCGTCATAAGCTTTTCCTATTTACAAAGTGGTATTTAGGAGCTTACAGGCGAGTATCGGTACCCGAAACCGGAATACGACCGACCACCAGGTCACTGACCGCTGCAGCTTGATCGACGTAGCCGAACGAGATTCCGAAAAGCATCTCATTGATGCTGCGTTGCTGATCGCTGGCGCTGCTGAAGGGGACCCACTCACTCTGCCTCGCAAGGCCGCCGTCGCTGCTTCGTCTTCTCACTGGACAGGGTGCGCAACCGTCTGTTAGCGGACAGCACTCTCATGACCTCGATGAACTCGCTGAGTCGATTATGTAATCGACTCTGAGATCGTGTGCCCTCTGACGGCCATAGACTAACCTCCTTCTCTGACGATCGCTCAAATGAGGAGTTGCCATGAGATTGCAATGAGGCAGGTTGGCAGTCACTCAGTCGTTCCACGCGTAAAAAAACTAAAAAAAGTTAGATTAGGTAAGTGACTGATTTATGAAAGATAAACCACATATAACAGTTAGCAAGGCTCCGGAAGGTATGACCGACTACCCAGCACTGACACTCGAAACGCCCGCCGAGCACCCGTTCGCCCAGTTCGTGCGGATCCTTGGCAAAGGCAAGCGCGGCGCCCGTGACCTGACCCGGGTCGAGGCCCGCGAGGCCATGGGCCTGGTGCTCGATGAAAAAGTCGAGGAAACCCAACTCGGCGCATTCCTGATGCTGTTGCGGCACAAGGAAGAAAGCGCGCAAGAGATGGCGGGCTTCACCGAAGCCTTGCGCGAACGCCTGAATCCTCCGGCGCTGGCGGTGGATCTGGACTGGCCGACCTATGCCGGCAAGAAACGCCATCTGCCGTGGTATCTGCTGGCAGCCAAGTGCCTGGCACAAAACGGCGTGCGGATTTTCATGCACGGCGGCGGCGCCCACACGGCCGGTCGCTTGTACAGCGAGCAACTGCTGGGCGAATTGAACATTCCGCTGTGCCGCAACTGGCAACAGGTGGGTTCGGCACTGGATAACGGCGGCCTGGCCTTCATGCCTTTGATGGACTGGGCGCCACAGCTGCAACGCATGATCGACCTGCGCAACACCCTGGGCCTGCGCTCGCCGATCCACTCCCTGGCGCGAATTCTCAATCCACTGGGCGCCCGTTGCGGCCTGCAGAGCATTTTCCACCCGGGTTACCAGGCGGTGCATCGCGATGCCAGCGGCCTGCTGGGTGACACCGCCATCGTCGTCAAAGGCGATGGCGGCGAGATCGAGATCAACCCGGACGCCAACAGTCACCTGTATGGCACCACCGGGGGCGAGAGCTGGGACGAGGAATGGCCGCAGTTGTCGGCGCAGCGTCACGTCAAGCCTGCCTCGCTTGATCCTGAACATTTGAAAGCGGTCTGGCGTGGCGATGTGGTCGACAGCTACCCGCAAATGGCCCTGATCTCGACCATGGCCCTGGCCCTGCGCGGCCTGGGACAGAGCCGCGAACAGGCCTTCGAAACCGCTGAAAAATACTGGGCGGCGCGGGACAAATCGATTTAATCGATCATTCGCGCCCGATCTTTGCGCTTTTTGTTCGAACTCATCGGAATAGACTCGACTCCATCGATTATGGGTTTCAGGAGTCTTGAACATGGGTTTATTAGTGGATGGCCGCTGGCAGGACAAGTGGTACGAAAGCAGCAAGGACGGTGCGTTCCAGCGTGAACAGGCGCAGCGTCGCAACTGGTTGACCGCAGACGGCAAGCCGGGACCGACCGGTGTCGGCGGTTTTGCGGCCGAGCCCGGGCGCTATCACCTGTACGTGTCCCTGGCCTGCCCGTGGGCTCATCGCACTTTGATCCTGCGCAAACTCAAAGGCCTCGAAAACCTGATCGACGTTTCGGTGGTCAGTTGGTTGATGCTGGAAAACGGCTGGACCTTCGACCAGACCCTCGGTTCGACCGGCGACAGGCTCGATCACTTCGACTTCATGCACCAGCGCTACACCGCCGACACCGCCGACTACACCGGCCGCGTCACCGTACCGGTGCTGTGGGACAAAAAACTGAAGCGCATCGTCAACAATGAATCATCGGAAATCATCCGCATGTTCAATGGCGCCTTCGACGATCTGACCGGTAACGACCTGGACTTCTACCCGGCGCCGCTGCGCGGCGAGATCGATGCGTTGAACGAGCGGATCTACCCGGCCGTCAACAATGGCGTGTACCGCGCCGGGTTTGCCACCTCGCAGCAGGCTTATGAACAAGCCTTCGATGAAGTGTTTGCCGAGCTCAATCATCTGGAACAGTTACTGAGTGCCAACCGCTACCTGGCTGGCGAGTACCTGACCGAAGCGGACATCCGCCTGTTCACCACGCTGATTCGCTTCGATGCGGTGTACTACGGGCACTTCAAGTGCAACCTGCGGCGGATCGCGGATTATCCGAACCTGTCGAACTGGCTGCGGGAGATTTATCAGTGGCCGGGAATCGCCGAGACGGTGGACTTCACCCACATCAAGAACCACTACTACGCCAGCCACCGCACCATCAACCCGACGGGTGTGGTGCCCAAAGGTCCGGCCCAAGACTTCACCGCGCCCCATGATCGGGAGCGGTTGAGTGGCAAAGGGGTTTGGAAAAAGCGTTAAAAAGCAACAGCCAACGCAGTAATCAGACCTGCCCCTGAGCCCCTTCAAACCACGCCAGTTTCTCGCGCAGTTGCACCACTTCACCGACGATCACCAAGGTCGGCGCATGCACTTCATGCTCCGCCACCAGTCGTGGCAGGTCCGCCAGGGTGCCGGTAAACACTCGCTGGTTGACTGTGGTGCCCTGCTGGATCAGTGCCGCCGGGGTATCGGCGGCGCGACCATGCTTGATCAACTGCTCGCAGATGATCGGCAAGCCCACCAGGCCCATGTAGAACACCAGGGTCTGTGCCGGGGCCACCAGATCGGCCCATGGCAAATCGCTGGAGCCGTCCTTGAGGTGGCCGGTGATGAAGCGCACCGACTGCGCATAATCGCGGTGGGTCAGCGGAATCCCGGCATAGGCCGCGCAACCACTGGCCGCCGTGATGCCCGGCACGACCTGGAACGGGATGCCATGGGCCGCCAGTTCTTCGATCTCCTCACCACCACGACCGAAGATGAACGGATCGCCGCCCTTCAACCGCACCACGCGCTTGCCTTGCTTGGCCAGGTCCACCAATTGCTGGTTGATCTGGTCCTGCGGTACCGCGTGATCGGCTCGGCGCTTGCCGACGTAGACCCGCTCGGCGTCGCGACGGCACAGTTCGAGAATCGCCGGTGCGACCAAACGGTCGTACAGCACTACGTCGGCTTGCTGCATCAGACGCAATGCCTTGAACGTCAGCAGATCGGGATCACCTGGACCGGCGCCCACCAGATAGACCTCACCGGTCGCCACTGGCGCTTCGCCATCGATTTTCGCCTGGAGCAAGCGCTCGGCTTCACCGCCCTGCCCGGCCAATTGCCGGTCGGCAATCGGTCCCTGGAAAACATCTTCCCAGAACGCCCGACGCTGCTGCACATCCGGAAACAGGCCTTTGACCTGATGGCGGAATCGCGCCGCAAGCCCGGCCAGGTGACCGTAGGTGGAAGGAATCCAGGTTTCGATCTTGGCGCGGATCAAACGCGCCAGCACCGGTGCATCGCCGCCGCTGGACACGGCAATGATCAACGGAGAACGGTCGACAATGGCCGGGAAGATCACGCTGCACAGGGCTGGCGCGTCTACCACGTTGACCGGCACGCAACGCCGACGGGCGTCGGCGGAGACTTGTGCGTTCAGCGTTTCGTCATCGGTGGCGGCAATGATCAGCCCGCAACCGTCCAGATCCGCCTCGGCGTAGCCACGTAGCAGGCACTCGCCACCGCTGCCGGTAACCAGCTCGCGCAATTGCGCTTCGATTTCAGGTGCAACCACCCGCAGCAGCGCACCGGCATCGGCCAGCAGGCGGGACTTGCGCAAGGCAATCTCCCCCCCGCCGACGACCAACACACGACTGCCGCGCAGGTTATGGAACAGCGGCAGATAGTTCATTTAGCCGATGACCTCGAGGCCACCCATGTACGGCTTGAGGACTTCAGGCACGCGGATCGAACCGTCGGCCTGCTGATAGTTCTCGAGCACCGCCACCAGGGTACGGCCGACTGCCAGGCCGGAGCCGTTCAGGGTGTGTACCAGTTCCGGCTTGCCGGTTTCCGGGTTGCGGAAACGCGCCTGCATGCGCCGGGCCTGGAAGTCGCCACAGTTGGAGCACGACGAAATTTCTCGGTATTTGTCCTGGCTCGGGATCCACACTTCCAGGTCGTAAGTCTTGACCGCGCTGAAGCCCATGTCGCCGGTGCACAAGGCCAGGGTGCGGTAAGGCAGTTCCAGCAGTTGCAGGACCTTCTCGGCGTTGGCAGTCAGCCCTTCCAGCGCTGCCATCGACTGCGACGGCTCGACGATCTGCACCATCTCGACTTTATCGAACTGGTGCTGGCGGATCATGCCGCGGGTGTCGCGACCCGACGCGCCAGCTTCGCTACGGAAGCACGGGGTGTGGGCGACAAACTTGATCGGCAGCAGTTTCGAGTCGACGATTTCGCCGGCGACGATGTTGGTCAGCGACACTTCGGCGGTCGGGATCAGGTACAGGTCGGCTTCGCCTTCGCGCGCGATCTTGAACAGGTCTTCTTCGAACTTCGGCAACTGGCCGGTGCCTTGCAACGCCGGGGCCTGGACCAGATAAGGCGTGTAGGCCTCTTCGTAGCCGTGCTCGGTGACGTGCAGGTTGATCATGAATTGCGCCAGGGCGCGATGCAGACGGGCGATCGGGCCGCGCAGCAGGGCGAAACGGGCGCCGGACAGCTTGGCGGCGGTTTCGAAGTCCAGCCAGCCGAACTTCTCGCCCAGGGCGACGTGGTCCTGAACCGGGAAATCGAAGGCCGTCGGGGTACCCCAGCGACGCACTTCGACGTTGCCGTCTTCGTCTTCGCCGACCGGTACCGATTCGTGCGGCAGGTTGGGGATACCCAGCAGGATCGAGTCCAGATCGGTCTGGATCGCGTCCAGTTCGACTTTACCGGCGCTCAATTCGCCCGCCATGCGCTCGACGTCCGCCATCAGCGGCGCGATGTCTTCACCGCGCTGCTTGGCCTGACCGATGGATTTGGAGCGCGCATTACGTTCAGCCTGCAGTGCTTCGGTGCGGGTCTGGACGGTCTTGCGCTGTTCTTCCAGCGCTTCGATGCGCGCAACATCCAGGGTATAGCCACGGGATGCCAGGCGGTCCGCTACGTCCTGAAGGTTGCTACGTAACAGTTTGGAATCGAGCATGTCGGTTTCTCGTTTATCAAAGTTTGGTCAAGGACAGGCCGGCCCAGGTGGCAAGCAGCCCGCCGAATACGCTGAGCGCCGCATAGCCCAGGGCCAGCGGCACTTGCCCGCTTTCCAGCAGGCGCACCGTATCCAGTGAAAAGGATGAAAAAGTTGTCAGGCCCCCGAGGAAGCCAACGATCAACCCGGCACGCACCTCGATGGGCACCTCCGGGCGTATCAAAAACAGACCGTATAGAACGCCGATCAGCAAACAGCCCACGATATTAACGGCCAGCGTCGCTGTATAGAAGTGCCGCGGCCAATTCGCGTTGATCCAGTTGCCGGTGGCGAAGCGCAACAATGTGCCGGCCATCCCGCCGACGGAAACCGCAACGATCAAGGGAAGCACTATTTTCTCCGCTGCCTTGGGCTTAAACGGTCGAGTTTCGCCAGGTGATTGAGTTTTTCGCCGATCTTCAACTCCAGGCCACGGGGCACGGGCTGATAGAACGGGATCGGGTCGAGTTCTTCCGGGAAATAGTCTTCGCCAGCGGCATAGGCGTCCGGCTCATCATGGGCATAACGGTATTCATCGCCGTAGCCCAGTTGTTTCATAAGTTTGGTCGGCGCGTTACGCAGATGCAGCGGCACTTCCAGAGAACCGTGCTCGGCGGCGGCGCGCAATGCGGTCTTGAAGCCCATGTAGACCGCATTGCTCTTTGGCGCACAAGCCAGGTAGGTGATGGCCTGGGCCACCGCCAGTTCGCCTTCGGGGCTGCCGAGGCGCTCCTGCACCTCCCAGGCCGCCAGGCACAGGCTCAGGGCGCGGGGGTCGGCATTGCCGATGTCTTCGCTGGCCATGCGCACCACGCGCCGGGCCAGGTAGAGGGGGTCGCAACCGCCGTCGATCATCCGTGCGAACCAATACAAGGCGCCGTCAGGGTTGGAGCCGCGCACCGATTTATGCAGCGCGGATATCTGGTCGTAGAACGCTTCGCCGCCCTTGTCGAACCGCCGGCGGGTATCGCCGAGCAGGCTTTGCAGGAGATCGGTGCCGATCTCGCTGTTGTCTTCCGCCAGGTCCGAGGCGTTTTCCAGCAGGTTGAGCAGGCGCCGGCCATCACCATCGGCGGCCGACAGCAGCATCTGGAAGCCTTCGTCGCTGAGGGTCAGGTTGCGCTTGCCCAGGCCACGCTCTTCGGTCAGCGCGCGCTGCACCAGTTTGCGCAGGGCCGCTTCGTCGAGGCTTTTGAGCACGTAGACCCGCGCCCGTGACAGCAAGGCGTTGTTGAGCTCGAAGGAGGGGTTTTCCGTGGTCGCGCCGATGAAAATCAGCGTGCCGTCCTCGACATAGGGCAGGAACGCATCCTGCTGGGATTTGTTGAAGCGATGCACCTCGTCGACGAACAGGATGGTGCGGCGCCCGTACTGAGCGGCCTGCTGCTTGGCGATTTCCACCGACTGGCGGATCTCCTTGACCCCGGCCAGCACCGCCGAGACCGTTTCGAAGTGCGCATCCGAGACTTCCGCGAGCAATCGCGCCAGGGTGGTTTTGCCCACGCCCGGCGGTCCCCAGAAAATCATCGAATGCAGGGCACCCTGCTCCAGCGCTTCGCGCAGGGGTTTGCCGCGAGCGAGCACGTGTTCCTGACCGACGTACTCGTCCAGATTGGCCGCACGCAGGCGGGCGGCCAAGGGCTGGGCGATGGGGGCGCTGCGAAACAGATCCATGGTTACCTAAAAAACCTCACTGCCTATCAGCCAAATCATTAAACACCGCAAGCCCCTGTGGGAGCGAGCTTGCTCCGGGCGGCGTTCCGACGATAGCGTCAGGTCAGTCGACATTGCTGTTGAATGTTATGCCGCCATCGCGAGCAAGCTCGCTCCCACAGGTTATCTGTCTTATTCCTGAATTACGTCAGCCCCTTTCGGGATATCGAACTTGAACTTGGACGCAGGGATCGGCTCGTTGGCCTTCACCCCGGTGAACAGGATATTGGTGCGCTGACCAACGCTGTCGATCAGTTGCATATCATTGACCAGGCCATTGCGGAACGACAGGCGCAGGCTGTCGAACAGGGTGTCCTTGGTTTTCGGCTTGAGAGTGAAGTCGATCACCCCACCGGCTTCCTTGGCGCTGATGTCGAAGCTCTGGCTGATCTTGGACACGTCACCGGACAACAGCAAGGCCGGGGTCTGGGTCAGGCGCTGGTCGAGGTTCTTGATGGTGGCCTGTTCCAGGTCCGGGTCCCACAGGGTGACTTTCTTGCCATCGGAGATCATGGTCTGTTCGGCTGGCGCATCGGTGTGCCAGTAGAACAGGCCAGGACGCTGCAGCGACATCTCGCCAGCAGTTTCCTGCAACTGGGTGCCGGTGCCATCGAGGGTCAGTTGCGAGAAACGTGCGGTCAGGGTCTGGGATTTTTCCAGCAGTTGGGTCAGGCGCGCCACGTCCTTGTCATCGGCGTTAGCCTGGAGCGTGGTCAAGGCCAGTACCGGCAGCAACAGCATGCGGATCAGACGCATGGGAGTCCTCATAACATTCGTGGGAGTGCGGGCGGCGCCAAAGGCACCACCCTTTTCATACTCGGGTCAGTCGCGCACCGGGCCCGGGGCCAGGACTTCACGCGAACCGTTGGTGTTCATGGACGTCACGACCCCGGCCATTTCCATGGCTTCGATCATGCGCGCGGCGCGGTTGTAGCCGATCTTCAGTTTGCGCTGAACCGCGGAAATGGAGGCGCGACGGCTTTCCAGCACGAACTGCACGGCTTCGTCGTACAGCGCGTCGGCCTCGGGATCGTCACCGTCGCCGCCACCACTGCTGCCTTCAAAGCCGCTGCCCGCCTCTTCGACGCCATTGAGGATGTCGTCGTTGTATTCCGGCGCGCCCCGCAGCTTCCAGGCTTCCACCACGCGGTGAACCTCATCGTCGGACACGAAAGCACCGTGAACACGAATCGGCAGGCTGGTGCCAGGTGGCATGTAGAGCATATCACCGTGGCCGAGCAGTTGTTCGGCGCCGCCCTGGTCGATGATGGTCCGCGAGTCGATCTTGCTCGATACCTGGAACGCCATGCGGGTCGGGATGTTGGCCTTGATCAGACCGGTGATTACATCCACCGACGGACGCTGGGTCGCCAGGATCAAGTGAATACCGGCCGCACGCGCCTTTTGCGCGATACGGGCGATCAGTTCTTCAACCTTCTTGCCGACGATCATCATCATGTCGGCAAATTCGTCGACCACCACCACGATGGTCGGCAGCTTGCTCAGCAGCGGCGCTTCGTCGTGAATGCTTTCGCGCTTGTACAGCGGATCGCTCAACGGCTCGCCGGCGTCCTGGGCTTCCTTGACCTTGGCGTTGAAGCCCGACAGGTTTCGCACACCCATCTTGGCCATCAGCTTGTAGCGTCGCTCCATCTCGGCAACGCTCCAGCGCAGGGCGTTGGCGGCGTCCTTCATGTCGGTGACCACCGGGCACAGCAGGTGCGGAATGCCTTCGTAGATCGACAGCTCAAGCATTTTCGGGTCGATCATGATCAGTTTGGCGTCTTCCGGGCCGGACTTGAACAGGATCGACAGGATCATCGCGTTCACACCCACCGACTTACCGGAACCGGTGGTACCGGCCACCAGCAGGTGCGGCATCTTCGCCAGGTCAGTGATCACCGGCTTGCCGCCGATGTCGTGGCCCAGGGCCAGGGTGACCGGGGATTTGAAGTTGTCGTACTCGGGGGTCGACAACACCTCGGAGAAACGCACGATCTGCCGGTCTTCGTTGGGAATCTCGATACCGACCGTGGTCTTGCCCGGAATCACTTCCACCACGCGCACGCTGGTCACGGCCAGGGAGCGCGCAAGGTCTTTGGCCAGGTTGGAAATACGGCTGACCTTGACCCCGGCCGCCGGCTGGATCTCGTAACGGGTGATCACCGGGCCCGGGTGAATCGAATCCACCGTGACTTCGACGCCGAATTCCTTGAGCTTGATTTCCAGCAGGTGGCCAACCGCAGCCAGGGATTCAGGCGAGTAATTGAGCTGTTTCTTTTCCGCCGGGTCGAGAATCGAGATCGGCGGCAAGGTGCCTTCCACGGCGCTGTCGACGAACAGCGGCGCCTGCTTCTCTTTCTCGACGCGCTTGCTCGGCGCGGCGGGCTTTGGCGGCGCGGGCGCAATCACCGGCGGCACCTGCTTCTCACGCTCGGACATGTGCTTGCTCAGGGCTTGCTCACGTTCGATCAGGCGTTCCTTGACCTTGGCCTGCTCGCGCTTGTCGGTGACGGTCGGCGCGACCACTTCATCCATACGATCATCGACTTCACGCAACCGGGCAACCAGTTGTTTGCGCTCGGTACGGGCAGCCCACCAGCGATTGGCGGCGCCCTGGAACAGCTCGAACAGGTCGAGGGTGATTTTGCCGGTGATGTCCATCACCTTGAACCACGACAAATCGGTAAACACAGTCAGGCCGAACAGGAACAAGGCAATGAACAACAGCGTGCTGCCCTGGATATTCAGGGCGTTCCTGGCCAGTTCGCCGAGGCTTTCCCCCAGCGCGCCACCCGCACCGGCCGGCAGACCGGTCGCGGCATGAAAATGGATATGGGCCAGCGCGGCCCCCGACAGCACCAGGAACACCAGGCCGATCAGGCGCCAGGAGAACAGCCAACCGCTCCACTGCCACGGTTCGTGACGCTGGCGGAAGATCTGGTACGCCTTGACGGCCAGCAGCAACGGGAAGATGTAGGCGAAGTAACCCAGCACCATGAACAGGATATCGGCGCTGTAGGAGCCCGCTGGCCCGCCGAAGTTCTGCACATCGTCGATCTTGCTGTTATGACTCCAGCCCGGATCGTCCTTGCCGTAGGTCAACAAGGCCATCATCAAGAACAGGCACAAGGCACCGATGGCGATCAGCGCACCTTCCTTGAGTCGGTAGTGCAAGTGCTGGCGCCAGAGCGGTACGACGGCTGGTTTAGGTGCTGCGGTGGATTTCTTCAAAACGCTTCTTTTCCTGCGCCATGGGCGCGTCCATCTGGTGAATGTCTATAAAAACCGCGAAAAAACTGCCCAATCCAGGCAGGTAAAAAAGTTAACACGCGTTACCGGGACTACTTTTAACACTGCGCCCCGGTTTTTATAAACATGGCGCGCACTGAATATATGTAACACGCAGGGCATTGTACGGGTTTGTACGCACGACGCCATGCTTGAGACCCTTGGGTGTAGCATAGTCAAAAGCATATGACATGCTGTTCAATTTGAGCATGCATTCTCTTTTGTGACAAAGGCTTATGAGGTGTTTTTATGAGCGAAGCGAAGCATTCACGCCTGATCATCCTGGGCTCCGGCCCCGCCGGTTACAGCGCGGCCGTGTATGCCGCCCGCGCCAACCTCAAGCCCGTTGTCATTACCGGCATCCAGGCGGGTGGCCAGCTCACCACCACCGTCGAAGTGGATAACTGGCCAGGGGACGTTGAAGGCCTGACCGGGCCGGTGCTGATGGATCGCATGCAAAAACACGCCGAACGCTTTGCCACCGAGATCGTTTACGACCACATCCATACCGCCAAGTTGCAACAACGGCCGTTCGAGCTGATTGGCGATGGCGGAACCTACACCTGCGACGCACTGATCATTGCCACCGGCGCCAGCGCGCAATACCTGGGTCTGCCGTCGGAGGAAGCGTTTGCCGGCAAAGGGGTGTCGGCGTGCGCGACCTGTGATGGATTTTTCTATCGCAATCAGGTGGTTGCGGTGGTCGGCGGCGGCAATACGGCGGTCGAGGAAGCCTTGTACCTGTCGAACATCGCCAAGGAAGTGCACCTGATCCATCGGCGCGACAAGCTGCGCTCGGAGAAGATCCTCCAGGACAAACTCTTCGAAAAAGCCGCCAATGGCAATGTCCGCCTGCACTGGAACCAGAACCTGGACGAAGTGCTCGGCAATGCCAGCGGCGTGACCGGCGCCCGCCTGCGGGACAGCCACACCGGTGAAACCAAGGAGCTGACATTGGCCGGGGTGTTTATCGCCATCGGCCACAAACCCAACACCGACCTGTTCGCGGGCCAGCTGGAAATGCGCGACGGATATCTGCAGGTCAAGGGTGGCAGCGAAGGCGATGCCACCGCTACGGCGATTGCAGGGGTGTTTGCCGCCGGCGACGTGGCCGACCACGTTTATCGCCAGGCCGTTACATCTGCCGGGGCCGGTTGCATGGCGGCGCTGGACGCTGAAAAATACCTCGACGACATTCCAACCGTTTAAAGGCAAACTTTATGGCGGGCCAACACCCGCCACTGCCCTCCCCTTCTGCAAGCCTGGATGCCATGCTGACTTGGTTACAACGCAACACCTTGCATTTCCCACCGCTGGAAAAGGCCATGCGCGACCCCAACGGGCTTCTGGCTGCCGGTGGTGATCTGTCCGCCGATCGGCTGATCTCGGCTTATCGCCACGGCTGCTTCCCATGGTTTTCCGAAGGCCAGCCGATCCTCTGGTGGTCGCCGGACCCGCGTACCGTGCTGTTTCCCGACGAATTGCACATCTCGCGCAGTCTGAACAAACTGCTGCGCCAGCAACGCTATCAAGTGACCTTTGACCAGGACTTCGCTGCCGTCATCCGCGCCTGTGCAGCCCCCCGGGAGTACGCTGACGGCACGTGGATTACCGAGGCCATGCAGGACGCCTACATCGAGCTGCACAGGCGTGGACACGCGCACTCGGTGGAAGTGTGGGACGGGGACGAACTCGTGGGCGGGCTCTACGGCCTGGCAATGGGCCAGCTGTTTTTCGGCGAATCCATGTTCAGTCTCGCCGACAACGCCTCGAAATTCGGCTTTGCCACACTGGTGCGGCATCTGAAAGACTCGGGTTTTGTACTGATCGATTGCCAGATGCCCACCGACCACCTGCACAGCCTGGGCGCACGCGCCATTCCTCGCCGTGAATTTGCCAGCTATCTGGCCAGGCACCTGGACCAAGCCAACACCGCCACCTGGGTTTGCTGAGCGACTTTCTCCCGTGTGGCTTACACTTATTCAAAAGCATTATCCCGAGGGTTGATCATGACCGAGTTGGCGCGTTTGAAGTTCTATGCCACTCAGCCGCACTCTTGCAGTTATCTGCCCGAGGAGCAGGCCACAACCCTGTTTCTCGACCCTAGTCAGCCCATGGATGTGCATGTCTATGCAGACCTGTCGGAGATGGGGTTCCGGCGCAGTGGCGATCATCTCTATCGGCCGCATTGCCAGAATTGCAATGCCTGCGTTCCGGCGCGCATTCCCGTGGGGCAGTTCACGCCCAACCGGCAACAGAAACGCATCTTCAAGCGCAACGTGGATTTGCAGGTGCGTCCGGCCAGGCCCGGCTTCAATGAAGAGTACTTCGACCTTTACCAGCGCTATATCGAACAGCGTCACGCCGATGGCGACATGTATCCGCCGAGTCGCGACCAGTTCTCGACATTCCTGGTGCGGGACCTGCCGTTTTCCCGATTTTACGAGTTCCGCCTGAACGGCCAGCTTCTGGCCGTCGCCGTCACCGATTTACTGCCGAACGGTCTTTCGGCGGTCTACACCTTCTACGAACCGGCCGAAGAGCGCCGCAGCCTTGGGCGCTATGCAATCCTCTGGCAAATCGCCGAGGCCAGGCGGCTGGGGCTGGATGCGGTCTACCTCGGCTACTGGATCAAAAACTGCAAAAAAATGAACTACAAGACTCAATATCGCCCTATTGAGTTGCTGATTAATCAGCGCTGGGTGGTTCTAAACTAGAGCCGGCCCTAAACCCCTTGGCTTAAACCCCACTTTTCGGGCACAATGCACGCCGCTTTTGCCTGGCGCAGTTGCACCGGGCCATTCATTGGACACCGAGGGCTTTACTGCATGTCGAAAGAAGACAGCTTCGAAATGGAAGGCACTGTCGTCGACACCCTGCCCAACACCATGTTTCGTGTGGAGTTGGAAAATGGGCACGTCGTAACCGCGCACATCTCCGGCAAGATGCGCAAGAACTACATCCGTATTCTTACCGGCGACAAAGTGCGCGTAGAGCTGACTCCCTATGACTTGAGCAAAGGGCGCATCACTTACCGCGCCCGTTAATCAAGTCAATACAAGACGCCCGGCTCATGCCGGGCGTTTTTGTTTGCCTGCGATTTAGCTGCCGCACGCTGCCCTTGTAGGAGCTGCCGAAGGCTGCGATCTTTTGATCTTAAAAACAAAATCAAAAGATCGCAGCCTTCGGCAGCTCCTACAGACAGCAAAAAGGCGCCAATTGGCGCCTTTTTGCTTTATTGCGGTTTAACGTCAGGCCATCTCGGCCGTGGTCTCGAACTCGAAGGTCAGCTCACCATCCTTGATGTCGATGTGCACTACACCGCCATGCTCGGCCAGTTCGCCAAAGAGAATCTCCTCCGCCAGCGGACGCTTGATCTTGTCCTGGATCAGGCGAGCCATTGGGCGAGCCCCCATCGCCGCGTCATAGCCACCTTCGGCCAGCCAGTTGCGGGCTGCATCGGTGACCTCCAGCAACACACGCTTGTCTTCCAGTTGCGCCTGAAGCTCGGTAAGGAACTTGTCCACCACGCTCTTGATGACCTCATGACTGAGGCGACCAAACTGGATGATGGTGTCCAGACGGTTGCGGAATTCCGGCGTGAAGCTCTTCTTGATCACTTCCATCGCATCGGACGAGTGATCCTGATAGGTGAAACCGATCGAAGCGCGGGCTGCGGTCTCGGCACCGGCGTTGGTCGTCATGATGACGATCACGTTGCGGAAATCCGCCTTGCGCCCGTTGTTATCGGTCAGCGTACCGTGGTCCATGACCTGCAGCAGCAGGTTGAAGACTTCCGGATGCGCCTTCTCGATCTCATCGAGCAACAGCACGCAGTGTGGCTGCTTGGTGATGGCTTCGGTCAGCAGACCGCCCTGATCGAATCCGACATAGCCTGGAGGCGCACCGATCAGACGCGATACGGTGTGGCGCTCCATGTACTCGGACATGTCGAAACGAATCAGCTCGACACCCAGGGCCTTGGCCAACTGACGCGCCGCTTCGGTTTTACCGACACCGGTAGGCCCTGCGAACAGGAACGAACCGACAGGCTTGTCAGGGGACTTGAGGCCGGCACGGGACAGCTTGATCGCGGTAGCCAGCGAGTCGATCGCGGCGTCCTGACCGAACACGGTCAACTTCAGGTCACGCTCGAGGTTACGCAGCAGTTCCTTGTCGGAGCTGGTGACGTGTTTTGGCGGAATCCGCGCGATTTTCGCGACGATATCCTCGACTTGCGGCACTTCGATGCGCTTCACACGCTTCTCGACCGGTTGCAGGCGCTGGTAGGCACCCGCCTCGTCGATGACGTCGATGGCCTTGTCCGGCATGTGACGGTCATTGATGTAGCGCGAAGCCAGTTCGGCAGCCGCGCGCAGGGCTTCATCACTGTATTCGATATTGTGATGGCTTTCGAAACGCCCTTTCAGGCCACGCAGAATGCCAATGGTGTCTTCCACCGAAGGCTCCGACACATCGACCTTCTGGAAGCGCCGGGCCAAGGCACGGTCCTTCTCGAAGATGCCGCGGAATTCCTGGAAGGTGGTCGAACCGATGCAACGGATATCACCGGACGACAGCAGCGGCTTGAGCAGGTTCGAGGCATCCATGACGCCACCGGACGCGGCACCCGCACCAATGATGGTGTGGATCTCGTCGATGAACAGGATCGCCTGCGGACGTTTTTTCAGTTCATTGAGCAACGCCTTGAAGCGCTTCTCGAAATCGCCACGGTACTTGGTACCGGCCAGCAAGGCACCCAGGTCGAGGGAGTAAACCACACTGTTGGCCAGCAGGTCCGGCACCTGGTTGTCGACAATGCGCTTGGCCAGGCCTTCGGCAATCGCGGTTTTACCCACGCCCGCCTCGCCCACCAGCAGCGGATTGTTCTTGCGGCGACGCGCCAGGATCTGCGCGACACGCTCGACTTCCAGCTCACGACCTACCAACGGATCGATGCGACCCTGGCGCGCGAGTTCGTTGAGGTTGCTGGCATAAGCATCCAGGGGATTGCCCGAGGAAGAAGACTCACCACCCTCGTCGTCCTGCATATCTTGCTCACCTTCAGAGTGATCGCCATGCCCCGGCACCTTGGAAATGCCATGGGCGATGTAGTTGACGACATCTATACGGGCAACGCTCTGCTGTTTCAGCAGGAACACCGCCTGACTCTCTTGCTCACTGAAGATCGCGACCAGCACATTGGCACCAGTCACTTCGCGTTTGCCCGAGCTCTGTACGTGAAACACAGCACGTTGCAGTACACGCTGGAAGCCCAGGGTTGGCTGGGTTTCGCGATCCTCGTCATGCACGGGAATCAATGGCGTGGTGGAGTCGATGAACTCCTGCAGGTCATGCTTGAGTTTGTCGAGGTTTGCGCCGCACGCACGCAGAACGGTGGCGGCAGCCTCATTGTCCAATAGGGCCAGCAAGAGGTGTTCGACAGTCATGAACTCATGACGCTTCGAACGAGCTTCCTTGAAGGCAAGATTGAGGGTGACTTCGAGCTCGCGGTTTAACATAGCTTCACCTCATACCCAAGTGGTCGGCGATTAACCGTCCTTCTCGATTTCACAGAGTAGCGGATGCTGGCTTTCCCTGGCGTACTGGTTGACCTGCATGGCCTTGGTCTCGGCGATGTCGCGGGTAAACACTCCACATACTGCCCGTCCTTCTGTATGGACGGCCAGCATGACCTTGGTCGCCAGCTCGCGATTCAGGTTAAAAAACACCTCGAGCACTTCGACGACGAAATCCATCGGTGTGTAGTCATCATTGAACAAAACCACCTTGTACATCGGCGGCGCCTGTAGTGCAGGCTTTGCCTCCTGAACAGCAATGCCTGCGGAATCGTCGTCGTGTGCCCCCGGCTGATCTTTTTGAAGAACCGGGCGATCCTGATTGAATGTTAGTCGAATCTGGCTGATTGCATGCATGGAAAGAAAGGTTCGTCAGTTGTTCAAATACAGTGGTGGGGGCGGCTATCAGCGATTTCAACTCCGACTGCCGGGTCAGCTTGACTATCGGCAAAAGGGTGTTACAACCAATAGAGCCCACAGTGGGTAAAAAAGGTCCGCGGAGTCAATCTTATTTACAGATTCGACTGCGGATGTACTGGATGATACTCCAGTGATGGAGTCTGTTGCAGAGGGAGTTGGGTATGGCTGTCGGCAAGGTGAAGTGGTTCAACAATGCCAAGGGTTACGGATTCATCAACGAGGAAGGCAAGACAGAAGATCTGTTTGCCCACTACTCAGCCATTAAAATGGATGGTTATAAAACCCTGAAAGCCGGGCAAGCTGTCGTATTCGATATCATCCAGGGCCCCAAGGGCCTGCACGCGGTCAACATCGGGAACCCGGTGGACGCTTCAAAAGCGACGGCATCCACCCCGCAACAGACCGTTACAGTGTAAGTCCACACCGTCATTGCGACATAAAAAAACCGCCTGGTTCAATCTCTCGAATCAGGCGGTTTTTTGTGTGCCAGCGTTTTCTTACATGTGCGAGATCAGCGCATCGCCGAAGCCGGAAGACGACACCAACTTGGCACCTTCCATCAGGCGCTCGAAGTCATAGGTCACGGTCTTGGCGGAAATCGCGCCGTTGGTGCCCTTGATGATCAGGTCGGCCGCTTCGGTCCAGCCCATGTGGCGCAGCATCATTTCAGCGGACAGGATCAGCGACCCCGGGTTGACCTGGTCCTTGCCTGCGTACTTCGGCGCGGTACCGTGGGTGGCTTCGAACATGGCCACGGTGTCGGACAGGTTGGCACCCGGCGCGATACCGATACCGCCCACTTCCGCCGCCAGGGCGTCGGAGAGGTAGTCGCCGTTCAGGTTCAGGGTCGCGATCACATCGTACTCGGCCGGGCGCAACAGGATCTGCTGGAGCATGGCGTCGGCGATGGCATCCTTGACGATGACGTTCTTGCCGGTTTTCGGGTTCTTGAACTGCATCCACGGACCGCCGTCGAGCAGGGTCGCGCCGAACTCTTCAGCCGCCACTTCGTAGGCCCATTCCTTGAAGGCACCTTCGGTGAACTTCATGATGTTGCCTTTGTGCACGATGGTCAGCGAATCGCGATCATTATCGACCACATATTGCAGGGCCTTGCGTGCCAGACGCTTGGTGCCTTGCAGGGACACCGGCTTGACGCCGATACCGCAGTTCTCGTCGAAACGGATCTTGGTAACGCCCATTT
This sequence comes from Pseudomonas sp. IT-P4, assembly GCF_949767755.1. Lineage (NCBI taxonomy): Bacteria > Pseudomonadati > Pseudomonadota > Gammaproteobacteria > Pseudomonadales > Pseudomonadaceae > Pseudomonas > Pseudomonas sp. IT-P4. The sequence goes on along the minus strand of NZ_CATKPX010000017.1, from coordinate 11,780 downwards.
CTTCTTTCAGGAACTTGATGACCTTGGTGGCTTCCGGCGTACCGGCCTTCCACTCGATGCCCGCGTAGATGTCTTCGGAGTTCTCGCGGAAAATGGTCATGTCGACATCGCCAGGCTTTTTCACCGGGCTAGGCACGCCTTCGAACCAGCGCACCGGGCGCAGGCAGACGTACAGGTCGAGTTGCTGGCGCAGGGCCACGTTCAGGGAACGGATGCCGCCACCGACCGGAGTGGTCAGCGGGCCCTTGATGGAAACCACGTAATCCTTGACCGCGTCCAGGGTTTCCTGAGGCAGCCAGGTGTCCTGATCGTAAACCTGAGTCGCTTTCTCCCCGGCGTACACCTCCATCCAGGAAATCTTGCGCTCGCCGCCGTAAGCCTTCTTAACGGCAGCATCGACAACCTTGATCATGACCGGGCTGATGTCGACGCCAATGCCGTCGCCTTCGATGAAGGGGATGATCGGGTTATTAGGAACATTGAGAGAATGGTCTGCATTGACGGTGATTTTGTCGCCGACGGCTGGAACCTGAATCTTCTTGTAACCCATGCTGAACTCCATTGATTGGATTGAACATCTGGCTTGGTTCGAGCGTAACCCAGTTGAATCGGCGCGCAAACCCTATGTTCCATCGATCTGGCGCAAAGCCTTGCAACTCGTGCGCTACAAGCCTGAAAGCAAAGGGAAAAGCGCCAAAACCAAGCACGACGTGTGACCTTACGCCCTGCTCGCCCCTGCGACCTTTAGACCAATGGACGACATTCGTTGCATATGAACCATCGGCAGATTGCCAGCTACCTATGTATAATGCCGCCCGCTGACCACAGGGTCACGACGGCTGAAGTGCTCTACGACGAGACTTTCCGCCCGGCAAGCCGGCCTGTTATCGCAGTCCGGCTACTTGACGCCCTACTGATGCACCCAACATCACAGCAACGAAACCTCGATATTCGGCTCATGGATGACTTTGAACGAACGCGCTTACCCGGCGCCCTCGAGTTTCTGCGCACGCTTTAGCAAAGAAGAGAGAGTTAATCCGAATATGCCCACCCGCTCGAAGATCATCTATACCTTCACCGACGAAGCTCCTGCCCTCGCCACCTATTCACTGTTGCCTATCGTAGAGGCGTTCACCGCCTCGGCTGATATCGCCGTTGAAACCCGCGATATCTCTCTTGCAGGGCGCATCCTGGCCAGCTTCCCCGAGCAACTGGGTGACAAAGCCGTAGCCGACCACCTCGCCGAACTGGGCGCCCTGGCCGTTACGCCTGAAGCCAACATCATCAAGCTACCGAACATCAGCGCTTCGGTTCCACAACTGCAAGCCGCGATCAAAGAGCTGCAAGCCCAGGGCTATGCACTTCCGGACTACCCCGAGACCGTCACCAGCGACGCCGACAAAGTAGCCAAGGCGCGTTACGACAAGATCAAGGGCAGCGCCGTGAACCCGGTCCTGCGTGAAGGCAACTCCGACCGCCGCGCTCCGTTGTCGGTCAAGAACTACGCACGCAAGCACCCGCACAAAATGGGCGCGTGGGCCAAGGACTCCAAGTCCCACATCGCGCACATGAGCACCGGCGATTTCTACGGCAGCGAAAAAGCCGCCCTGATCGACGCCGCTGACGCCGTGAAAATCGAACTGATCGCTCAAGACGGCACTGCTACCGTCCTGAAAGAAAAGACCAGCGTACAAGCCGGCGAGATCCTCGATTGCGCGGTACTGAGCAAAAACGCCCTGCGCAGCTTCATCGCGGCCGAAATCGAAGACGCCAAGGCACAAGGCGTGCTGCTGTCGGTTCACCTGAAAGCCACCATGATGAAGGTCTCCGACCCGATCATGTTCGGCCAGATCGTTGCCGAGTTCTATAAAGACGCACTGGCCAAGCACGCTGACGTGCTGGCACAGATCGGCTTCAACCTGAACAACGGCATCGGCGACCTTTACGCTCGCATCAAGGCCCTGCCTGCTGAACAGCAAGCGGCCATCGAAGCTGACATCCAGGCGGTCTACGCCGTTCGCCCTTCCCTGGCGATGGTCAACTCCGACAAAGGCATCACCAACCTGCACGTGCCGAGCGACGTGATCGTCGACGCCTCGATGCCTGCGATGATCCGTGACTCCGGCAAGATGTGGGGCACCGACGGCCAGTTGCACGACACCAAGGCCGTGATCCCGGATCGCTGCTACGCCACCATCTACCAGGCCGTGATCGAAGATTGCAAAGCCAACGGTGCGTTCGATCCGACCACCATGGGCAGTGTGCCGAACGTTGGCCTGATGGCGAAGAAAGCCGAAGAGTACGGCTCCCACGACAAGACTTTCCAGATCAAGGCTGACGGCGTTGTTCGCGTCACCGACGGCAAGGGCAACCTGCTGATGGAACAGGCTGTTGAAGCCGGCGATATCTTCCGCATGTGCCAGACCAAAGACGCGCCGATCCAGGACTGGGTCAAACTGGCCGTCAACCGTGCTCGCGCAAGCGCGACCCCGGCGATCTTCTGGCTGGACCCGATGCGCGCCCACGACGGCGTAGTGATCGAGAAGGTTCAGGCTTACCTGAAGGATCACGACACTGCCGGCCTGGACATCCAGATCATGGCGCCGGTCGACGCAATGAAGTACACCCTGCAGCGCACCCGCGCCGGCAAGGACACCATCTCGGTGACCGGCAACGTACTGCGCGACTACCTGACCGACCTGTTCCCGATCATGGAACTGGGCACCAGCGCCAAGATGCTGTCGATCGTGCCGCTGATGAACGGCGGTGGCCTGTTCGAAACCGGCGCTGGCGGCTCGGCTCCGAAGCACGTTCAGCAGCTGCTGGAAGAGAACTTCCTGCGCTGGGATTCGCTGGGTGAATTCCTGGCCCTGGCCGCGTCCCTGGAACACCTGGGCGTGACCTACAACAATCCAAAGGCGCTGGTCCTGGCCAAGACCCTGGACCAGGCCACCGGCCAGTTCCTGGACAACAACAAGTCGCCATCGCGCAAAGTCGGCAACATCGACAACCGCGGCAGCCACTTCTACCTGGCGCTGTACTGGGCCCAGGCCCTGGCTGCCCAGACCGAAGACGCTGCACTGCAAGCGCAGTTCGCGCCCCTGGCCAAGACCCTGACCGAGAACGAGGCGACCATCGTTGCCGAACTCAACGCCGTCCAGGGCAAGCCAGTGGACATCGGCGGCTACTACCACGCCGACGCCGAGCTGATCAGCAAGGCCATGCGCCCAAGCGCGACCTTCAACGCGGCAGTTGCTGCGCTGGTTTAAGGTTGTAAGGGAACACCACAAACCCCGGCCTTGTGCCGGGGTTTGTGTTTCTGGCGAAGATCAAAAGATCGCAGCCTTCGGCAGCTCCTACACCGATCCTTGTAGGAGCTGCCGAAGGCTGCGATCTTGGCAATTTCGAATACACCGAAGACCTTACCGAGGAAAACCCATGGACTGGAAACCCCACATCACCGTCGCCACTATCGTCGAGGACAACGGCCGCTTCCTGATGGTCGAAGAACACAAGGCCGGTCGCAACGTGCTCAACCAGCCTGCAGGTCATCTGGACCCGAACGAGACCCTGATTGAAGCCGCCGTGCGCGAAACCCTCGAGGAAACCGGCTGGGACGTCGAGCCCACCGGCGTGCTGGGGATTTATCTGTATACCGCCCCGAGCAACGGCGTGACCTACCAGCGGGTCTGCTTTATCGCCAAACCACTGAAACACCACCCGGATTATCAACTGGACGACGGCATCGTCGGCGCCAAGTGGTTGACCCGCGAGGAATTAATCGAGCAACGCGACAACTGGCGCAGCGAGCTGATCATCCGTTGCATCGACGACTATCTGGCAGGCCAACACTTCGACCTCGAATTGATCCGACCTTCTCTTTAGCCATGCAGGCCCGAGCCTGATAGAATCGCGTCCTTTTTCAAGACACTCATTGAATCCCTATGCGTGATCCAGCCCCTTCTGACACACAAAAGAAGCGCGTCATTGTCGGCATGTCCGGCGGCGTGGACTCTTCCGTTTCCGCCCTCCTGCTGATCGAGCAAGGCTATGAGGTGGAAGGCCTGTTCATGAAGAACTGGGAAGAAGACGATGGAACGGAATATTGCACCGCCATGGATGACCTGGCGGACGCCCAGGCCGTGTGCGACAAGATTGGCATCAAGCTGCACACCGCCAACTTCGCCGCCGAGTACTGGGACAACGTGTTCGAGCATTTCCTGGCCGAATACAAGGCCGGACGCACGCCGAACCCGGACATCCTGTGCAACCGCGAAATCAAGTTCAAGGCGTTCCTCGACTACGCCATGGTGCTTGGCGCCGACCTGATCGCCACCGGTCACTACGTGCGTCGCCGCGACATCGATGGCCGCACCGAACTGCTCAAGGGCCTGGACCCGAACAAGGACCAGAGCTACTTCCTGCACGCCGTCGGCGGTGAACAGATCGCCAAGACCCTGTTCCCGGTCGGCGAACTGGAAAAACCGCAAGTGCGCGCCATTGCCGAGAAATACGAGCTGGCGACCGCGAAGAAAAAGGACTCCACCGGGATCTGCTTTATCGGCGAACGCCGCTTCAGCGACTTCCTCAAGCAGTACCTGCCGGCGCAACCGGGCGAGATCAAAACCACCGAAGGTGAAATCATCGGCCGCCACCACGGCCTGATGTACCACACCATCGGTCAGCGTCAGGGCCTGGGTATTGGCGGCCTGAAAGACGCCAGCGATGAGCCGTGGTACGTGCTGATCAAGGACCTGGAACACAACGAGCTGATCGTTGGCCAGGGCAATGATCACCCGTGGCTGTTCTCCCGCGCCCTGCTCGCTTCCGATATCTACTGGGTCAACCCGGTCGACCTGAGCCAGCCACGCAAGCTGACCGCCAAGGTTCGTTATCGCCAGAGCGACCAGCCGTGCACCCTGGAAAAAACCGCCACCGGTTATCGCGCGACCTTCGATGATCCGCAGCGCGCGGTCACCCCAGGCCAGTCCGTGGTGTTCTACGACGGTGAAATCTGCCTCGGCGGCGGCGTGATTGAAGTAGCCGAGCCGTGGACGAGCAAGGGCCAGGCCCTATGAACCCGATTCAGGAGCAACTGACGGCACTGGGCGGCGTGTTTCTCGCCGCGGTGCTGGTGGACAGGATCGCCAAGACCGGCCAGACCAACGAAGCCGGCCTGACCTGCATGCTCGGCAGCCTGCTGATCCGCGACCCCAAGGACACCCTGGAAGTCTACGGCGGCGACGACATCAACCTGCGTGAAGGCTACCGCGCACTGATCGGCGCCCTCGAACGCGACCCAAGTGCCCTGCAGCGCGAGCCATTGCGTTATGCCCTGGCCATGCTCGGCCTTGAGCGCCAGCTGGCCAAGCGCAACGACATGCTCGACGTGATCGGCAAGCGCCTGCCGCAGATCCAGTCCCAGGTCGAACACTTCGGCCCGGCCCACGAAAACGTGGTCGCCGCCTGCGGCGCGCTGTATCAGGACACCCTGAGCACCCTGCGCCAACGCATCCAGGTGCACGGCGACATGCGCAACCTGCAACAACCGAGCAATGCCTCGAAAATTCGTGCCCTGCTGCTGGCCGGCATTCGTTCGGCGCGCCTTTGGCGGCAATTGGGCGGTCATCGCTGGCAGCTGGTGATCAGTCGCCGCAAATTGCTCAAAGAGCTTTACCCCTTGATGCGTAACGAATAACCCGCATCGACAGATACGAACTCAGCAATACGCGTAATACGCCGGTCAGTTGGCGACGGACCGGCGGATTTTTTCATGTATGATACGCGCCCCATTTCGTTGCCCGACTGTCCGAGAACACCCCATGCAGCTTTCTTCGCTCACTGCGGTTTCCCCTGTTGACGGCCGCTACGCCGGCAAAACCCAGGCCCTGCGCCCAATTTTCAGCGAGTACGGCCTGATCCGTGCCCGCGTCCTGGTTGAAGTGCGCTGGCTCCAGCGCCTGGCCGCTCACCCTGCCATCAGTGAAGTGCCGGCGTTCTCCGCCGAAGCCAACGCTGTGCTCAACACCCTGGCGGAAAACTTCTCTCTGGAGCACGCCGAGCGCGTCAAAGAGATCGAGCGCACCACCAACCACGACGTCAAGGCCATCGAATACCTGCTCAAAGAGCAAGCGGCCAAGCTGCCGGAACTGGCCAAGGTCAGCGAGTTCATCCACTTTGCCTGCACCAGCGAGGACATCAACAACCTGTCCCACGCCCTGATGCTGCGCGAAGGCCGCGATGACGTGATGCTGCCGCTGATGCGCCAGACCGCCAACGCCATCCGCGAACTGGCGATCCGCTTCGCCGACGTGCCGATGCTGTCGCGCACCCACGGTCAGCCGGCCTCGCCGACCACCCTGGGCAAAGAACTGGCGAACGTGGTTTACCGCCTGGAGCGCCAGATCGCTCAAGTCGCTGCCGTTCCGCTGCTGGGCAAGATCAACGGCGCCGTCGGCAACTACAACGCCCACCTGTCGGCCTACCCTGAGATCGACTGGGAAGCCAACGCCCGCGCCTTCATCGAAGACGAATTGGGCCTGGGCTTCAACCCGTACACCACGCAGATCGAACCGCACGACTACATTGCCGAGCTGTTCGACGCGATCGCCCGTTTCAACACCATCCTGATCGACTTCGACCGCGACATCTGGGGCTACATCTCCCTGGGTTATTTCAAACAGCGCACCATCGCTGGCGAAATCGGTTCGTCGACCATGCCACACAAGGTCAACCCGATCGACTTCGAAAACTCCGAAGGCAATCTGGGTATCGCCAACGCGTTGTTCCAGCACCTGGCGAGCAAGCTGCCGATCTCCCGCTGGCAGCGCGACCTGACCGACTCCACCGTACTGCGCAACCTCGGTGTCGGCTTCGCCCACAGCGTGATCGCGTACGAAGCCAGCCTCAAGGGCATCAGCAAGCTTGAGCTCAACGAGCAGAAGATTGCCGCTGACCTGGACGCCTGCTGGGAAGTATTGGCCGAGCCGATCCAGACCGTGATGCGTCGCTACAACATCGAAAACCCGTACGAAAAGCTGAAAGAACTGACCCGCGGCAAGGGCATCAGCCCAGAAGCGCTGCAGACTTTCATCGACGGCCTGGACATGCCAGCCGCCGCCAAGGCCGAGTTGAAATTGCTCACCCCGGCCAACTACATCGGCAACGCTGTAGAACAAGCCAAGCGCATCTGATCGACCGCTAGACCCTTTATAAGACGCCCGGCCGCGCCGGGCGTTTTTATTCCCGTCTGAAAAGTGCATTTTTTCAATAGGTTACACATGAATCCTGATATTCCTCTTCAACTTCTGGGCGGCATCACGGCACGGGAATTCCTGCGCGACTACTGGCAGAAAAAGCCGCTGCTGATCCGTCAGGCCATTCCTGATTTCGAAAGCCCGATCGACGCCGACGAACTGGCCGGCCTGGCGCTGGAAGAAGAAGTCGAATCGCGACTGATCATCGAGAATGGCGAGCGTCCGTGGGAACTGCGTCGCGGCCCGTTCGCCGAAGATGAATTCAGCAAGCTGCCTGAAACTGACTGGACCCTGCTGGTTCAAGCCGTGGATCAGTTCGTCCCGGAAGTCAGCGAACTGCTGGAAAATTTCCGCTTTCTGCCAAGCTGGCGCATCGACGACGTGATGATCAGCTACGCCGCACCGGGTGGCAGCGTCGGTCCGCACTTCGACAACTACGACGTGTTCCTGCTGCAAGGCCACGGCAAGCGCAACTGGAAGATCGGCCAGATGTGCAACACCGAGAGCCCGATGCTGACCCACGCCGACCTGCGCATCCTCTCCGAATTCGAAGCCACCGATGAATGGGTGCTGGAACCGGGCGACATGCTCTACCTGCCACCGCGCCTGGCCCATTGCGGCGTTGCCGTTGATGAATGCATGACCTACTCGGTCGGCTTCCGCGCACCGAGCGCCGCTGAAGTGCTGACCCACTTCACCGACTTCCTCAGCCAGTTCCTGTCGGACGAAGAACGCTACACCGACGCCGACGCCTTGCCGACTGCCGACCCTCACCAGATCCAGCGTGACGCACTCGACCGCCTCAAAGGCTTGCTGGCCGAGCACATGAGCGACGAGCGCCTGCTGCTGACCTGGTTCGGCCAGTTCATGACCGAGCCACGCTACCCGGAACTGGTGGTGGGCCCGGAAGAGGTCGAAGAAGAAGACTTCATGTCCGCCCTGGAACAAGGCGCGATCCTGATTCGCAACCCGAGCGCACGCCTGGCGTGGTCTGAAGTCGATGACGACCTGCTGCTGTTCGCCAGCGGCCAAAGCCGTTACCTGCCGGGCAAACTGCGCGAACTGCTGAAGATGATCTGCGCCGCCGACGCGCTGCACGCCGACAACCTTGGCGACTGGCTAAGCGACGAAGACGGTCGTGGCCTGCTGTGCGAACTGGTCAAGCAAGGAAGCCTGGGGTTTGCCGATGAATAAGATTCACGTACGTGTCGCAGACTGGCAGAAGGACAACGCCGAGATCCGGCGCATTCGTGAGACGGTGTTCGTCGCCGAGCAATCCGTTCCGCCAGAACTGGAATGGGACGCCGATGACATTGATGCAGTGCATTTCCTCGCTTACGAAGGCGACTTTCCAATCGGCACCGCCCGCCTGCTGCCCGACGGCCACGTCGGCCGGGTGTCGGTACTCAAGGACTGGCGCGGCCTGAAAGTTGGTGATGCACTGATGCAAGCGGTCATCGCAGAGGCCGAAGAGCGCGGACTCAAGCAGCAGATGCTCAGCGCTCAGGTACAAGCCACGGCATTCTATGAGCGCCTGGGCTTTCACCTGGTCAGTGAGGAGTTCCTTGAAGCCGGGATTCCGCATGTGGACATGGTCCGCCATTCGGCCTGAGACCGAGGTGCTCGCGAAGAGGCCAGAAAGCACACCACAAAACGCCCCGACATCGCACGATGCCGGGGCGTTTTGCTGTCTACGATTCAACTAGCGCCACGCCAGGCCGACAAACTGGCAATATCAAGCTTCAGAACGCGGAGATAACGGACATGTCCCTACGCACCCTGCTCACCACCTTGCTGCTCGGTTGCAGTTTTTCGGTGATGGCAGCCACAGAAATTGTGCCCCTCAAGTACCACACCAGCGCCGACCTGCTGCCGGTGGCGCAGGATTTCATCGGCAAGGACGGACAGGTCAGCGCCTACGGCAATCAACTCATCGTCAACGCCGATCAGCGCAAGATCGACGAACTTAAAGCCCTTCTTTCGCAACTCGACACCGCACCCAAGCGCCTGCTGATCACCGTCGACACCAGCGACAACAACTTCCAGGGTGACCAGGGTCATTCGGTGAACGGCGCCAAGCCAAGCCAGGCCCGCATCATCAACTACAGCACCGACAGCCGCGACGGCGGCATCCAGCAAGTGCAGGCCAGCGAAGGCGCACCGGCGCTGATCCAGGTCGGCCAGAGCGTGCCGCTGACCAGTTCGCAGACCGACTCCTACGGCGACCTGCGCAGCCAGACCGAATACCGCAACGTCACCCAGGGCTTCTACGTCACGGCAAACGTCACCGGCGACATCGTTCACCTGTCGATCAGCACCAACCGTGACCGCATGAGCCAGGAACGTCCTGATGTAGTGAACGTACAAAGCACCGACACAACCGTCACCGGCCACCTCGGTGAGTGGATCCTGCTGGCCGGGGTCAACGGCCAGACCCAGGCCGACAAACAGGGCCAGACCCGCAGCTACTCGACCCAGAGCCGCAACGACATGACATTGCGGGTGAAAGTCGACACCCTGGACTAAAGCACCAAAAACTGACTGACGAGTCGTATTAGACCAAAGATGTAGTGCCTGAAAAAAAGCACTACAAAACGTTTGACGAGCCAAAAAAGCAAAGGCATGATGGCCTCGCTCCCGCTAATCAGAGGCCCTGGCAAGGGCCTTCGAAGCGATGTTCGCACCTACCCCGCGAACCGCTTCGTGTCTGTACCGCCCACAAGGTGTGTTTGACGAGGTTGTCGACTGGAACGAAGTTGTCCCGAGGGACGGAAGCGTAATAGGTAACCCGGCACCACACTGATGTTCGCACCAAGGCCCACGACGCCCGAATGCGCCCGCAGTTCGCCTTTACCTGCTCACTTCCCCTCGAGCCGATCGCTCATCCCGTCGCCCTCCCCGCCGAACCCGACTTGACCGCTTAAGCTTCTGGTCAGCGAGCGCAGGAATTTTCCACCGCAGAACAACTTTTCATAAAGACGCGACGAGGTTTATCTCCCATGGCACTGACACGCGAACAGCAAATTGCAGCCCTCGAAAAAGACTGGGCTGAAAACCCGCGCTGGAAAGGCGTGACACGCACTTACTCCGCTGCTGACGTCGTCCGCCTGCGTGGCTCGGTTCAACCTGAGCACACCTTTGCAAAAATGGGCGCCGAGAAGCTGTGGAACCTGGTGACCCAGGGTGCCAAGCCAGCCTTCCGTCCTGAGAAAGATTTCGTCAACTGCATGGGCGCCCTGACCGGCGGCCAGGCTGTACAACAAGTCAAGGCCGGCATCCAGGCGATCTACCTGTCTGGCTGGCAAGTGGCTGCGGACAACAACTCCGCCGAATCGATGTACCCGGACCAGTCGCTGTACCCGGTGGACTCGGTTCCAACCGTGGTCAAGCGCATCAACAACTCATTCCGTCGTGCCGACCAGATCCAGTGGAAAGCCGGCAAGAACCCGGGCGACGACGGCTACATCGACTACTTCGCGCCAATCGTTGCTGACGCCGAAGCCGGTTTCGGCGGCGTACTGAACGCTTACGAGCTGATGAAGAGCATGATCGAAGCAGGCGCCGCCGGCGTTCACTTCGAAGACCAACTGGCTTCCGTGAAAAAATGCGGCCACATGGGCGGCAAGGTACTGGTTCCTACCCAGGAAGCCGTACAGAAGCTGACCGCTGCCCGCCTGGCTGCTGACGTTGCCGGTACTCCGACCATCATCCTGGCCCGTACCGACGCTAACGCAGCTGACCTGCTGACTTCGGACTGCGACCCGTACGACCAGCCATTCGTGACTGGCGAACGTACCCAGGAAGGCTTCTACAAAGTGCGCGCCGGTCTGGACCAGGCCATCGCTCGCGGCCTGGCCTACGCTCCGTACGCCGACCTGATCTGGTGCGAAACCGCCAAGCCGGACCTGGACGAAGCTCGTCGCTTCGCCGAAGCGATCAAAAAGGAATACCCGGACCAACTGCTGTCGTACAACTGCTCGCCTTCCTTCAACTGGAAGAAAAACCTGGACGACGCGACCATCGCCAAGTTCCAGCGCGAACTGTCCGCCATGGGTTACAAGCACCAGTTCATCACCCTGGCCGGCATTCACAACATGTGGCACAGCATGTTCAACCTGGCGCACGACTACGCCCGCAACGACATGACTGCCTACGTGAAGCTGCAAGAGCAGGAATTCGCTGACGCTTCGAAGGGCTACACCTTCGTGGCTCACCAGCAGGAAGTGGGCACCGGCTACTTCGACGACATGACCACCGTGATCCAGGGTGGCTCGTCCTCGGTAACCGCACTGACCGGTTCGACCGAAGAAGAACAGTTCCACTGATCTGCTTCGCCTGAGTCAACGGCCGTTGCGGACTGATTAGAAACCGCAACGCCGCCCATCTGACGCCCCGACTGGTTCGGGGCGTTTTTTTGTGCGCGTTTTCCCAAACACCGCCACCCCCTGTAGGAGCTGACGAGTGAAACGAGGCTGCGATCTTTCAAAGGCAAGATCAAAAGATCGCAGCCTCGTTTCACTCGTC
>NZ_CATKPX010000016.1:0-159118 GCF_949767755.1 Pseudomonas sp. IT-P4 | reverse complement strand
TCGCACAGCAACAACGAGCAGGTTCACGCTGTCACCGTCTCCCGACAATGCTAAGGTTCGCCCCTGGCGTTTGTATTTTCCAAGGAAGCCTTTATGCCGGACGCGACGTCCCTCAGTGCTGGTTTTATGGTGGTTCACGGCAACCGCCTGGACGAATTGCGCAGCCTGGTGGTCAGCTGGATGCGGCGCTACCCGCTGGCTCCCCTGGAGAATGAAATCGCGTTGGTGCAAAGCAATGGCATTGCCCAATGGCTGAAGCTGGCACTGGCGGAAGATGCTGAAGACGACGACATGGGAGGCTGCGGAATCGCTGCCGCCATCGACGTGCAGTTGCCCGGCAGCTTCATGTGGCAGCTCTATCGCATGGTCCTTGGCCGCGACGAAATCCCGGTCAATTCCCTGCTCGATAAAGCCCCGCTGACCTGGCGTCTGATGCGCCTGCTGCCGCAGTTGATCAACCAGCCGCACTTCGAGCCGCTGCAACGTTTCCTGACCCACGACACCGATCTGCGCAAACGTTATCAATTGGCTGAACGTCTGGCGGATCTGTTCGACCAATACCAGGTGTACCGAGCTGACTGGCTCGAAGACTGGGCGCAAGGTCGACATCAAACACGAAACGCCAGGGGCGAAACCAAACCCCTGACCCCGGCCAATTGCTGGCAGGCTGAGCTATGGCGCGCCCTCTTGCTGGACGTGGGAGAAGAAGGCATGGCGCAAAGCCGTGCCGGCGTCCATCAGCGATTTGTCGAGCGCATCAATAACCTCGAAACAGCTCCCAAGGGATTACCCTCGCGAGTGATCGTTTTCGGGATTTCTTCGCTGCCTGCCCAAGCCCTGGAAGCACTGGCGGGACTGGCGCGATTCAGTCAGGTCCTGCTGTGCGTACACAACCCCTGTCGTCACCATTGGGCGGACATCGTCGCCGATAAAGACCTGCTGCGCCATCAATACAAGCGTCAGGCCCGCAAGAGCGGCATGCCGGTAGTCATCGATCCGCAAACCCTCCACCAACATGCTCACCCGCTGTTGGCCGCCTGGGGCAAGCAGGGGCGGGACTACATCAACCTGCTCGACAGTTATGACGATCCCAGCAGCTATCGTTCGGCATTCCGCGACGGGCGCATCGACCTGTTCAGTGATGGTCTGCCGCTGAACGTGCTCAACCAGTTGCAGGACGACATCCTCGAGTTGCGTCCCCTCAACGAGACTCGGGAGCATTGGCCGGCCATCGATCTTGAACAGGACGAATCGATCCGTTTTCACATCGCCCATAGCGCCCAGCGAGAAGTCGAGATCCTCCACGATCAGCTGCTAGCACGTTTCAGCTCCGACCCGACATTGCGGCCCAGGGACATCATCGTGATGGTCCCGGACATCGACAGCTACGCCCCGCATATTCGTGCCGTGTTTGGTCAGCTTGACCGCCAGGATCCACGCTTCATTCCGTTTACCCTGGCTGACCAGGGCCAGCGTGGTCGCGATCCATTGCTGATTGCTGTCGAGCACCTGCTCAAGCTGCCCGACAGCCGATTCCCCGTCAGTGAAATTCTCGATTTGCTGGACGTCCCCGCGCTGCGCGCTCGTTTTGGCGTCGAGGAGCGTGACCTGCCGACGCTGCACCGCTGGATCGAAGGTGCCGGCATTCGCTGGGGCATGAATGCCGAGCAACGTGCCGGGCTCGGGTTGCCCAATGAACTGGAGCAAAACAGCTGGCGATTCGGCTTGCGACGGATGCTGCTCGGTTATGCCGTTGGCAGCGCCGATGCTTATGAGGGGATCGAACCCTACGACGAGATCGGTGGTCTGGACGCTGCGCTCATCGGTCCGCTGGTTGCGTTGCTCGACGCGCTGGAAGTGGCTCACCACGAGCTCTCTCAGCCAGCATCGCCGGGGCAATGGGGCTTGCGCTTGCAGGCTTTGGTGCAGTTGTTCTTCCTTGCCGGTAACGAACACGATGACTACTTGCTGGCCCAACTCGAAGAGCTGCGCGAGACCTGGCTCGAGACCTGCGAGTCAGTCGGGTTGCAGGACGAGTTGCCGCTGACCGTCGTCCGCGAAGCCTGGCTTGCAGGTCTGGATCAGGGCCGTTTGTCCCAACGTTTTCTGGCCGGTGCGGTCAACTTCTGCACCTTGATGCCCATGCGCGCCATCCCGTTCAAACTGGTGTGCCTGCTGGGCATGAATGACGGCGATTATCCGCGCGCGCAACCGCCGCTGGATTTCGACCTGATGGGCAGTGATTACCGTCCGGGTGACCGCTCCCGGCGCGAAGACGACCGCTACCTGCTACTGGAAGCCTTGCTGTCGGCAAGGGACCATCTCTACATCAGTTGGGTGGGCCGTAGCATCCGCGATAACAGCGAGCGGCCTGCCTCGGTGCTGATTGGCCAACTGCGTGACCACCTGGCCAGCGGTTGGCGATTGCTGCAAGGCGACGAGGATCTGCTGGAAGCCATGACCCGGGAACACCCATTACAACCCTTCAGTGCTCGTTACTTTCACGACGGTGATGAGTCGTTCAGCTACGCCAGCGAATGGCAGGTGCTTCATCAGGCGGCAGAGCAACAGGCAAGCGCCGAAGTGCTCGCGCCCCACATCCAGGACGAACCTCTGAGTCTCGGTCAGGTGCAGGATTTCCTGCGCAATCCGGTACGGCACTTTTTCAGCCAGCGGCTGAAGGTCTTCTTCGAGGCGGCAGAAGTGCCATTGGCCGATGAAGAGCCCTTTGTCCTGGATGCGTTGCAGCGTTACAGCCTCAGTGACCGTTTGCTCGAAGCGGCGCTGGCAGATCCTGGAAATTCCGGGCAGGCACTGCAGGATCAGGCGAAACGTTTGCAGAACAGCGGGCTGCTGCCCATGGCCGGATTCGGTGAGTGCCTGCAACGCGAATTGATCGAGCCATTGCCTGACTTGCTGCAACGCCACCAACAGCTCCTGGCGTTGTGGCCAACCCCCCTCAGCAGCGCGTTGGCCGTCAGTCTTGAACTGCAGGGCCTGCACATCGAGGGCTGGCTCAGCGGTCTGCATCAGCGTGCTGATGGCGGTTTGTTGTCTGTTACAACGATCCCCAACAGTATCGGCTCGATCAAGTCGCGCAAATGGCATCGTCTGACCCGCCCCTGGGTCAATCATCTGATGGCGTGTGCCAGTGGCATGGCCTTGACCACCGCATTGGTGGCGAGCGACGACAGTCTGTTGCTCGGTCCGATGGAGCAGTCCACGGCGCGGACAATTCTCGGTGACCTGTTGATGGCCTGGCAGTCGGGTATGCGCCAGCCTCTGCCGATCGCGGTCAAGACGGCCTTCGCGTGGCTGGGGCAAACCGACCCGGTCAAAGCCCAAGCCGCTGCGCGCAAGGCCTATGAAGGGGATGGGCAGACGACGGACGGAGAGCGTCGCGAAAGCCCGGCACTCGCGCGCCAATTCGCCGATTACGATGCCTTGGTCGCCGACGAGACGTTCCCCCTGTGGTGTGACGCGCTCTATCGCCCGCTTCTTGAAGCACCCTGGCGTTCACTGTCCAGCGAGGAGTCGCGCTGATGAGCACGAAGACACCGCTGGCCCTGGCATTCCCGCTGCGCGGCAGCCAACTGATCGAAGCCAGCGCCGGGACCGGCAAGACGTTCACCATTTCCGCGTTGTACCTGCGCCTGGTGCTGGGCAATGGCGGGGAGGACAGTGGCTTCGGACGAGAGCTGTTGCCGCCGCAGATCCTCGTCGTGACCTTCACCGACGCCGCGACCAAAGAGCTGCGCGAACGCATCCGCACGCGGCTCGCCGAGGCCGCACGCTATTTCCGCGATGAAACCCCGGCCCCCGACAGCCTGATTGCCGAGTTGCGTGATCAGTACCTGCCCGAGCAATGGCCCGGCTGCGCAAACCGCCTGGATATCGCCGCCCAGTGGATGGACGAGGCAGCGGTGTCGACCATCCACAGTTGGTGCCAGCGTATGTTGCGCGAGCACGCATTCGACAGCGGCAGCCTGTTTACCCAGACCCTGGAAACCGACCACAGCGACTTGCTGGGGGAAGTCCTGCGCGATTACTGGCGGCTGTTCTGTTACCCGATGCAAGGTGACGCCTTGAATTGGGTGCGCGGCAATTGGGGCGGGCCGGCGGCGCTGCTGCCGCGGATTCGTGCGCTGTTCGCCAGCGAGCGGGATGCGCATGAAGGGAAAGAACCCGCCGAAGTGATTTCGCAATGCCTGCAAGAACGACGGGCGGCCCTGATCGAACTCAAGAAACCCTGGCTGCAGTGGGCGGACGAGTTGCTTGTCATCTGTCACCAGGGCGTTGCCACCAAGGCTGTCGACGGTCGCAAGATGCAGGCACGCTATTTCGAGCCCTGGTTTGAAAAGATCAAAGCCTGGGCCGAAGACGAATCCCTCGAGCAACTGGATATCGGCACCGGTTTCACTCGCCTGACCCCGGACGGCATGGCTGAAGCCTGGAAGGGTGAGGCGCCTCGACATCCGGGGCTCGATGCGATGGCCGGCCTCAAGGCCTGTCTCGATGGGCTGCCAACGCCTGATGCCGCCGTACTGCAACACGCGGCCCGCTGGGTCGGGGCGCGATTCGAGGAAGAGAAGCGCCGCCGCGCGGAAATGGGTTTCGACGACATGTTGCTGCGCCTTGATGCGGCCTTGCAGTCCGATGGCGGCGAACGCCTGGCAACCCTGATTCGTGAACAGTTTCCGGTCGCCCTGATCGATGAGTTCCAGGACACCGACCCGGTGCAATACCGAATCTTCGAGAGCATCTATCGCATTGAAGAGAACAGCCCCGAGTGTGGCCTGTTCCTGATCGGCGACCCGAAACAGGCGATCTACGCTTTTCGCGGTGCGGACATCCATACCTACCTGCGCGCCCGCCAGGCCACCACCGGCCGCCTGCACACCCTGGGCACCAACTTCCGCTCAAGCCATGGCATGGTCAACGCGGTGAACCATGTGTTCGAGCGCGCCGAGGCACGGGAGTCGGGCCGCGGCGCTTTCCTCTTCCGACAGAAGAATGGCGACAACCCGGTTCCTTTCACGCCGGTTGCCTCCCAGGGTCGCAAAGAAGTCTTGCGCCTCAATGACCAGGCAATCCCGGCCTTGAACATCTGGCACTTGCCGGCCGAACAACCGTTGTCCGGTGCGGTGTACCGGCAACACCTGGCGGCTGCCTGCGCCAGTGAAATCACGGCGTTGCTCAATGGCGGGCAGCACGGGCATGCGGGGTTCTCCCAGGACGGCAAGGCCTTCAGGGGCCTGCTGCCGGCGGACATCGCCATCCTGGTACGCGATGGCAAGGAGGCGCAGGCGGTTCGTGCGCAATTGGCCGCCCGTGGCGTGCGCAGTGTTTACCTGTCGGACAAGGACTCGGTGTTCGCCGCCCAGGAGGCGCATGACGTGCTGACCTGGCTCAAGGCCTGTGCCGAGCCGGATGTCGAGCGACCGCTGCGGGCTGCGTTGGCCAGCATCACGTTGAACCTTTCGCTGACTGAGCTGGAGCGGCTGAATCAGGATGAGTTGGCCTGGGAATCCCGGGTCATGCAGTTCCGTGGCTATCGCGAAGTCTGGCGCAAGCAGGGCGTACTGCCGATGCTGCGACGCCTGCTGCACGACTTCCGCCTGCCCCAGGCGCTGATCGCCCGCAGTGACGGCGAACGCGTGTTGACCAACCTTCTGCACCTTTTCGAACTGCTGCAACAAGCCGCCGCGGAGCTTGATGGCGAGCAAGCCCTGATCCGGCATTTGTCCGAGCATCTGGCGTTGTCCGGGCAGGCTGGCGAAGAGCAGATCCTGCGTCTGGAAAGTGATGAGCAATTGGTCAAGGTCGTGACCATTCACAAGTCCAAGGGCCTTGAATACCCCTTGGTGTTTCTGCCGTTCATTTGCTCGGCGAAACCGGTGGATGGCAGCCGCCTGCCGTTGCACTACCACGATGAATCCGGCAATGCCCAGGTCACGTTGAAACCGACGGCAGAATTGATTGCCCTGGCTGACGATGAGCGTCTGGCCGAGGATCTTCGCTTGCTCTATGTCGCCCTGACCCGGGCGCAACACGCCTGCTGGCTGGGGGTGGCCGACCTCAAGCGCGGCAACAACAATGGCTCGGTGCTGCATCTGTCGGCATTGGGTTATCTGCTGGGCGGCGGTGCGCCTTTGGCCGATTCCCCGGCGTTGCAGCTTTGGTTGCGGGACCTGCAACAGGACTGCCCGGCGCTGGCGTATGCCGAGATGCCTGAAGCGACAGCGGAGCATTACCAGCCACCGCAAAACGACGCAGCGCTGCTGGTTCCGCTGGTTCCGAAACGCAAGGCCAGTGAAAACTGGTGGATCGCTTCCTACAGCGCCTTGCGAATTGGCGACACCCTGAGTGTCGGCACCGACGAGGCGCCGGAGAGCCCGCAGGCGCAAAAACTGTTCGATGACGAACGCCTCGACCCGCAGGCCCCTCGGGAAGTGGTGACCGGTGGCGGCGATATCCATCGCTTCCCGCGTGGCCCGAACCCTGGCACCTTCCTCCATGGCTTGCTCGAATGGGCGGGGGGCGAGGGTTTTGCTGCGGCACCGCAAGAGGTGATCGACGCCATTGCCCGTCGCTGCAACCGTCGAGGCTGGGAGGGCTGGATCAGCACCTTGAGTGACTGGCTGCAGCATCTGCTCAAGTCGCCGCTG
The DNA here is from genome assembly GCF_949767755.1 of Pseudomonas sp. IT-P4. Classification (NCBI taxonomy): domain Bacteria; kingdom Pseudomonadati; phylum Pseudomonadota; class Gammaproteobacteria; order Pseudomonadales; family Pseudomonadaceae; genus Pseudomonas; species Pseudomonas sp. IT-P4. The sequence goes on along the minus strand of NZ_CATKPX010000016.1, from coordinate 152,450 downwards.
CAACTGGGCGGCGGTCAGGCACCGGTGATATTCGGCCAGTTGACGCAGTATCAGGTCGAGATGGAATTCTGGTTCGCCAGCCATAAGGTCGATGTGCTCAAGCTCGATGCGCTGGTGTGCCAATACACCCATAACGGCGTGGCCCGGGTGGCCGCGGAACCGGTGTTGCTCAACGGCATGTTCAAGGGCTTCATCGACCTGACGTTCGAACATGACGGCCGCTATTACGTGGCCGACTACAAATCCAACTGGCTCGGCGTCGATGATGCGGCCTACACCGCGCAGGCCATGGAGCAATCGATTCTCGACAACCGTTATGACCTGCAATACGTGTTGTACCTGTTGGCCCTGCACCGCCAACTCAAGGCGCGGCTCGCCGATTACGACTACGACCGGCATGTCGGCGGTGCGTTGTACCTGTTTTTGCGCGGTACGCGCGCGGCCAGCCAGGGGGTGTTTTTCGCCCGGCCGCCAAGAGAGCTGATCGAACGCCTGGACAGGCTGTTTCAGGGCAAGCCAGAACCCAAGGCCGAGCCCGCCTGGGAACAGGGAGTACTGTTATGAGTCGCACATTCGCCGATTTGTTGCCCACATCGCTGGCAGCCGAAAGCCTGGCCGATCTGGTGCCGCTGAGGCGTGCCGACGACTTGCTGTTATTGCTCACGCGTTGGGTCGAGCGTGGCTGGTTGCGCGCGCTGGACAAAGCCTTTGTGGCGTTTCTGCATGAGCTGGCCCCAGAGGATGATCCGCTGGTGTTGCTGGCAGCCGCGCTGACCAGCCACCAGTTGGGCCACGGGCATGTCTGCCTCGACCTGTTCGAGACGCTGAAAGAACCGGACTTCGCCCTGTCGCTGCCACCCGAAGGTGACGTGCAAGGCGGCGCGATGCTGCTGCCCTCGCAATTGCTGGGATCGCTGGACGGCGCTCATTGGTGCAAGGTGCTGGCCGCCAGCAACCTGGTCGCGCTGGCCGCTGACAGTCGTGACAACGTGCGCGACCGGCCTTTGGTGTTATCGGGCAAACGCTTGTACCTGCGCCGCTATTGGGCCTACGAGCGGCGGATCGACGTTTCCTTGCGCGAGCGTCTGACGGAACACGAATCCACGCCGAGCGACCTGCTCCAGCGCCTCACCGGTTTGTTTGGTCCTGCCCGGCCGGGTGAAGTGATCGACTGGCAGAAGCTGGCCTGCGCCCTGGCGACGCGCAGTGCCTTCAGCATCGTCACGGGGGGGCCGGGAACCGGCAAGACCACCACCGTCGTACGCTTGCTGGCGTTGCTCCAGGCGCCGGCGGTCGAGGCCGGCATGCCCCTGCGCATTCGCCTCGCCGCGCCTACCGGCAAGGCCGCGGCGCGTCTGACCGAATCCATCAGCCAGCAGGTCCGGACCTTGAAGGTCGCGGAGGACGTTCGGGAAAAGATCCCCTCCGACGTCACCACCGTTCACCGCCTGCTCGGCAGCCGGCCCGGGACTCGTCATTTCCGGCATCACGCGGGCAATCGCCTGCCGCTGGATGTGTTGGTGGTGGACGAGGCCTCGATGATCGACCTGGAAATGATGGCCAACCTGCTCGATGCCTTGCCGCCCCATGCGCGCCTCGTGCTGTTGGGGGACAAGGACCAATTGGCGTCGGTAGAGGCCGGTGCGGTATTGGGGGATCTGTGTCGCGACGCGGAGGCTGGCTGGTACAGCCCGCAGACACGCCGGTGGCTGGAAGCCGTCAGTGGCGAAAACCTGCAGGCCAGCGGATTGCAGGAGGATGCGCAGGGCACTCATCCATTGGCTCAACAGGTCGTGATGTTGCGCCATTCCCGGCGATTCGGTGAAGGCAGTGGCATTGGCCAACTGGCTCGCTGGGTCAACCAGCAGCAACCCGATGAAGCCCGCAAGTTGTTGTCGGCGCGCAGCCATGACGATGTGCATTGCCTGTCCCTCAAGGGGGAGCAGGATCGGGCCCTGGAACGCTTGCTTCTCGACGGCCATGGTGAGGGGCCGCAGGGTTATCGACATTACCTGAGCGTGCTGCGCAATCAGCGACCGCCACTGGACAGCCCGCTGGAAGATTCACGCTGGATTGATTGGGCTCGACAAGTGCTGCAGGCTTTCGACGCGTTCCAGTTGTTATGTGCCGTGCGCAAGGGGCCATGGGGTGTAGAGGGCTTGAACCAGCGGGTGACGGAGGCATTGCTCAGGGCGCGCCTGATCGACAGCGACCAGCAGTGGTACGAAGGTCGCCCTGTGCTGATGACCCGCAACGATTACGGGCTAGGGTTGATGAACGGCGATATCGGCATCGCCCTCAAGCTCCCGGAGCAGGAAGGCCAGGGGACTGGAAGGCAGGTTCTGCGTGTGGCATTCCCACGCAATGATGGCCAGGGTGGCGTGCGATTTGTCCTGCCCAGCCGCCTGAATGATGTCGAAACCGTGTACGCCATGACCGTGCATAAATCCCAGGGCTCGGAGTTCGCGCATACCGCGTTGATTCTTCCCGATGCCTTGAATCCGGTACTCACCAAGGAATTGATCTACACCGGCATTACCCGGGCCAAGGACTGGTTCACCTTGATCGAGTCCCGTGCGGGGGTGTTTGAAGAGGCGGTGAAACGCCGGGTCAAACGCTTGAGCGGGCTGATGCTGGAGCTCAAGGACGGCAGCGAGCCGACAGGCTGAAAGGTCAGTAACAGGCTGTAGGAAAATGTCCGAGGCTGCGTAGTACGTGGCCTCGCTGGCATTTCCTCGCTGTGCTATCGTTGCGGCATCATTTCGCTACGGTCAAAGAGTATCCCTGCATGAAGGTGGCTGTCAGGACGACAGAGTGCGTCGTTGGCTGTAGAAAAGCGCTGCTTGCCATCCTTCTTTGTCTGCTGGCCAGCGTCGTTTTCGCTCAATCGCAAGCCCCGGTGGGCATGGCGGACCAACGTGCCAAAGCGGTTACCCAGGTAGTCCTCGGAATCCTCAGCTATGCCCGCTGGCCCGTCGAGCCTTTGCTGCTGCGCTTGTGCCTGGTCGGCCCTACCGAATACACCGACGACCTGGTCAAAGGCACGACCCAGGAGACCGGTCGACCTGTCGCGGTGCAGCGTTTGTTGGCCGACAACCCTACGATTGTCAGTGACTGCGATGCGGTTTATATCGGCAAGCTGACCGGCGTAGAACGCAGCCGATTGTTTGCCGCGTTGATCGGGCATCCGGTGTTGAGCATCAGTGAGAGCGACGAGCAATGCACCGTCGGCAGTCTGTTTTGCTTGCGGGTCAGCGATGAGCAGGTGTCGTTCGAGGTCAATCTCGACTCTGTCGCCCGTAGCGGCGTACGCATTCATCCGAGCGTGCTGCAACTGTCCCGTCGCAAGCCGGCGGCGCCATGAAAATACTGAAACCGGGCAATCGCCCGACTTTGCATTCGGTCATCGGTCGCGGCAACCTGCTCGTTGCGCTGGTGGGCGTCGCCATGGCCAGTGTTTCACTGACGTTGCTCGGTGTGCTGGCCTTGCGCGTGTACGCCGACAACAACCTGCACCTGATCGCCCGCTCGATCAGCTACACCGTGGAAGCCGCGGTGGTGTTCGACGACAAAACCGCCACCACCGAAGCGCTGGCGCTGATTGCCTCCAACGAAGAGGTGGCCGACGCCCAGGTGTTCGACCAGCAGGGCCAGTTGCTGGCCCGCTGGCAACGACCGGAAACCGGTTGGGTGTCCGATCTCGAATTGCACATCGCCAAAGCGTTTCTGGAAGAACCCATGAGCATGCCGATCCTCCATCAAGGGCGGGAAGTCGGCAGCATCAGGCTCACCGGTCATGGCGCCAGCCTGATGCGCTTTTTGCTCAGCGGTCTGGTGGGCATCATCTTGTGCACGGCCATCAGCGCCTGGGTTGCACTCTTTTTGGCGCGCCGACAACTTCGCGGGATCATCAAGCCCCTGCGCAACCTGGCCGCCGTCGCCCACGCCGCGCGCATTGACCGCGCCTTTGACAAGCGCGTGCCGCCCGCCGACATTGCCGAACTCGATAATTTCGGCAACGACTTCAATGCCCTGCTCGATGAGCTCGAAGCCTGGCAGTCGCACCTGCAAAGCGAAAACGAATCCCTGGCTCACCAGGCCAACCACGACAGCCTTACCGGATTGCCCAATCGGGCGTTTTTCGAAGGTCGCCTGATGCGCGCGCTGCGCAGCGCCAACAAGCTCGGCGAGCGAGTGGCGGTGCTGTTTCTCGACAGCGATCGCTTCAAGGAGATCAACGACAGTTTCGGCCATGCGGCGGGCGATGCGGTGTTGGTGGCCGTGGCCAATCGGGTTCGGGCGCAACTGCGCGAAGGGGACCTGGTGGCGCGCTTGGGTGGCGATGAATTTGCCGTGCTGCTGACGCCACTGCACAAGACCGAAGACGCCGAACGGATTGCCGACAAGATTCTGGCCAGCATGGACATGCCGATTCCATTGCCGGGCAGTACCCAGGTACTGACCTCCCTCAGCATCGGCGTCGCGGTGTACCCGGATCATGGCGCAACGCCGGGTGCCCTGCTCAACGCCGCCGATGGCGCGATGTACCAGGCCAAGCGCCTGTCCCGAGGCGCACAGTACACGGCAGGGTCGGAGCACCCTGCCGCCGATGTTCAAAACAGGAGCTGATTTACGTGTTCACATTCAACCCGCGTTCCCTGCGTTTTTTCACCATGACCCTGCTCGTGGCCTTGCTGAGCCTGACCGGTTGCCAGACCACCCCGCCAAAAGGCCTGACCCCGGCGCAGATCGCCGTGCTGAAACAGCAGGGTTTCGAGCTGACAGACGATGGCTGGGCTTTCGGCTTGTCCGGCAAGGTCCTGTTTGGCAGTGACGACGACAGCCTGAACAAGCAGAGCACCGACATCGTCGAACGCATCGGCAAGGCGCTGTTGGGGGTGGGTATCGAGCGGGTACGGGTCGATGGCCACACCGATGCATCGGGCAAAGAGGCGTACAACGAGCAACTGTCCATGCGCCGGGCGAAAAGCGTGGCCAAGGTGCTCAACACCGTCGGCATGAAACAGGAAAATATCCAGCTGCGTGGCCTGGGCAGCAGCGTGCCGGTGGCCAGCAACAGCACATCCAGTGGCCGCACCGAAAATCGCCGGGTGGCGATTGTGGTCAGCTCCGACTAATCGGCAAATAGCATCTCCCGACTTTCCCCCATCAACAGCCCCTGATTCTGCTCAGTCACCTGGCGGATGTAATCCCACAACAGGGTGATCCGCTTGAGCTTGCGCAGGTCTTCGCGGCAGTACATCCAGAACTGCCGAGTGATATTGATTTCCTGTGGCAACACCGGCAGCAGCCGCGGGTCCTGGGTGGCGAGGAAGCACGGCAGGATCGCCAGTGAGCGTCCTTGCTGCGCGGCCACGAACTGTGCGATCACGCTGGTGCTGCGCAGGTTGGCGCTGGCGCCGGGCAATACGTTGGCCAGGTACAACAGCTCCGAGCTGAACGCCAGGTCGTCGACGTAACTGATAAATGAATGCTTGGCCAAATCGGCGGGTTTGCGGATCGGCGGGTGGTTGTCCAGGTATTCCTGGGTCGCGTACAGCTGCAATCGGTAGTCGCACAGTTTGCAGCAGACGTACGGGCCATGCTCCGGGCGCTCCAGGGCGATGACGATGTCGGCCTCGCGCTTGGACAGGCTGATGAAGTGCGGCAGCGGCAGGATATCCACCGAAATGGCCGGGTAGGTGTCGACGAAGTGGCTCAGCTGCGGTGTGATGAAAAAACTGCCGAAGCCTTCGGTGCAGCCCATGCGCACATGACCGGACAGCGCCACGCCAGACCCGGAAACCTGCTCGCACGCCATGTGCAAGGTACTTTCGATCGACTCGGCATACCCCATCAACCGCTGGCCTTCGGCGGTCAGGACAAAGCCGTTGGTCCGGGATTTTTCGAACAGCAAGGTGCCCAGTGCGGTTTCCAGGGAGCTGATGCGCCGCGACACCGTGGTGTAGTCCACCGCCAGGCGCTTGGCCGCGGTGCTGGCCTTGCGGGTGCGGGCGACTTCGAGGAAAAACTTGAGGTCATCCCAGTTCAGCGAACCGAGGGAGGTGATGTTTTTTTGCATGTTGGACCGGTTTTTATGTGCGTTCTTATCAGAAGTTTGCACATCTATACTCCAAAAACAGTCCGACAACCAATTCGCGACACATGGCTCATCTCAGGGCGACTATCTCGCCCCGGCTCCCAAGATAGCTCTCAATAAAAAAAGCAAACATCCGGAGACCCACATGAACGTATCGCTCACGCCCACCGACACCACCGTACAAAAGGTCAAATTGTTGATCGACGGCGAGTGGGTCGAATCCAAGACTACCGAATGGCACGACATCATCAACCCGGCGACCCAGCAAGTGCTGGCCAAAGTGCCGTTTGCCACCGCTGAAGAAGTCGACGCGGCCATCAGCGCGGCCCATCGTGCCTTCCAGACCTGGAAGCTGACCCCGATCGGCGCCCGCATGCGCATCATGCTCAAGCTCCAGGCGCTGATTCGCGAACACTCCAAGCGCATCGCCGCGGTCCTCAGCGCCGAGCAGGGCAAGACCATTGCCGATGCCGAAGGCGATATTTTCCGTGGCCTGGAAGTGGTCGAGCACGCTTGCTCCATTGGCAGTCTGCAAATGGGCGAGTTCGCTGAAAACGTCGCCGGTGGCGTCGACACCTACACCCTGCGCCAGCCAATCGGCGTGTGCGCCGGCATTACCCCGTTCAACTTCCCGGCGATGATTCCGCTGTGGATGTTCCCGATGGCCATCGCCTGCGGCAACACCTTCGTGCTCAAACCGTCCGAACAGGACCCGATGTCGACCATGCTTCTGGTGGAGCTGGCGATCGAGGCGGGCATTCCGGCCGGTGTGCTCAACGTCGTGCATGGCGGCAAGGACGTGGTGGACGGGCTCTGCACCCACAAGGACATCAAGGCGGTTTCCTTCGTCGGTTCAACTGCCGTTGGTACCCATGTGTATGACCTGGCAGGCAAACACGGCAAGCGCGTGCAGTCGATGATGGGCGCGAAGAACCACGCCGTGGTGCTGCCGGACGCCAATCGCGAACAAGCGCTGAATGCGCTGGTGGGCGCCGGTTTCGGTGCCGCGGGTCAACGCTGCATGGCCACCTCGGTGGTGGTGCTGGTGGGCGCGGCCAAGCAGTGGCTGCCGGATCTCAAGGCGCTGGCGCAGAAGCTCAAGGTCAATGCCGGCAGCGAGCCGGGCACTGATGTGGGCCCGGTGATCTCGAAAAAAGCCAAGGCGCGGATTCTCGACCTGATCGAAAGCGGCATCAAGGAAGGCGCGAAACTGGAGCTGGACGGTCGCGAGATCACGGTTCCCGGCTACGAGAAGGGCAACTTTGTCGGCCCGACCCTGTTCTCCGGCGTGACCACCGACATGCAGATCTACACCCAGGAAATCTTCGGCCCGGTGCTGGTGGTGCTGGAGGTCAATACGCTCGACGAGGCCATCGCCCTGGTCAATGCCAACCCGTTCGGCAACGGCACGGGCCTGTTCACCCAGAGCGGCGCGGCGGCACGTAAATTCCAGAACGAAATCGACGTCGGCCAGGTCGGCATCAACATCCCGATTCCGGTGCCGGTCCCGTTCTTCAGCTTCACCGGTTCGCGCGGTTCCAAGCTCGGCGACCTCGGCCCGTACGGCAAGCAAGTGGTGCAGTTCTACACTCAGACCAAGACCGTCACCAGTCGCTGGTTCGATGACGACAGCGTCAACGACGGTGTGAACACCACCATCAACCTGCGATAAGGAGCCGGACATGAAAATCGCTTTTATCGGTCTGGGCAACATGGGCGCGCCAATGGCGCGCAACCTGATCAAGGCCGGCCATGCACTGCGCCTGGTGGACCTGAACAAAGCCGTGCTGGCGGAACTGGAACAACTGGGCGGCAGTATCAGCCCAACGGCCCGCGAAGCTTCAGAAGGCGCCGAACTGGTCATCACCATGCTGCCTGCCGCTGTGCATGTGCGCAGTGTGTGGCTGGGCGAAGACGGCGTGCTCGCCGGTATCGGCAAAGGTGTCCCGGCCGTGGATTGCAGCACCATCGATCCGCAGACCGCGCGGGACGTTGCCGCCGCCGCTGCCAAACAGGGCGTGGCCATGGCCGATGCGCCGGTTTCTGGCGGCACCGGTGGTGCAGCCGCCGGGACGCTGACCTTCATGGTCGGCGCCACGCCTGAACTGTTCGCCACCCTGCAACCGGTACTGGCGCAAATGGGCCGCAACATCGTCCATTGTGGTGAGGTCGGCACCGGGCAAATCGCTAAAATCTGCAACAATCTGTTGTTGGGGATTTCCATGGTCGGCGTCAGCGAAGCCATGGCGCTTGGCGATGCATTGGGCATCGACACCAAGGTGCTGGCGGGCATCATCAACAGTTCCACCGGGCGTTGCTGGAGCTCGGAGATGTACAACCCGTGGCCGGGCATCGTCGAAACGGCGCCGGCGTCGCGCGGCTATACCGGTGGTTTCGGTGCCGAACTGATGCTCAAGGATCTGGGGCTGGCCACTGAGGCTGCGCGTCAGGCGCACCAGCCGGTGGTTCTCGGCGCGGTGGCCCAGCAGTTGTATCAGGCGATGAGTTTGCGTGGGGAGGGTGGACAGGACTTCTCGGCGATCATCAACGGCTATCGCAAGCCGCAATAAGGGATATTTCCGGGAATCCGCGTCGGGTGGATTCCCGGTTTTTTAATTTGGCAGAAAGAAAAGATCGCAGCCTTCGGCTCCTACAGGGGAATGTATACACCCCGTAGGAGCTGCCGAAGGCTGCGATCTTTTGCTTTGTCAGGCAAACACGAAATATTTGCGAACGGTTTCCACTACTTCCCAGGTGCCTTTCATCCCCGGTTCAACGACGAAAATGTCGCCGGCGCGCAGGTGGATCGGCGCCATGCCTTCCGGGGTGATGATGCAGTAGCCTTCCTGGAAGTGGCAGTACTCCCACTTCACGTATTCCACGTACCACTTGCCCGGCGTGCAGATCCAGGTGCCCATGATCTTGCTGCCGTCTTCACTGGTGTAGGCATTGAGGTTGACGGTGTGCGGGTCGCCTTCGAGCTTTTCCCATTTGCAGGCGTCGAGTACGGGCAGCGGGTGGGTGTCGCGAAGAACGGTAATCGGTGCGGTCATGATGACTCCGGGCAGTGGGCTCAAGAACTGAAGTCGCACCCTATAGCGCCTGCCCAACCCTCAGTTGTCTGTGCTCGACACTGAGCTGTCCAGAAACGCACGTTCTTCAATTCCGGTTCAGTGGGCAGTCAAGCCTGGATTGTTCGAGGCTGTTCTCGAATTCGACCAATTGCGCGTGCTGTTGCGACAGCGCCGCTATCCGCTCGGCGATTTCCTGCTTTTTGCTGGCGAGGACCTGGTGTGCCCGCTCCCATGGCAACTGCGGGCCCTGATGGCCGGCGAAGACCGACTGCAATTCCTTGAGCCTGAAGCCCAACTGTTGGGCACATTTGATGAACATCAGCAGATCGACGCTGTGCTGGTCATAGATGCGGTACTTGCCCAAGCGGCGAGCGGCAGGCAACAAGCCAATCGACTCGTAGTGACGGATGCTTTTGACCGTGGTACCGGAACGTTGCGCGGCTTGGCCGATGTACATGGGAAGGTCCTTTTCTCCGAGGATAGAGCTCGGCGCATTATCGACCGACTCAAGCGCTGGCGATAGCTTCGGCTTGCCGCAACCAGGCCGCATGCCGGTCTGCGCTGGCGCCGAGAATTGGCCCGAAGGTGAGGGTTCGGGTTGGCTTGATGCCACAGAACTCCAGCGTGGTTTTGCGGACCTGATGCAAACCGGGCATGCGGTAGATCCAGCGGTAGTACCAGGGCGGTGTGTCCATGGTCACCAGCAGGTGGGCGGTTCGGCCGCGCAGGAGTTTGTCGGGGAAAGCTTTGCCCTGGCGATACTTGAAGGCAAAACCCGGCAAGAACACCCGGTCGAAAAAGCCCTTGAGCAAGGCCGGTACGCCACCCCACCAGATCGGATAAACCAGCACCAACAGTTCGGCCCAGAGGATATCGGCCTGGGCGTTACGCAAGTCGGCTTCCAGCGGCTGGACCTGTTGATAGCCTTCGCGCAGCACCGGGTCAAAATCCATGCTGCCCAGAAACAACGGCCGCACTTCATGCCCGGCGCGGATTGCCGACTGTGTGTAACGCTCGGCAAGGGCGGCGCAGAAGCTGTTGCTGGACGGATGCCCGAGGATCACCAGTATTCGCTTACCCATCATCGCTGTCCTTGAGGATCAAACCTCAAGGATAAAGTCTGCCCCTCAGGGGAGAGTCAAGGCGTGCAGCAGGGCCTTGGCATAGCCGGGCAATGCGGCGAAGTCCCGGGCGCAGAGCAACAGTTTGCGTTGGCCCCAGGGTTCTTGCAGGGCGAGGCTTTTGAAGGACAGTCCACCTGACCTGCGTTCGACCGCGGCCAGCGGTACGATTGCCAGCCCAGCCCCTCGGGCGACCATGCGCATCACGCCATCGAAGCCGTCGGCGCGGATGCGAATCTGCATGCGCAGGCCGGCGTGCAGCGCCTGTTCCTCCAGGTACACCGCCAGGGCGCTATTGGCATTCAGGCTGACGTAGTCGTGATGCAGCGTGTCGGTGAAGCTCACTGAGGTCGCCTGGGCCAGGGGATGTTCCCGGGGCATGATCAGCACCAGCGGATCATCGCGGAACGCTCGCGTCTGCAGGTCCTCGGTGTCCACCGCGTCGGACACGATGCCGAGGTCCGCCGCCCCTTGGCGCAAGGCATGGGTGATGCGGGTGCTGGGCAGTTCCTGCAGGTCGATGTCGAGGTTGGGATGGCTGTGCAGGAAGTCCGCGAGCAACTCTGGCAGGTACTCGGTGATCGCCGTGGTGTTGCACAGCAGCCGCACCTGGCCTTTGACGCCCTGGGCGTATTCGGCCAGTTCCTGTTGCAGGCGTTCGGCCTGTTGCAGCAGGACCCGGGCGTGTCGGGCCAGGGCATTGCCGGCCGGCGTCGGGCTGACCCCACGACGATTGCGCTGCAGAAACTCGACGCCCAGCGACGCCTCCATGGCGCGAATTCGTGCGCTGGCCGCTGCCAGGGACAAATGACTGCGTGCGGCGCCGGCGGTGATGTTGCCGGTGTCGAGGATGTGCAGGTACAGGCGCAGGTCGGTCAGGTCGAAGTGCATTACAACAATCCCGAGTTGAATGTTGTCTGGAAGGGCGCCTTCGCGAGCAAGCCCGCGAAGAGGCCAGTCGCTTCAGCGAAATTTTCAGCCTCTGTCAAGGCAAGAGGCAGCCTCAGTATATGGCAGATTTTCAATCAACCCCCGCGGGCCCACCATGGCCCCATGAATACACTTTCGGCGTTTTATCAGAATCTCGGATTGGCCCTTTCATTGTTGGTTATCGGCACCTTTGTGCTGGCCGGCATGATCAAGGGCGTGATCGGTCTCGGCCTGCCAACTGTTGCCATGGGTCTGCTCGGCCTGGCTATGGCGCCGACGCAGGCTGCGGCGTTGCTGATCATTCCGGCGACCCTGACCAACGTCTGGCAACTGGCGTTCGGCGGGCATCTGTCGGGTCTGGTCAAACGGTTGTGGCCGATGTTGCTGGCGATTTTCATCGGCACCGGGGCGGGCACGCTATGGATCGGCATGAGCGGCGGCCATTGGGTGGTGCGAGGGTTGGGGGCGGCATTATTGCTGTATGCGCTGAGCGGTTTGTTCCTGCCGACTGTGCGCGTAGGGCAGAGCAGCGAACGCTGGCTCGGTCCTCTGTGTGGCGTGCTGACCGGCGTCATCACTTCGGCCACTGGCGTGTTCGTGATTCCGGCGGTGCCTTATCTGCAAGCGCTGGGTTTGAGCAAGGACGAACTGGTGCAGGCGCTGGGCCTGTCGTTCACCGTCTCGACCCTGGCCCTGGCCGGTGGCTTGTTATGGCGTGGCGCGCTCGGTGGAGGCGAGTTGAGCGCGTCGTTGCTGGCGCTGATCCCGGCCATGCTCGGCATGTGGCTGGGGCAATCGCTGCGCCAGCGGATCAGCGCCCTGTGGTTCAAACGCGTGTTTTTCGTTGGCCTGGGTGTGCTCGGCGGCCATTTGCTGATCAGCGGCTAGCGGACGACGGGCTGATCATCTCGATGGCGCGGATCTCGAAGTCCCGTTCCAGGTATTCATCGCGTTGCGCGAGAAACTGCTTCATGTGCGGCAGGTTCGAGTGCACGTCGAGGTGGGCCTGGGATTGCCAGATCTCGTAGAAGATGAACAGGGTCGGGTCCTGTTTGTCACGCAACATGTGGTATTCGATGCAACCCGGTTCGGCTCGGCTCGCTTGCACATAGCCGCTGAAAAACGCTTCGAAGGCGTCGGATTTTTCCGGGCGGGTCTTGGCGTGCAGGATAAAGCCCTGGATTTCACTCATCTACATCTCTCCTCAAGTCAGAACTGGCGCCAGTTTAAGGCAACAATCGCTTATCGATTCGTGCTTGTAGGTCAAATGTATTTTGCCAAATCGACGCTTACTCCGCGCAAGGTCGATCGGTACTCTGCCGCCATCCGATTCCCGACCTTCCCGAGACCACCTCCCATGAAAAAAGTCCTGTTGCTCAATGGCGGCAAAAAATTTGCGCACTCCGACGGCCGCTACAACGCCACCCTGCATGAAGCCGCATTGAGCGTGCTGGATCGCGGTGGCATGGATGTGAAAACCACTTTCATCGACGAGGGCTATGACATCGCCGAAGAAGTGGCCAAGTTCCTCTGGGCCGACGTGATCATTTACCAGATGCCAGGCTGGTGGATGGGCGCGCCGTGGACCGTGAAAAAGTACATCGATGAAGTCTTCACCGAGGGCCATGGCAGCCTCTATGCCAGCGACGGTCGCACCCGTTCGGACGCGTCGCAGAAGTACGGCAGCGGCGGCCTGATTCACGGCAAGCAATACATGTTGTCGCTGACCTGGAACGCTCCGCAGCAAGCCTTCGACGACCCGACCGATTTCTTCGAGGCCAAAGGCGTGGACGCGGTGTACTTCCCGTTCCACAAGGCCAACGAGTTCCTGGGCATGACCGGTTTGCCAACTTTCCTCTGCGTGGACGTGATGAAGCGCCCGAACATCGAAGGCGACGTGGCGCGTTATGAGCAGCATTTGGCTGAGGTGTTTGGCCTGAAGGCATGACGCTCGGCTACTATCCGATGCAACGGCCAGGAAGATCGCAGCCTGCGGCAGCTCCTACGGGTGTACACAAAACCCTGTAGGAGCTGCCGCAGGCTGCGATCTTGGCGATTCTTGCCGCGCCGATTCGCAAACGAGGACACACGTGAAAGCCAGATCCGATGAATTGCAGGTTTTCGTCTGCGTGATTGAATGCGGGTCGATTTCCGCGGCGGCCGAGCAGGTCGGGCAAACGCCTTCGGCAGTCAGTCGTACGCTGTCGCGGCTGGAGGCCAAGCTCGACACCACTTTGATCAATCGCACCACGCGGCGCATGGACCTGACCGAAGAGGGCAAGTACTTCTTCGAGCACGCCAAGCGCATTCTCGATCAGATGGATGAGCTCGAAGAGCGCCTGTCCTCACGCCAGCAAACGCCGTCCGGGCGGCTGCGGATCAACGCAGCATCGCCGTTCATGCTGCACGCCATCGTGCCCTACATCGATGAATTTCGCAGGCTTTACCCCGACATCCAGCTCGAACTCAACAGCAACGATTTGATCATCGACCTGCTGGAGCAAAGCACCGACATCGCCATCCGCATCGGCACACTAACCGATTCGACGCTGCATGCCCGCTCCCTGGGTTGCAGCCCGCTGCACATCGTCGCCAGCCCGGCCTACCTGGAAAAGCACGGCGCACCGCAAGCCGTGGCTGACCTGGCCAACCATACGCTGCTGGGGTTCACCCAGAACGAAGGCCTCAACCAATGGCCGCTGCGTTATGTGCATGGCGATCGCTGGCCGATCCAGGCATCGATCAGCGCCTCCAGCGGCGAGACCATCCGCCATCTCGCACTGGACGGCCAGGGCATCGCCAGCCTGTCGCACTTCATGACCATCGAGGACATTCGTGCCGGACGCTTGAAAGTGTTGCTGGCCGAGTTCAACAGCGGCTATCGCCAGCCGATCAACGCGGTGTACTACCGCAACTCGCAACTGGCCCTGCGGATTCAATGCTTCCTGGACTTTATCCAGGGCAAGTTGGCCGAATATGCGAGTGCAGATTTCAAGGGCTGATTCGTGATTCCTGCGCAAAAGTGAATTGGGTCGGCAGGGATTTTTCCTCCGGGATCGCTGCCGGATACTCCTTGCATCACTTATCCACGCAGGGAGTTTCTCCATGAACGTATTCGTTACCGGTGCCACCGGTTTTATCGGCGGTTCCATCGCCACGGGCCTGGTCCAGGCCGGCCACAACGTCACCGGTCTGGTGCGCAGCGCCGAACAAGCCGATGAGCTGCGCGCACTGGGCATCACCCCGGTGATCGGCACCCTCGACGACTCCGCCCTGTTGGCCGATCAGGCGCTTGCTGCCGACGCGGTGATCAACGCGGCCAGCAGCGATCATCGTGGCGCGGTGGAGGCCTTGCTCGATGCCTTGCGCGGTTCCGGCAAAGTGTTTTTGCACACCAGCGGTTCGAGCATCGTCGGTGATGCCTCGGGCGGCAAGTCCAGCGACATCCTCTACTACGAAGACAACCTGCCGGAACCGACAGTCGACAAGGCGGCGCGCGTGGCCATCGACAATCTGATCCTGGCGGCGGCCATGGACGGGGTGAACTCGGCGGTGATCTGCAACACGCTGATCTACGGCCACAGCCTGGGCGTGAATCGCGACAGCGTGCAGCTGCCGCGCCTGCTCAAGCAGGCACGCAAAAGCGGGGTGGTGCGCCATGTCGGCACTGGCCGGAACATCTGGTCCAACGTGCACATCGAGGACGTGGTTGCCCTGTACCTGCTGGCGCTGACCAATAACGTGCCGGGCACCTTCTACTTCGTCGAAAGCAGTGAAGCGTCGTTCATCGACATGACCACCGCTATGGCCCAGGCGCTGAACCTGGGCGAACCGCAAGACTGGCCGCTCAAGGACGCCGAAGCCGAGTGGGGCTATGAGATGGCCAACTATGGTTTGGGCTCCAACAGCCGGGTGCGCGGCAAGCATGCGCGGGAATTGCTGGGTTGGGTGCCGAAGCGCACGTCGGTAGTGGAGTGGATTCGCGACGAGATGGTGTGAGTTCGCTTTAGACCGCGTTGTTCCCATCGCGGGCAAGCCCGCGATGGCGTTTTCGAAGTCCCTGCAACTGGCCGCGCCGCCCCCGATTCCGTAACATCCGCACACTCTTTTTCGTCTCTCCCTGTGTGCGGTCTCCAATGAAAGCAAAACGTCTACGCGCCGATGTCCTGGCCGGGCTTACCACTTCCTTCGCCCTGTTGCCCGAGTGCATCGCTTTCGCGCTGGTGGCCCATCTCAATCCACTGATGGGGCTCTATGGCGCGTTCATCATCTGCACCCTGACCGCGCTGTTCGGCGGGCGACCGGGCATGGTGTCCGGCGCGGCCGGCTCGATGGCCGTGGTGATCGTCGCGCTGGTGGTGCAACACGGCGTGCAGTACCTGCTGGCCACGGTGTTGCTGGGCGGGTTGATCATGATGGCGTTCGGACTGCTCAAGCTCGGCAAACTGGTGCGCATGGTGCCGCACCCGGTGATGCTTGGCTTCGTCAACGGCCTGGCGATCATCATTGCCCTGGCACAACTGGAGCACTTCAAGAGCGGTGAGACCTGGTTGAGCGGTACGCCGCTGTACATGATGCTCGGGCTGGTCGCGGTGACGATGACGGTTGTCTATGTGCTGCCGCGCCTGACCCGTACGGTGCCGCCGGCACTGGTGGCGATTCTCGGCGTGGGCCTGGCGGTGTATCTGCTCGGCCTGCCGACCCGCACCCTGGGCGACATGGCGCACATTGCCGGTGGCTTGCCGACGCTGGCGCTGCCGGACATTGCGTGGAACCTCGACACCCTGCGCATCATCGCGCCCTACGCGATCCTGATGGCGCTGGTGGGGTTGCTGGAAACCCTGTTGACCCTGAACCTCACCGACGAAATCACCGAGAGCCGCGGCTATCCGGATCGCGAGTGCGTGGCGCTGGGGGCGGCGAACATCGTGTCCGGTGCGTTCGGCGGCATGGGCGGTTGCGCGATGATTGGCCAGACTATGATCAACCTCAGTTCCGGCGGGCGCGGGCGCTTGTCCGGGATGGTGGCCGGGGTGTCGATCCTGTTGTTCATCCTGTTTCTGTCGCCGCTGATCGAGCGCATTCCATTGGCCGCGTTGGTCGGGGTGATGTTCGTGGTGGCGCAACAGACCTTCGCCTGGGCTTCGCTGCGGGTGATGAACAAGGTCCCGCTGAACGATGCGTTGGTGATCATCGCGGTGACGGTGATTACCGTTTTCACCGATCTGGCCATCGCGGTGCTCTGCGGCATCATCATTGCGGCGCTGAACTTTGCCTGGCAGCAGGCGCGTCAGCTGTATGCCGACAGTCATCTGGAAACCGACGGCAGTAAGCTGTACCGGGTGCATGGCACGCTGTTCTTCGCCTCGACCACACCCTTTCTCAATCAGTTCGATCCGGCCAATGACCCGGCGCAGGTGACACTTGATTGCCAGCACCTGAGTTTTGTCGACTACTCGGCCATCGCCGCGCTGGGCACCTTGCGCGAGCGTTATAACAAGGCCGGCAAGCACTTGCGGGTGCTGCATTTGTCCGAACGCTGCAAGAAATTGCTCAAGCGCGCCCGGATGCAACACGACTGAAATCAAACAGGCAGGCGCGATGAAAATCCGCCTGCCTGATTTTCATTATTTGCGACAACTCATACCTCTTTGCGACACGCCTTACCTCTGTACGAAAATTACTTTCACCTCGTTTGAAAATCGCCTGCCGAAATGTTTTAAGAGTTTCACAAATATTTCGACGTGACCCTCTCGAGGAGTACCGCATGACCCTGTCCTTCGGCTATTGGCTGCTGGTGTATGCCGCCATCGCCATCATCGCTCTGATCGTTCTGATCGCCCGCTACCGACTCAACCCGTTCATTGTCATCACCCTGATTTCCATCGGCCTGGCGCTGGTGGCGGGCATGCCGCCGTCCGGTGTGGTGGGGGCGTACGAGGCCGGGGTCGGCAAGACCCTGGGGCACATCGCGCTGGTGGTGGCGCTGGGCACCATGCTCGGCAAAATGATGGCCGAGTCCGGCGGCGCCGAGCAGGTGGCGCGGACCATGATCGACCGTTTCGGCGAGAAGAACGCGCACTGGGCGATGGTGTGCATCGCGTTTCTGGTGGGGCTGCCGCTGTTCTTCGAAGTCGGTTTCGTCTTGCTGGTGCCGATTGCCTTTACCGTGGCGCGGCGCGTGGGCGTCTCGATCCTGATGGTCGGCTTGCCGATGGTCGCCGGGCTGTCGGTGGTGCATGCGCTGGTACCGCCGCACCCGGCGGCGATGCTGGCGGTGCAGGTGTATCAGGCATCGGTGGGGCAGACCTTGATGTACGCGATCCTGATCGGCATTCCGACCGCGATCATCGCCGGTCCCCTGTACGCCAAGTTCATCGTGCCGCGCATTCAGTTGCCGGCGGAAAACCCGCTGGAACGCCAGTTTCTTGAGCGTGAACCGCGCGACAGCCTGCCGGGCTTCGGCATCACCATGGCGACCATCCTGTTGCCGGTGGTGCTGATGCTGATCGGCGGCTGGGCCAACCTGATTTCCACGCCGGGCACCGGTTTCAACCAGTTCCTGCTGTTCATCGGCAACTCGGTGATCGCGCTGTTGCTGGCCACATTGCTGAGTTTCTGGACCCTCGGCCTGGCCCAGGGCTTCAACCGCGAGTCGATCCTCAAGTTCACCAACGAATGCCTGGCGCCGACCGCCAGCATCACGTTGCTGGTGGGCGCCGGCGGTGGCTTGAACCGGATTCTGGTGGACGCCGGCGTCACCGACCAGATCGTCGGCCTGGCCCACGAGTTTCATTTGTCGCCGCTGTTGATGGGCTGGCTGTTTGCCGCGCTGATGCGCATCGCCACCGGTTCTGCCACTGTGGCCATGACCACCGCTTCAGGTGTGGTCGCGCCAGTGGCCATTGGTCTGGGTTATCCCCATCCAGAGCTGCTGGTGCTGGCGACTGGCGCCGGGTCGGTTATCTTTTCCCACGTCAATGACGGCGGTTTCTGGTTGATCAAGGAATACTTCAACATGACCGTTACCCAAACCTTCAAGACCTGGACCGTGCTCGAGACGTTGATCTCGGTCGTTGCCTTCGGCCTGACCGTTGGCCTTTCTTACCTGATTTAGCCGGAGCCACTTGCATGGACATCCTCTACCAGATCCGCGCCCGTCAGGACTCCTTCAGCGCCGGTGAAGGACGTATCGCTCGCCTGATGCTCGACGACGTAGGATTTGCCGCCTCCGCCAGCCTCGATGAGCTGGCGCTGCGGGCGGAGGTCAGCAGCGCCACGCTGTCGCGCTTCGCTCGCACGGTCGGCTGTAAGGACCTGCGTGACCTGCGCTTGCAACTGGCCCAGGCCAGCGGCGTCGGCAGCCGCTTTCTCGACCCGGCGGGCACGCCCGAGCAGTCGGCGTTCTACGGGCAGATCGTGGGCGACATCGAGTCGACTTTGCGCCAGCACCTGGCCGCGTTCGATGAGTCGCGTTTCGCCGATGCGGTGAAGCTGCTGGGCAAGGCGCGGATGATTCACGCTTTCGGCATGGGCGGTTGCTCGACCCTGTGCAGCGATGAACTGCAAGTGCGCCTGGTACGCCTCGGCTATCCGATTGCGGTGTGCCACGATGCGGTGATGATGCGCGTCACCGCCGCCAGCCTCAGCGCTGAACACGTGGTGATTGTCTGCTCGCTGACCGGGATCACCCCGGAGCTGATTGAAACGGTGGAACTGGCGCGCAACTACGGCGCACCCATTCTGGCCATCACCCGGGCCGATTCGCCGCTGGCGCAGCTGGCCGACATCGTCCTGCCCCTGCAAAGCGCCGAAACCTCGTTCATCTACAAACCCACGGCAGCGCGCTACGGCATGCTGCTGGCCATCGACGTGCTCGCCACCGAGCTGGCGCTGGCCAATCCTGAAGACAATCAAGAACGTCTGCGGCGGATCAAACTCGCCCTCGACGAATACCGCGGCGGCGACGATCACTTGCCGCTGGGAGACTGACATGCAGTACGACACGCTGATTCGCAACGCCCTGATCATCGACGGCAGCAACAGCCCCGGATACCCCGCCGACGTGGCCATTCTCAACGGGCGCATCGAGCGTATCGGCGACTTGCGCGATGCCCGTGCCAGTGAGGAAATCGACGCGCAGGGCCATGTGCTGGCGCCGGGTTTCATCGACGTGCACACCCATGACGACACCGTGGTGATCCGTCAGCCGCAGATGCTGCCCAAGCTCAGCCAGGGCGTGACCACGGTCATTGTCGGCAACTGCGGGATCAGCGCGTCACCGGTGATTTTGCGCGGCGATCCGCCGGACCCGATGAACCTGCTGGGCACGGCCGCTGCGTTCGTTTACCCGACCTTCGGCGACTACCGCGCGGCCGTCGAAGCGGCGAACACCACGCTGAACGTTGCCGCACTGGTCGGCCATACGGCGTTGCGCAGCAATCATCTGGACGACCTGTTCCGCACCGCCACGGCGGATGAAGTCAGCGCGATGCGCGAGCAATTGCGCGAAAGCCTGGAGGCCGGCGCCTTGGGCCTGTCCACTGGCCTTGCCTATGCCAGCGCCTACTCGGCATCCACCGATGAAGTGATGCAACTGACCGAAGAATTGACCGCCTTCGGGGCGGTCTACACCACCCATTTGCGCAGCGAATTCGAACCGGTGCTGGAGGCCATGGACGAGGCGTTCAAGATCGGCCGCCACGCGCAAAGCCCGGTGATCATTTCCCACCTCAAATGCGCCGGCGCCGGTAACTGGGGGCGCAGTCCGCAGCTGCTGGCGTCCCTCGAACAGGCGGCGAAAACCCACCCGGTGGGTTGCGATTGTTATCCGTATGCGGCGAGCTCTTCGACCCTGGACCTCAAGCAGGTGACCGATGCCCATCGCATCACCATCACCTGGTCGACGCCGCACCCGGAAATGGGTGGCCGCGACCTGATGGACATCGCCGCCGAATGGAATGTGCCGTTGCTGGAGGCCGCTCGCCAACTGCAACCGGCCGGTGCGGTGTACTACGGCATGGATGAGGCGGATGTCCGCAGAATCCTCGCGCATCCGCTGTCGATGGTCGGCTCCGACGGCTTGCCGGAAGATCCGTTTCCGCACCCACGGTTGTGGGGCGCATTCCCCCGGGTGCTCGGTCATTTCAGCCGTGACGTAGGACTGTTCCCGCTGCACACCGCCGTGCACAAAATGACCGGGTTGTCGGCGGCACGCTTCGGTTTGAAGGCGCGCGGTGAAATACGCGAAGGCCATTGGGCTGACCTGGTGTTGTTCGATCCGGCGACCATCCGTGATGTCGCCGATTTCAACGATCCGCAGCGGGCGGCGCAAGGCATCGAAGGGGTATGGGTCAACGGTGTGTTGAGCTACCGCGATGGCCAGGCCAACGGGCGCAGGGAAGGGCGGTTCCTGGCCCGGGAAGGAGATTTGCGCACGGGTTTTCAGTGAGTTTCGAGGACTGCGTCAAACCCGGTGGGTTTGGCGAAACTCGCCGGGCGGCATCCCGCGCCGGCTTTTGAATGTGCGGTGAAACGAGCGGGGTTCGGTGAAACCCAGGTACTGGGCGATGTCCTGGATCGGCAGGGTGCTGTTGAGCAGGTAATGCTCGGCCAGCTCCTGGCGCAGGTCATCGAGGATCTGCTGGTACGACGTACCGGCCAGATGCAGTTGGCGTTGCAGCGTGCGCACTGACACGGCGAGATGCTCGGCCACCTGCTCCTTGCGGGGCAGGCCTTCCTTGAGCAACTTTCGCAGGATGCTTTTGACCCGCTGTTCCAGCGACGCGTCCTCCAGAGTGGCCATCAATCCCTGGGCATGTTCTTCCAGCGTGCGCAGCAATTGCGCATCGGCCTGGCGCAATGGCAACTGCAAATACGGCAACGGGACAATCAGCGCCGAATAAGGCTGGTCGAACAGTACCGGGCAGTCGAAGAACTGCTCGTACTCGGCCAGCGTCGTGTCGGCGGGGCAGGCATGTTCCAGCCATACGGCGGCCGGCGACATCTGCGTGTCGGCGATCCAGCGCGCGTATTGCAGCCAGGAACCGAGCACGTTTTCCACCAGGTGCCGGCGAATTCGCGGGCGCTGATGGCGGCATGTCCAGATCAGGTGCACCTCGCTGCCTTGCACCTCGGCGCGGCTGACGCCCATGTCGCCCACCAGTTTCTCGAACGGCATGATGCGGCTCATGGCGTCGCCCAGTGTCGCGCAGTTCATGGTGATGTAGCCCAGCACGCTCCAGGAGTTGGGCAACACGAACCGCGCGGCGTTGAGACCGAACAACGCATCGCCCGAGTGTTCGCAGAAGTAATCGAGCAGCCGTTCGTGGGCCTCACCCGGCAACCGCAGGCTGTTGTCACTCAACTGCTGTGCCTGCAACCCGGCAGCCGCCAACGCAGGCTCGATGGCCATGCCCAGTTGTTCGGCATGACGCAGGTATTTGAGCAGCGGCGGAACTGAAGTGAAGCCCAGGGATTGCATGATCGTATTCCTTTGATCAAGGCCCGCGTGCGCGGATGAATGCCCTGAAAGGTAATTTGAAACCACGGCTAAAGTAAATGGCTGACGCCTGCGCGACGTTTGACTCAATTGGCTACTCGAACTGGCCCGATGCGACCGTGACACTTTCGGGCGGCTGACTAGTATGGGGGCCTGAAATATCACTGATCAGAACCGCAAAAGGACACACGCATGCGACGCTGGAACGGCTGGGGAGATGCAACCACGGTGGTCGAGCTGCCGGCCCAGGGCGCGAGTTTTCTCGCCCGGCGGGTGGGTGACGGTCGAGCGCTGCCCGATGCGACGCTTGAGGCGGCATTGGCCCGCGTGCCCCCGTCGCGGTTGCAGCAACACTTCTTGTACAGCGTGGATGCCCATGATCGTTTGCTGCATGCGCGGGGCCAGAGCCTGCCGGACTGGCTGGCGTTGCGTGAGGGCGCGCTGGGAAATTATCCCGACGCCGTGGCCTATCCCACGAGTGCTGAACAGATTCGCCGGTTACTGCTGCTCGCCCATGAACAGGACCTGTGCCTGATTCCTTATGGCGGCGGCACCTCGGTGGCCGGTCACATCAACCCGCCGAGTTCCGCGCGGCCGGTGGTGACGGTTTCCCTGGCCCGCATGAGTCGCCTGCTGGACCTCGACGAAGAGAGCCTGCTGGCCACCTTCGGCCCCGGCACCAGTGGACCGCAGGTGGAAAGTCAGCTGCGTGCCCGTGGTTACACCCTGGGGCATTTCCCGCAGTCGTGGGAGCTGTCGACCCTGGGTGGTTGGGTCGCCAGCCGCTCCAGCGGCCAGCAGTCGTTGCGCTATGGGCGGATCGAGCAACTGTTCGCCGGCGGCACCCTGGAAACCTTTGCCGGCCCTTTGGACATTCCCTCCTTTCCGGCCTCGGCGGCCGGGCCCGATCTGCGCGAGGTGGTGTTGGGCTGTGAGGGCCGTTTCGGGATCATTTCCGAGGTGAAGGTGCGGGTCAGCGCACTGCCCGCCGATGAGCGTTTCTATGGTGTGTTTCTGCCCGATTGGCCCAAGGCGCTGCAAGCTATCCGCCAGTTGGCCCAGGCGCGCGTGCCGCTGTCGATGTTGCGCCTGTCCAACGCGGTGGAAACCGAAACCCAGTTGGCGCTGGCCGGTCACCCGCAGCAGATCGCCTGGCTGGAAAAGTACCTGGCCCTGCGTGGCGCCGGCGCGGGCAAATGCCTGCTGACGTTCGGCGTGACCGGCAATCGTCGGCAAAATGCGCTGTCCCTGCGTCAGGCCCGGCAGCACCTCAAGGCGTTCGGCGGGGTGTTTACCGGCACCTTGCTCGGCAAGAAGTGGGCGCAGAACCGTTTTCGTTTTCCCTACCTGCGCGAGAACCTGTGGAACGCCGGTTACGTGGTGGACACCCTGGAAACGGCCACTGACTGGAGCAACGTCGACAACCTGCTCACGCTGATCGAAAACAGCCTGCGCGACGCCTTGGCTGCCGAAGGCGAGCGGGTGCATGTCTTCACCCACCTTTCCCATGTCTACGGCGAAGGGTCGAGCATCTACACCACCTACGTGTTTCGCCCGGCGGCGGACTATCCCGCCACTCTGGCGCGCTGGCAGGCCCTCAAGCACGCGGCCAGCCAGACCATCGTCGACAACCATGGCACCATCAGTCACCAGCATGGCGTGGGCAAGGATCACGCGCCGTACCTGCGGCGGGAGAAGGGCGCGCTGGCGATGGACACCCTGCAGGTATTGAGTCGGCATTTTGATCCGGCCGGGCGACTGAACCCTGGCACGCTGTTGCAGGAGTGACGGCGCCATGAGCCTGGACTGGAACGCGGCGTGGCGACAGCGGGTGCTGCCGACGCTGGCGGATGAAACCTGGGACCTGATCGTCATCGGCGGCGGCATCAGCGGCGCCGGCATCCTGCGCGAAGCTGCGCGCCGTGGCTGGCGTTGCCTGCTGCTGGAACAGCGCGATTTCGCCTGGGGCACCTCCAGTCGCTCCTCGAAAATGGTCCATGGCGGCTTGCGTTACATCGCCAAGGGCCAGTGGCGCCTGACCCGCGATTCGGTCCGTGAACGCCAGCGCCTGCTCGACGAAGCGCCGGGGCTGGTGGAACCGATGAGTTTCATGATGCCGCATTACCGTGGCGGCTTTCCCGGACCTCGGGTGCTGGGTGGTTTGTTGTCCGTTTATGACGCCTTGGCCGGGCGGCGCAGCCATCACTTCCATGACGCGCAACAACTGCGTTATCTGGCGCCCGGGGTGAAGGAACATGACCTGCTGGGCGGCACCTGTTTTATCGATGCGCTGACCGATGATGCCCGTCTGGTGATGCGCGTATTGGGCGAGGCCCGGGCCGACGGTGGCGTGGTGCTCAACGGCTTGCGCGTGCAGCAATTGCTGCGTGAAGAGGGGCGCGTTTGCGGGGTTCAGGTCGAAGACTGCGAGGGCGGCGGATTACTGACATTGCGTTGCGGTGTGCTGGCCGTGGCCACCGGCGCGTGGGCCGAGCGCTTGCGCCTGCCCGATGCCCCTCGCCAGTTGCGCCCGTTGCGTGGCAGTCATCTGTTGTTGCCGGGCTGGCGCCTGCCAGTGGCGCAAGCCTTCACCTTCCTGCACGAGCGCGACCGTCGACCAGTGTTCGTTTTCCCTTGGGAGGGTGCCACGGTGGTCGGCACCACGGACCTCGATCATCGCGAGGATCTGGATGAGAGCGCGAGCATCAGCCTGGATGAACTCGACTATCTGCTGGCGGCCTGCAGCCAGCAGTTCCCCCAGGCCGAAGTGGTCGCTGCCGATGTGCTGTCGACCTGGTCGGGTGTGCGCCCGGTGGTGGGCAGTGCGGCGGGTGAGCTCAAACCGTCGAATGAAACCCGCGAGCATGTACTGTGGCAGGAGCCGGGTTGCGTGACCCTGGCCGGCGGCAAGCTGACCACCTTTCGCCCGCAGTCCATCGAAGTGCTCAAGGCCTGCGCGGCCATGCTCGATCGTCCATTCGTTGATGACGCCGCGCCGGTGTTCGCCGCTGTGCCACCGTTGGCGATACCGGGGCTCAGCGCCCATCGGTGGCGGCGCCTGGCCGGGCGGCATGGCCGTGACCTGCCGAGGCTGGCGAAGCTGATCACCGAACTGGGCCACGACACCATCGGCGGCACTGACACCTTGTGGGTGGAACTGGCCGTTGCCTGCGATGCAGAAATGGTCCTGCACCTGGATGACCTGCTGCTGCGCCGAACCCGCCTTGGCTTGTTGTTGCCGCGCGGTGGCGAGGATTATTTCGCTGCCATTGGCCAACTCTGCCAACCGCGACTGGGCTGGGACGATGAGCATTGGCAGCAGGAATTACAGCGTTATCGGGCGTTGTGGCAACGCCATCATGGTTTACCGGATGCCGCGCATTGATGCCCCTTGAAGAGAGCTCCATGGATAACCACCCGAACAAGCGTTACCTGTTGGCCATCGACAATGGCACCCAGAGCGTGCGCGCGCTGCTCTTCGACCTGCAGGGCAATCTGCTGGGCAAAGGCAAGGTCGAGTTGCAGGCCTATTACTCGACTCAACCCGGCTGGGCCGAGCAGGACCCTGAGTATTACTGGGCAAAACTGGGTGAAGCTTGCCAGCAGTTGTGGACGCAGACCGGCATCGATCGTTCACAGATTGCCGGTGTCTCCCTGACCACCCAACGCGGCACCGTGATCAACGTCGATGCCCAGGGCAAGGCGCTGCGTCCGGCGATCCTGTGGCTCGATCAACGTCAGGCCGAAGTCAAGGGCGGCATCAAGGGGCCGTGGGGCTGGCTGTTCAAACTGGTCGGCGCGCAAGCCACGGTGGACTACTTTCGCGCCCAGGCCGAGGCCAACTGGATCGCCCGCAATCAGCCTGGAGTCTGGGCGGCGACCGACAAGTTTCTGCTGCTTTCGGGGTTTCTCACCCACCGCCTTTGTGGGCGCTTTGTCGATTCGGTGGGTTGTTGCGTCGGTTACCTGCCGTTCGACTTCAAACGCCTGAAATGGGCCGCCCCCACCGACTGGAAATGGCAGGCGCTGGCGGTGCGTCCCGAGCAACTGCCGAGCCTGTACAAGCCTGGTGAAACCCTCGGCCATATCAGCGCCGAGGCCAGCCGCCACACCGGCATTCCCGAGGGGCTGCCGCTGATCGCCGCAGGTGCCGACAAGGCCTGCGAAGTCGTGGGTTCCGGTGTCGTCGACCCAGGCACCGTGTGCCTTTCCTACGGCACCACGGCGACGATCACCAGCACCCGCTCGCGCTACCTGGAAATCGTCCCGTTGATTCCGCCTTACCCGTCCGCAGTGCCGGATCAATACAACTGCGAGGTGATGATTTATCGCGGTTACTGGATGGTCAGCTGGTTCAAGAACGAGTTCGGCCTGCGGGAAATGCAGCAGGCCAAAGCCCAGGGCGTGGAGCCGGAGCAACTCTTCGATGCGCTGGTCGACGCCGTGCCGCCGGGTTCCATGGGGTTGATGCTGCAACCCTACTGGTCGCCTGGCATCCGCGAGCCGGGTGTGGAGGCCAAGGGCGCGATGATCGGCTTCGGCGACGTGCATACCCGCGCCCACATTTACCGGGCGATCCTCGAAGGCCTGGCGTATGCCTTGCGTCAGGGCATGGAGAAAATCGAGAAGCGCTCGAGGGTCTCCATTACGCGCTTGCGTGTTGCCGGAGGCGGTTCGCAGAGTGATGCCGCGATGCAACTCACGGCGAATATTTTCGGCCTGCCGGCCGAGCGTCCGCATGTCTACGAAGCGTCCGGCCTGGGCGCGGCCATTTGCTGCGCGGTGGGCCTGGGGCTGCACGCGGATTTCCCCACGGCGATGGCCGCCATGACACGGGTCGGTGCGGTATTCATGCCGCAACCCGAGGCGCAGCAGATCTACGAGCGACTGTACAAAGAGGTCTACGTGCGCATGTATCGACAGCTCAAGCCGTTGTACCAGAGCATCCGCAAAATCACTGGTTACCCGGCCTGAAAGAACACCGCAGATCTCCCCTGTAGGAGCTGCCGAAGGCTGCGATCCTTTGATCTTCGAGTCCGCCAAAATCAAAAAATCGCAGCCTTCGGCAGCTCCTACAGAGAACCATAGGCAACTTTGCACGTGGCGCTATCGGAGAACTTTTCTGGTGAGATTGGACAGTGTCAGGGGCAGGGTCGGTTGTTAGGCTCAACCCCCACGGCACATCCAATAAGAACCAGGCAATGAAGCTGACACTCCTCCTGTTGCTGCTTTGTGCAACGGCCCCTACTGCCTGGGGCTGGTCGAACCATACGGTGGGCAGCTACCTGGCGTTGCAGGATTTGCCGGCCTTGCGTGATGCGCCACAGGTCGAAGTCGAGCCGCTGGAGCAGTTTCTTTCGCAGCAATACCAGGCCGTGAGTGCGCTGCTCGATGAGCAGGAGAACTTTGCCCGCGAGCACTTCACCCACTACCCGCCGCGCCCCGACAACCTGCGATTGCCAGCCGTGCCTGGGGACAATCTGCGCCACGACTTCCTCACCGCACTGCGCATCAATCCCGGGGTTCATCTGGCGATGGTCATCCAGCCGCTGCCGGGCAAGGATCTGCCCGAGCGTGAGCACCTCAAGGCCGAACAAGTCATGGTGGAGCAGACGCTTTCACCGTGGAATCGCCAGCGCTTCATCGTTGTGGCTGACCACGAACAAGTCGCGCCCCTTGCCGTGTTGGCCAGCGCCGCCGATGAGCCGGATTACGGCCACGACATCAACCTGTTCAGCGACAACCCCGGCGACGTCGGCGCGTTGTACGGCTTCGGCCCGCAGCCTTTCGGCGACGCGCGGTTTCAGTACAGCTCCCAGGCGCCTTTCCATATGGGCTTCTTCCATGAAAGCCCGGTGGTATACGCCGCCGCCGGATTTCTTCAGCGCAGCTGGCCGGACTGGCGCGCCTACCAGTACATGGGCTTGGCGCGACTGGCGTTTGCCACTGGCCATCCCTATTGGGGTTATCGATTCCTAGGTTGGGGCCTGCACCACGTTCAGGACCTGACCCAGCCTTATCACACCAAGCCTCTGCCCGGTGTCGAACTGGCAAGCCTGCTGGTGCTGGAAGGCAAGGCCCTGGCCGGCTTCGATGCGGACAAACATGCGGCCATCGAACGGGTCGCCACCCGGCACATGGAAGTGGAGAAGTATCAGTCGACCTGGCTTCGTCGCCTGCTGCGCGCCGGCCAGGCACACCCGATGCTCGACGTTTATGCCGACTCTGCACAGGACGCCCGTTATCCGCCGTACTCGGTGGACTACTTGCGCGAAGTAGTGAGTGCCGAGTCCGTCGACGAATCGGCGGTATTTGATGAAGCCATCGGCCAGTGGCTGGACACGGCACCGATCACCAGTGATTTCAGCAGCGGCAATCAGCTGCAGCGCGAAGACTTCGACCATCCGGCACTTAACCAGCAGCTGTTCAAACTGCTGGGGCATTTCGGCGCCCACAGCCGGATTTACGCCCGTGCGGGAATGGCGCCACAGCCATCGCAGCAATAGCTTCAGAACACAAAAACAATAAAACCAGGGAAAGAGGAAAGGATCATGAGCACTCGATTTCGCCTGTCTGGCGCGGCGCTTCCCGGCGTGGGCCTGGCAGGGCTGCTGCAACTGTGCGCGGTCGACGGCGTGCAGGCCAAGGAGTTCAGCGTGCTGGACAACCAGATCACCGGTTCATTCGACAGTACCCTGTCTTATGGCCGTTTGTGGCGGGTCCAGGGCCGGGACAAGAACAACGATGACGTCAACACCAACGACGGCAATCGCAACTTCGACACCGGGCTGGTTTCCGAGGTGTACAAGATCACCTCGGAGCTCGAGGCCAACTATCAGAACTACGGGATGTTCGTGCGCGGCACCGCGTTCTATGACACCCAACTGATGGACAAGCGCAACGATTACTACCGCAACAACAACCCGTCGCAACCCAGCCAGAGTTTCCCGCAGGACGACCACTTCACGGACCAGACCCGCGATATCGCCGGCAGCCGGGTGGAGATGCTCGACGCCTACCTCTACGGCAACTGGGACGTCGCGCAGATGCCGCTCACGGCACGCATAGGGCGCCAGGTGTTCAACTGGGGCGAGGGGATTTTCTACCGTGGCGGGATCAACACCACCAACCCGGTGGATGCGGCCAAGTACCGTCTGCCCGGGGCTGAAGTCAAGGAAGTGCTGGTACCGGTGGAAGCGCTGAGCTTCAACATTGGCCTGACCGACAGCCTGACCATGGAAAGCTTCTACCAGACGAACTGGAAGGAAACCCGCATCGACCCGGTCGGTACGTTCTACTCGCAGACGGACCTGTTCGCCGACGGCGGCAACACCGCCTACAACAACTTCAGCGGTACCGCGCTGGACACCCCGGTGCCTGGCTTCGGCAACGTGATCGATCTGTACAGCGCGCTGGGCAACAACCCGTTGCTCAACCAGGCCCTGAGCACCACCGGCCTGTACGCCAACGGGGTCACCCCGGCCTTTGGCAACACCGTCAAAGTGGCCACGGTCGGCAAGGATTTCAATGCGCGCAACGACGGCCAGTTCGGTTTCGCTTTTCGCTACATCGCAGAAGAACTCAACAGCACCGAGTTCGGGTTGTACATGGTCAACTACCACGCCAAGGAGCCGACCATTTCCGCCGATCTGGGCGGGTACCAGGGCATCGACATGAATGCCCTGACCAACCTGTTGACCGGTGTCGCCGGCAGCCAGGCGGGGCAATTGGCCAATGGCCTGGCGACCATGGATGTGCTGGGCAATATCCAGGCGCATCGGCGCTACGCCGAAGACATCCGCATGTACGGCTTCAGTTTCAACACCACCCTGGGCCAGGCGTCGGTGTTCGGTGAAGTGGCCTATCGGCCGAACCTGCCCATCGGGGTCGCCGCCACCAACGACCTGATCGGCGACCTGGCCAACAGCGCCGCTGCAGCGGCAGGCGGCCAGACCATCAACATCGGCGGGCAGCAGGTCACGCTCGACAGCCAGATCAATAACGCCGAGCGGGTGGAAGCGTTCAACACGTCCCTGGGCACCATTTACAACTTTGGCCCGAGCCTGTCATTCGACTCGCTGTTCGGCGTATTCGAGCTGGCGTCCGAGCACCTGCGCGGCAGCAGCCTGCAATACACCGCGTATGACGGCAGTACCCGTTACTACGCTGGCACCGGTAACTTTTCCTATGTGTCCGGCGGCGAGCGCAGCGACCAGGTCAACCGCAACTCCTACAGCTACACCGCGATGCTCAACGGCACCTGGAACGACGTGTATGCCGGGGTCAACGTCTCGCCTTATGTCGTCTACAAGGATGACTTCGAGGGCAACAGCTACCAGGCGGGCAACATCATCGAGGGCCGCAAGGCCTACACCCTGGGGATCAAGGCCAACTACCAGAACAAGCTGGAGGCCGAGTTGCAATACACCGAATTCTACGGCGGCGGGCAGGACAACGGCCTGCGTGATCGCGACAACGTCGGCTTCAACCTCAAGTACTTCCTTTGATTGCTGCGCACAACCCCTTGTGGGAGCGGGCTTGCTCGCGAAAGCGGTGTGTCAGGCGACATCTGCGCTGGATGTGCCGCCCTCTTCGCGAGCAAGCCCGCTCCCACATTGGATCTTTTGTGTATTGCAGACCGCACTCCCAGACGGCTGTTTTTATTTCGGAGAACGTCCATGTTTGACCTTCCACAACTGACCAAGACCACGCTGGCGCTGTTCCTGAGCCTGGCCGCCGGCAGCGCACTTGCTGCGATCACGCCCCAGCAAGCCGAGCAACTGAAAACCACCCTGACGCCAATGGGGGCCGAGCGTGCCGGCAACGCGGCCGGGACCATTCCGGCCTGGAACGGCGGTATCACCCAGGCGCCGGCAGGCTATAAGCCGGGCCAGCATCACCTGGACCCCTATGCGGCGGACAAGCCGCTGTTCACCATCACCAAAGCCAACCTTGAACAGTACAAGGCCCACCTCAGCCCGGGTCAGATCGCACTGTTCAACAGCTACCCCGACACCTTCCAGATGCCGGTCTATCCCTCTCGCCGGTCGGGCTCGGCACCGCAGTGGCTGTACGACAACACCTTGAAAAACGCGACCTCGGCCAAGCTGCTCGATGGCGGGACCGGTTTTGCCGAAGGCTACGGCGGCGTGCCGTTCCCGGTGCCCAAGGATGGCATCGAGGTGCTGTGGAACCACATCACCCGTTATCGCGGCATCTATGTGGTCCGTCGTGCTTCCGAAGCGCCGGTACAACGCAACGGCAGCTTCGCGCTTGTAACCTCGCAGCAAGAGGGGCTCTTCAACTATTACCGCCCGGGTGGCCAGTTTGCCGACCTGAAAAACATCCTGTTCTACTACCTGGCATTCGTGAAGAGCCCGGCCCGGCTGGCGGGCGGTGCGGCATTGGTTCACGAGACCCTGGACCAGCTCAAGGACCCGCGCCAGGCCTGGGTCTACGACGCGGGCCAACGCCGTGTACGCCGGGCGCCGAACCTCGCGTATGACACCCCGATCGCCTCATCCGACGGCCTGCGCACGGCGGACGATACGGACATGTTCAACGGCTCGCCAGACCGCTACGACTGGAAGCTCAAGGGCAAGCAAGAGGTCTACATTCCCTATAACAATTACAAAGTCGGCAGCCCTGAGGTGAAGTACGAGCAGTTGCTCACACCGGGCCACCTCAACCCGCAATTCACCCGTTATGAGCTGCATCGGGTCTGGGTGGTCGAAGGCACGCTCAAGCCGGGTGCGCGGCATATCTATTCCAAGCGCGTGCTGTTTCTGGACGAGGACAGTTGGGGCGCCGCCCTGGTGGACCAATACGACGGGCGAGGGGAGTTGTGGCGGGTGTCGATGGCCTACCTGAAAAACTTCTACGACCTGCCCACCACCTGGAGCGCACTGGACGTATTCCATGACTTGCAGGCGCGTCGTTACTACGTGCAGAACCTGGACAACGAAGAGCCGGCCACAGTGGACTTCGCCCAACCGGTGCCGGAAGACGCGTACTTCATGCCATCGGCATTGCGCCAGCGCGGGACTCGGTGATATTGGCCATTGGGAAGATGGCCGGGTTCTGGTTTGTCAGGATGTGCTAGTCTGCAATCAATGATTTCATTGATTGCAGGAGGCATCATGGCCAGCATCACAATTAGAAACCTTGATGAGAAGCTCAAGGAGCAGTTGCGTATCACAGCAGCTCATAACGGACATTCCATGGAAGAAGAGGCTCGCCTGATTCTGGGTCGGGCTTTGGCGACTGTTGATCGCGCTGGTGGACTTGGAAGCAGGATCCGCAACAGATTCAGCGCTCTCGGAGGCGTCGAGCTTGATCTGCCAGAGCGTTCAGAGAAGGCAACGGCGGTGGATTTCTCTGAATGATAGTGCTCGATACCAACGTTCTTTCAGAATTTATGCGAGTCGAGCCTGAAACCCGGGTGCTTGCCTGGGTTGATGCGCAGCCGGCGATGGATCTGGCAGTCAGTGCGGTAACGGTGGCGGAAATTCTCCACGGCATCGCACGCCTGCCTTCTGGCAAGCGCAAACAGAAACTTGAAGCCCATGCCATGGCCATGTTCGAAGAAGACTTTGCCGGACGCATTTTGCCGTTCGATGCTCATGCCGCTGTTGAGTACGCAACGCTGACAGCAGGTGCTGAAGCCAATGGGCGTGCGGTTTCAATGGCAGATGCGCAAATTGCCGCCATTTGCCGAAGCCATGGGGCTGCCATAGCCACCCGCAACATTCGCGACTTCGGATTTCCCGGGATTGATGTCATCAATCCTTGGGAGGCCTGAGTATCTGCGCAGTCAGATAGATAGCCATCGCGGGCAAGCCACGCTCCCACAGGGTTTTGGGTCATTCACAGATTCTGTGTTCGACACCTTACTTGTGGGAGCGAGCCTGCTCGCGAAGGGATCTTTCATTCACCGCAAGGCGAATGTCAGACGCGGAAGTGGCTCACCATCTGCTGCAATTGACCACCCAGCCGCGCCAGTTCAATGCTGGACTTGGCGGTCTCATCGCTCGCCGCTGCGGTCTGTTCGGACACATCGCGCACGTTGATGATGCTGCGGCTGATCTCTTCGGCCACGGCGCTTTGCTGTTCGGCAGCGGCGGCGATCTGCTGGTTCATCGACTGGATGTTGGACACCGTGCGGGTGATGTTCTCCAGTGACTCGCCGGCCTTGCGGGTCAGGGCCACGCTGCTGTCGGTGAGGACACGACTGTTGTTCATCACCGCCGACACTTGTTGCGTGCCGTTCTGCAGGCCGGCCACCAGGCCTTCGATTTCCTCGGTGGATTTCTGCGTGCGCTGGGCCAGGCCGCGGACCTCGTCGGCCACCACCGCAAAACCTCGACCGGCTTCACCGGCACGTGCCGCTTCAATGGCGGCATTGAGTGCCAGCAGGTTGGTCTGTTCGGCGACGGCCTTGATCACGTCCATGACGCTGCCGATCTTGTCGCTTTCCTTTTGCAGCACGCTCATGGCCTCGGTGGAGCGCACCACTTCGTTGGCCAGGCGCTCGATCTGGGCAATGGCTTCGTTGACCACTTTGTCACCCTCACGGGCTTCGCCGTCCGCCGCCGCAGCGGCTTGCGAGGCTTCTTCGGCGTTGCGCGCGACTTCCTGCACGGTGGCGGTCATCTCGTGCATGGCGGTGGCCACCTGATCGGTCTCGACTTTCTGGCTGTTGACCCCGGCACTGGTCTGCTCGGTCACGGCCGACAGCTCTTCGGCGGCGCTGGCGATCTGGGTCACGCCGTCGCGGATGCCGCTGATCAAGTCGCGCAGGGTCACACCCATGCGCGCGATGCCTTGCTGCAACACGCCGAGTTCGTCGCGACGGGTGACCAGCACGTTGTGGGACAGGTCACCGCTGGCGATGCGATCGACCACCGCCAGGGTTTCGCGCAATGGCCGGGTGATCTGGCGAGTGATGACCACGGCGGCAATGATGCCCACCAGCAGTGCAAGCAACGTGCTGATCAGTTGCAGGGTCCGGGCCTGGGCGCTTTCGGCATCACGTCGGTCGAGCTGGATTTGATACAGCTGATCGCTCTGGGACACGATGGCCGCTCCCTGGTCGGTCATTTCCTTGCGCGCTTGCACCGCGTCATTGCTGGCGGCTTTATAGGCCTGCAAGGCGCTGCGGTAGTTGCCGAGCGCGGTTTCCAGCTGACGCAGGGCGTCTTGCCGGGAGTCGGCGAAATGCGTGTTCAGCGGTTTCAGGCTGGCGATGGCGGCGTCCAGTTGGCCGACGGCTTTTTGCTCGGTCTCGGCATTGGTACTGGCGGTGTAGCCGCGCACTTCGTAGCGCGCCAGCAGGAACGCTTCCTTGGCCGCGGTGATGGCCTGGAACTGTTCGAAGCGCTGGTCGCTCAACGGCATTTGCTGCACGCGGGCATTGATGTCATTGATCAGCGTGTTGGCGGTTTCGGCGTTGGCACTCATGGCGTCGCGGGCGCTGTTACCGGCGCGATAGGCGCTGCGCATCTTGCCCAGGGACGTCCTGTAGGCGTCGATGACGGCGCCTTGCTCGCGCAGCAGCTTGAGGTTTTCCGGGCTCTTGAACTTCGCCAGCAGGGCTTGCTGCTGGGCCGAGAAGGCGTCGAGGGTGGTCTGTACGTTCTGCGCGGCGGTTTCGTCGCCGTTGGTCAGCATGTATTGCAGGCGAACCACGCGCAGCTTGGTCAGGCCGGCGTTGAGCTGGGTGATGTCACTCATCCAGTTGCTGCGGTCGATCAACCCGCCCAGGCTGGTCCAGCCGGTCAGGGCCAGGACGCAGGTCAGTGCCAGGACCAGGCCAAACCCCAGGCCCAGTTTCAGGTTCACGCTGATGTTGCCGAACCAGCTATTCATCTCATTCCTCCAGGAACTTGGTACTTCTTTATCGTCGGTTGGCTGGAAGATTGTTTTTTTTGGAAGCCGCCAAGCTGTGTAAGCAGGATGTATCGGCAGCAATCCCGGGAGCTGAAAGGATTTTTCCGAACGGATTCTGTAACAAAATTTTTACAGCGCTTTTAAGCTTTTTTTCACAAACGTTTCACCAGTCACCGACGCACGTTTCCTTAACCTGCCGGGATCTAATGAGGCAGTGTTTGCTGGCGAGGCAGCGTGATGTGGAATTAAGACTGAGTCTTTTCGGGATAAAGCGCTCGATCGATCTGAGCCGCTTCGCCCGTTATCGCAACGCTGCGGTAGTGTTGGCCTCGGCGCTGCTGGTGATCCCGTTGACGGTGTTCTTGCTGCGACCTGCCGCCGTTCCGGACCTGGCTCACGGCAATGTGAGCGGTGCACAGGCGTTGATGACCGGATGGGCCAAGGGCGACCTGATCGTTCTGGTGCGCCACGTCGAGCGCTGCGATCACTCCTCGGCGCCTTGCCTGGTTGGCAACGATGGCATTACCGAGCGTTCTCGTCGTGTTGCCGAGAACCTCGGGGCACAGTTCAAACACCTTGGCCTGGGCAAGGTCGATATCTACAACAGCCCGATCCAGCGCACTGCACAGACTGCCAACTTCATGTTCAACAAGGTTGGCGCGGGGGAAGACTGGCTGATCAGTTGCAAGGGCACCATGCTGCGCGACGCGCTGGCGCACAAGGTGGCCGGGCGCAACATGATTCTGGTGACCCACAGCGAATGCATGGACCAACTGGAAAAAGAGCTCCATTTGCCGACTTCGACCCTGGGTTACGGGGCCTCTCTGTTTATCTCCGCCGAATCGCCACAGGCTCCGCGCATGCTTGGCTTTATCGAAGCATCGGATTGGCCGACGGTGACGCCCCGTTGAATTTCACCATCCCTTTGAATCAGGACTGAGCATGCTGACCGCTTCCCGCTACCGCTTTTACTGGATGAATTTTGGTATTCCGCTGGCCTGCGCGGTCGCGGTGTTCCTGATGTTCGACATGACCAGCATCGACATCGCTTTCAACAATTACTTTTTTGATCCGGTGACGCAGACGTACCCGTTGGACCAGGTCCATCTGTTCGAAAAAATCACCCACAAATGGGCGCGAATCATTCCGAACTGGACCGGCGAAATTGCGATTATCGGTGTCTTGCTGTCGTTTCTCTGGCCACGCCTGAAGGCTGAAAAACACGCGAAAATCATCGCCTTCCTGGAAAAAATCAAAGTCGCACCGGTACTGCGCTTTGCCAACCGCCATCGACGCGACTTTCTCTACGTGGTGTTCGCGTTCTCCATCAGCACCGGGGTCATTCACTACCTCAAGGGCCACACCAGCGTGTATTGCCCGATCGAGACGACCCTGTACGGCGGCAAAATGGAGCACGTCGAGTGGTACGAGAATTTCGACCTGCTGAAAGTCGCTGGAGAGGGGCGCTGCTGGCCGGGCGGACATGCGTCGGGCGGCTTCACCATGCTGGCGTTGTACTTCGTGGCTCGCCGTTATCGCTGGCGCTATTCGAAAGCGATCATGTACGGCTCGCTGGCACTCGGTTTCATCTATGGCACCACGCGAGTATTGCAAGGGTGGCACTACATGTCCCACACCTTCTGGGCCGGTATCTTCGTGTGGCTGGCGTGTTTGCTGACGGCGCTGGCGTTTTACGGGCGAGCGAGGCTGGAACAGCCGGTGCTCACCAGAGCGGAACAACCGGTGTTGGCGACTCAGACTCAACCTGTGAATTGAGTCGTTGTTGAAGCGCAAAACCCGCATCTCGAAAGGGGGCGGGTTTTTTGTTACCCGAGGAAACCTTCAGTGAGTCTCGGATTGCGAATTCGCAGACAAAAAAAAGCCCGCGGGAGGGCGGGCAAACCGTAGTTTCTTGAATGAGCGAGGGCAATGTACAGGCTGGCGTGAGGGGGTGGGGTGAAGAAAAATTCATCTGGATCAAGGCCCTGTACCAGAGCTTGCGACACCGCTACGGCAAATGATCCGCGGCAAGGTCGACCTCCGACCGGGCACGCAAGCGGCCCTTGCGGCAGCGTTGGTGTCGATTGTGTTGGGGATATTGGTGGGGGGAGACGGGGGTGTAAGGCAAATTCGCAATAATGTTCTGTATACGATACATTTAAATATAAATGTCACGGTAACTGAACATGGAATACGCCCTGCTGATATCCCGACTCGGTAGCCAAATACGTGAAACGCGTATCAGGCGCGGTCTGACACAAGCTCGACTTGCTGAGCTCGCCGGTTTGACGCGGCAGAAAGTCATTGCTGTCGAGCAGGGTGTCGATACTGTTGCCATGAACGCTTACGCAAGAGTCTTGAGCGCTTTGGACTGCGAGCTCACCGTTATACCGGCGGCCATGCCGACCCTTGAAGAGCTTGGGGAGTTGTTCGAATGAAAATGACCTCCCTCAAAGTCAGTACCCCAGAGGGCCATAGCGGCCGAATCCTCACCAGCGGCGATAATTATATTTTTCGCTATCTAGAAGACGCTTTACCCAACACCTCCATCAGTCTGTCGATGCCCGTGCGGGCTGACGAGTTTCGTCGGCGGGATCTGCATCCCGTATTCCAGATGAACCTTCCTGAAGGCTATATGTTGGAGCAGTTGCGCAATCGCCTGGCGAAAACCGTAAATGTCGATCCAATGTTGTTGCTTGCTCTTTCTGGCAGCAGTTCGCCAATTGGCAGGATTCAGGTGCATTCCGAAACCGTTGATGCCCTGCTTGGCGAACAGCAGTTCCCTGGAGAAAAACTCGAAGAAATTCTCACCTGGGATGGAGCGGAAGATATCTTCGCCGACCTTCTTGACCGCTATATTTTACGGGCAGGTATATCGGGTGTTCAGCCGAAGGTTTTGGTGCCTGAGCAGCAAGATTTCGAATTGCGACGAGCCACCTCGAAAACCTCTGACTTGATAATCAAGAGTGGCCGGGATGAGTTTCCAGGACTGGCCATCAATGAGTTCCTTTGCATGTCCATTGCCAAGGAGGCGGGCATTCCAGTCCCGCAGTTTTACCTGTCCGACAATGCAAGGCTGTTTGTCATGCGTCGCTTTGATCGGGACGACCAGCTTAACCCGATTGGATTCGAGGACATGGCCGCACTGATGGGGCTCTCGGCTGATCAGAAATACAGCAAAAGCTATGCTGCCATAGCCAAAGCGATTCGGCTGTTTTGCCCGGCAAACAATCAACGAACCTCGCTTGATCAACTTTTCGATTACATAGCGCTGAGCTGCATCGTTGGGAACGGCGATGCTCATTTAAAGAACTTCGGCTTGCTCTATTCGGAGCCGACCCAACGTGACGCGCGCCTCGCGCCGGCATACGACATCGTTAATACGACGGCCTATATCCCTGAAGATGTTTTGGCGCTAGACCTTGTGGGTAACAAGTCGTTGTTTGCTTCCCGTCAGGGGTTGTTGGAGTTTGCACAGACGTGTGAGGTGGAACATCCTGAGTTGCGGATTCAGCGATTGCTTGCGGCAGTTGAGTTGGTGCTGAAGCGCTACCCTGAGTTTCGAGAGCAGGCGCCTCATGTGGTGAAGGCAATACAGCACGCGGCAGCCCCTTTCGCCCTGACGTTTGGGTAGTTTCAACATCAATTAAAATGGGCGACTTCAGGGAAGTCGCCCATTTTGTTTTCCGAGATCAAACCTGCATCCGCAACCGCCGCCCAACCACATCCAGCAAATCGCAACCATCGCGCAGGGACGTGACCAGCACCCGCGCCAGTTCGCTGTAAACACCCTCATCAGCCGCGAAACTCTCTAGCAATTGCGTCGCGGTTCGAATGCGGTAGGCAGCTGTTTCATGCAGTACATCCAGCGGTGCTTCGGTGTCGATCAGCAGCGACGCGATGGTGCAGTCGATGCCGGTCATCGGCATGTATCGATCCATCTCAAGCCTCCACTTCGTCGAGTGGCGCGATGTTGTCCAGTGCCCGGTTCACCAGCAATTGCGCCAGCACGGCCAACTGCTGGATCGCCAGGGCGATGTTGCGACGCGAACTCTCAAGTTCGCAGGCAAGGTCGGTGCTCATGACGTTGAGCGAGGCCAGGGTTTCGCTGGCGTGGGTGAGCAGGGACGGTGTGTCGATGTTGGGGCGCAGGGTGAAGACGTGGCTGATGGGGTCGAGTTGATTGGGGTTGCGGAGGCGGGCGCTGATGGCGGGTTCGGTGGTTTTCGATAAGTCGATTTTGTCTTCAGCTAAATTGGCTGGGGTTTCCGGGGGGTTGGGGCTGTTCTTTTTCAAGATGGCATTCCTCACACTGTTTAGAGAAGTTGCCATCCCCTGCTGTCAAACAGGATTGGGTGGCAGCTATACGCGGGTTGACAGACCGGAAGTGTGAGAACCCGGTGCACCCGAAGGTGCCCCGCGCACAGCCGCCATAATCGTGACTACATGCGCGAATGCATGCTGGCTGATTTGGGAGGTGTGAAGATTACACTTTCAGCCTGTCAAAGCCGATCGCTGATTTGCAGCGACCCCTGAAGGCTATCGTCGAGAAGATGCGTCCGCCAGTTCATGAAAGGCGATGCGTCTTGCGGGAAATGTCCTAGGACGCGGTGAAGTCGTTGCATCGATCACAGGTCACTCGATCTCACCGTGTGCTTGAAATGATGCCCCCAAAGCCTGACCCCCAACCCGCTCGTCCGGTCCAGTGACGACCCTGCCGTGCCCATATTGCAACCATGCACATAGCGGCATTGCGCGACTGTCCATGTGACCCTATCGTCAGCTTTTACCTGCCACAAAGTGCTTTTGTGAGTTGTGGGCGTACGATGTAACTCACGTTTTCGCTGAATTCCTGGGGGGAGCGAACGAAGCGATCGAGCGATGTTGAATTGGAGAAAAATCATGATTCGCAAGCACTACTTGAAAGCCCTGGCAACGCTGCTCATCGCCGCCGGCGTGCAGTGGGTGACGCTACCCGTCTACGCGACCGAGCAGGGTGAGCAGCGGCGTGAAGCTCGCGATACCCGGCAGGATGGGCGCTCTACTGCCCGGCAAACCAAGGATGAATGCAGAAAGGGCAGCGACAAGAGCAACGTGGAATGTCGCCAGGACAAGCGCAGCACCAAGCAGGATACCCGTCGCACGGCCCGGGATATCAAGTACTGATCGTTAGTGTGGGTTCTGTTTCAGGCTGTTACTGGGCTTGTGGTGCGCCTAGAAACAACAAAGCCCGCACAAGGCGGGCTTCGTTGGTGTCTCAATTGGTGGAGCCGGGGGGATTTGAACCCCCGTCCGCCAGTACTCCGCTGTCGGTACTACATGCGTAGCCGTGTCTATTAAGTTAACCCTCAGCGACCCGACGGGCAGGGTGCTTTGGGCGAGTTGTGTAAGTTTTAGCCGCTTCGTCCACAACGTACTGCACGGCGATTCTGTTCTATATGACAATCACTTTGGGTTTACAGACATCCCCTGGTGATTGCTGGACCCGAAGGTACCAGAAGCTCAGGGCTAAGGCTGCTTACGCAGCGAGAGCGAATTCCTGGCCGTAGTTATCGTCATTGGCAACTATAAGTAGTTGCAACAGTGGATTTACGAGTTCTGTTACCAACTCGGCAT
This sequence comes from Pseudomonas sp. IT-P4, assembly GCF_949767755.1. Classification (NCBI taxonomy): domain Bacteria; kingdom Pseudomonadati; phylum Pseudomonadota; class Gammaproteobacteria; order Pseudomonadales; family Pseudomonadaceae; genus Pseudomonas; species Pseudomonas sp. IT-P4. The sequence continues at coordinate 112,220 of NZ_CATKPX010000016.1, read as the reverse complement.
GCACCTAAAGTTTCGCAACCGGCGTCGAATCCTAAACGGCCCCGAGCCTGATGCTCTGTGAATCAAGTGAGCAGCAGGCCTGTACAGTGTACGTCATCACGCCCCGGAAGGCCAACCCGAAGGTTGACCACCACAGATCATGGGTTTGGTTGGTTGCCCTGACTGTCAGCAAGTGCCAATGCCTGGGTGGCCTCGGTGACGCATTTTTTGTCGTCCCCGGAGGCTTGTGAGGCTTCGGCGCTGGACATCAGCCTTTTGATCTCCATTGAGGTGTTTGTGGCGGTCGCCGGCAGCGCATTCACTTTGCCTTTGAGCTCTTGCAACTTGCTCGTACAAAGGTTGTTGTCCGCAGCAAATACAGGAGAGGCCAGCATGGCGGCAGCAATGAACAGGCCAGCGAGTGTGGTGCGTTTCATGGGTATCTCCTTGAGCTGATGGTCTCGGTGCTGGCGTATGAGCGGACAGCCAGGCCAAGCCCGAAAAATCAGCCACGATCTGATGGGGCCTACCTCAAAGACTGCGATTCAACGCAAGAATTCGGTTTTTTAAGAAAGTGTGTCGAGCTTTTCCAGCGATGGTAGGCAAATTTCCAGACCCCAGATGCAACAAAACCCGCAACTGGCGGGTTTTGGTTTGCTTCGTAGCGGGTGCAGCCGGGCTTTGAACTCCCGGCTGCCTGTACTCCGTTGTTGATGTACGCCAGCGTGGCGCGGAAGGCCAACCCGGAGGTTGGCCGTGAACCGGGTTACTTCCCGCCTTTTTTCGAGTCGGTGACGGCCTTGATGATGTCGTTGGTCTCGGCGATGCAATCATCAGTGCCTTCCTTGGTGCCTTTTGCCTGGTCGGCTTTGGCTTGCTCGACAGAGGCTTTTACCTGGTCAGTCATTTCCGGAGGAATCTGTGCCTTGCCGTTTTCGATGGTTTGCAGGTTGACCGCGCATAGGTCTTTTTCGGCCGCAAACGAAGTGGAAGCCATCATGGAAGCAGCAACGAACAAACCTAACAGCACAGAACGATTCATGTGTTTCTCCTTGAACTGAAGGTCCAGCATTGCTGGCCATCAAATCGGTTTACCGAGTTTTGGGAAAATCCCGCATTTGCGGGGCTTGATCAGTGGACTGCGGTGGCACATCAGGGTTCTTTTTTTCTGTAGAGCTGTCGATTCCGACAAGAAGCATTAACGAAGGGCACCTTTATGCACCCTCCTTTAGATCCTGCTATCAGGGCACCCTAGCCTGGGTAACGCGGTCCACCAGATAGACTAGTCCGTGGTAGTCAATGCCGCCATGTTGCGTCAGACCGATCTCACAGGTGCGGCTGGTGGAAATCCCCTCGCTGCACTGTTTCACCGCGTCCTTGAGCGTGCGCAGCGAATGGGCGTTCAGTTCCGGGGTGGTGAAACCCTTGTCGCCGGCGAAGCCGCAGCAGTGGATACCCTCGGGAATAATCACGTTTTTGCTGCACTTGCGCGCCAGGTCGATCAACGCCTGGCTTTCTCCGAGGTGCTGGGTGCTGCAGGTTACGTGCACGGCGATCGGCGCCTCCTGAGGCGTGAAATCCAGGCGGTCCATCAGGTGTGTACGGATGAAGCGTACCGGGTCGTACAGGTCCAGACGGACTTCCCCCAGGTCTTGAACCAGGCGCAAGGTACAGGGGCTGGTGTCGCAGTAGATCGGGTCGAGCCCGCCACGGCTGGCGTGGAGCAGGGCGCCGATCAGTTCCTGTCGTTTGTGCTCGGCTTGCTCGGCGTAGCCTTTGGAGGCGAATGGCTGACCGCAGCACAGATTGTCCAGGTTGTCCGGGAACACCACCTGGTAACCGGCCTTTTCCAGCAGGCCACGGGTCTTGTCGTGCAGCGACATTTGCTCCGTATCGCCCGCTGCCGGCCCCATGGCGCGGGACACACAGGCCGCCAGATAGACCACGCGCGGGCGCGCGTCCATCACCGTCGGGCTGAAGCGAATGGCCTTTTCCGGTTGCGGCATCGCGTTGGTCCATTGCGGGACCTGACCCTTGGACAGGCGCGTCAACGTCTCCGACAACTTCGCCAATCTCGGCGCCCCCAGCAACATCCGCGCGCCATTGGCCACGTGCAGGGTGAAGCGTGCACCTTGAAGTGCCGTGGCGAAATTTCCTTCGAGCCAGTTGGCGGTTTTCGTATGCGTCGCCTTCCGGCTACGCAGCTTTTTCACCAGCTCGCCGGTATTGATGCCTACAGGGCAACGCTGTGCGCACAGGCCGGTGGCGGCGCAGGTGTCGATGCCTTGATAGTCGTAGGCGGCTTCGAGTTCGGACGTATCGATGCCCGCGCGTTTCTTCGCCTGGATGTCGCGCCAGATCACGATGCGCTGGCGCGGGCTCAGGGTCAGTCCTTTCGACGGGCAAACCGGTTCGCAGAAGCCGCATTCGATGCACTTGTCCACAATCTCGTCAGCGGCGGGCAAGGGCTTGAGGTGCTTGAGGTGGATCTGTGGATCTTCGCTGAGCACCACGTCCGGATTGAGAATGCCGTTGGGGTCGAGCAGTCGTTTGAGTTGCCACATCAACTGGTAGGCATCGCTGCCCCATTCCAGTTCGACGAACGGCGCCATGTTGCGCCCGGTGCCGTGTTCGGCTTTGAGCGAACCGCCGAACTCCACCGCCACCAGTTGCGCAACGTCGTCCATGAACGCCTGATAGCGTGCGACTTCTTCCGGGCTGTTGAAGCCTTGGGTGAAGACGAAGTGCAGATTGCCTTCCAGGGCGTGTCCGAAAAGGATCGCTTCGTCGTAGTGATGTTTGTCGAACAGTTCGATCAGGCGGTTGACGCCGATAGCCAGTTGTTCGACCGGAAAGGTGACGTCTTCGATGATCACCGTGGTGCCGGTCTTGCGCACGGCGCCGACGGCCGGGAAGGTGTCCTTGCGGATGGCCCAGAGACGGGCGTTTTCCTGCGGGTCTTCGGTGAAGTCGACCTGCTTTTCCACCGGGAACGCCTTCAGCGACGCCATGATCTGCGCCAGTTGCTCGTGCAGTAAGGTGGACGACGCAGCGCGGGATTCGATCAGCAAGGCGCAGGCATTGTTCGACAGATGCTGTACGAAAGCGGGCATGCCGGGTTTGTTCTGCACCGAGCGCAGGCTGCGGCGGTCCAGCAGTTCCACGGCCGATACCGGTTGGCTTTTCAACACGGTGACCGCGTTGCAGCAGGTTTCGACATCCGGGAACACGATCAGCGCCGAGGCCTTGTTCGGGTGGTCGATCACGGTGTCGTAGGTCACGGCACTGATGAATCCGAGCGTGCCCTCGGAGCCCACCAGCAAGTGGCTCAAGATATCCACAGGCTCGTCGAAATCCACCAGGGCATTGAGCGACAGGCCGGTGGTATTTTTCAGACGGTATTTGTGGCGAATTTTCGCAGCCAGCTCGGCGTTGGCCCGGGTCTCGCGGCCCAGAGACGCCAAGCGCTCCAGCAGGGCGGCGTGGCTTTGGCGAAACGCCGCGACACTGGCGGTATCTTCAGTGTCGAGACGACTGCCGTCGGCCAGCACCAGACGAATGCCGGCCAGGGTGTGATAGGTGTTTTGCGCCGTGCCGCAGCACATGCCGCTGGCATTGTTGGCGACGATGCCGCCGATCTTGCAGGCATTGATCGAGGCCGGGTCCGGGCCGATCTTGCGCCCGAACGGTGCCAGCCAGGCATTGGCCTGGGCGCCGATCACCCCCGGTTGCAGGCGGATTTGCGTGCCTTGGCCGCGGATCTCGCGAGCGTTCCAGTTATCCCCCAGCACGATCAATACCGAGTCGCTGATGGCTTGGCCGGAGAGGCTGGTGCCGGCGGCGCGGAAAGTCACCGGCACCTGATCCCGTTGCGCCAGTTGCAGCAGTGCGACCACTTCGTCTTCGGACTCGACGCGGATCACCAGTTGCGGAATCAAGCGATAGAAGCTGGCGTCGGTGCCGAAGGCCAGGGTCGACAACGGGTCGTCGAAACGTCGCTCTAGGGGGATCAGTTGCTGTGCATCACGCAGGAAAGCAGCCGGTAGACTCATTGGTCCTCCAGGATCAGTACCACCAGGTCCTTCGGACCGTGGGCGCCGTACGCCAGCACTTGTTCGATGTCGGCGGTTTTCGACGGGCCGGATACCAGCAACGCGTTGGTCGGCATGCCTTGGGCCCATTCGAACTCCTGCTGCACCTGATAGAAGTTGTCGCGGATTTCACTGGCCTTGAGCAGGGCGAAATGCACCGGTGGCACCAGGCTCATCAGGCGTGGTTCTTCCCGGGTCGGCCAGAGAATAAGGCTGCCCGTGGCAGCGATGGCGCCGAGGGTTCCAGTGATGCTCGCCGGGGTGTCGTTGAACAGCTCGGCTTTCCATTCTTCAACCGGACGGTCGTAGGCCTTGAGCATTGGCAGGCCGGGATTATTCGCCCAGTGCTGCGTGATCCGTTGACCGTGGGGCGTTGTCGGTGCGATCAGCAGGCTTGGCAACTGGCGGTCCTGCAGCAACTGCGCGAGTAGCGTCGGCCACTCTTGGCCGGACGTCAGATGTATTTCCGTGTGCACCGCTTCCATCAACTTGCGCAGTTGCGCAATGCGCTGCTCAGGGGCGTAGGTGTAAGGCTGGGTCACCAGACCGACATCGAAGTTGTCGGCCACTGGCGTGGTGCCTGTCAGGCTTTTGCGCAGTTTGGCGAGGATATTTTGCTTGGCGCTCATCAGCGGTCTCCCTGTTTGGCCAGATGTTCGCGGGCCATGTCATGCAGCGAGCGGGCAGCGGGTTTTGGTGCGCTGTGGTTTTGCGTCCATGGGCCGACGTTGCTCGGCGTGAGGGCGCGCAACCGGGTGGCGAAGAAACCGAACAGGCGATACAGCGTCGGCGAACTGTTGAGCTTGGCCCAGGCGTTCCAGATGAACCGCTCCTTGCGCGAATACTTGCTGCCCTGACCGCGCATCACTTGATGGGGGCTGTCCGGGGCCTTGACGTTCTCTTCCCGCAGGCGTCGCAGCAAAGCAGGGATCGGGATTTTCACCGGGCAGACTTCACCGCAGGCACCGCACAGCGAAGACGCGCTCGGGTGATCCGGGACTTTCGCCAGGCCGACCATGTGCGGGGTGATGATTTTTCCGATAGGGCCGGGGTAAACCTCCCCATAGGCATGGCCGCCGATTCGGGTGTAGACCGGGCAATGATTCATACAGGCGCCGCAGCGAATGCAGTTCAGGGTCTGGCGCAGTTCGCTGTCGGCAAAGGCCTGGCTGCGGCCGTTGTCGAGCAGTACCAGGTGTACTTCCTGCGGGCCGTCGAGTTCATGCTCCTTGCGCGGACCGGAGATCATGTTGACGTAGGTGGTGATCGGAATGCCCAGGGCCGAGCGGGTCAGCAATGACAGCAACGGCACCACGTCGCGCAGGTTTTCCACGACTTTTTCGATACCTGTGACGGCGATGTGTACCGGAGGCACCGTGGTGGTCATGCGACCGTTGCCTTCGTTTTCCACCAGCAGCAGGGTGCCGGTTTCGGCCACGGCGAAGTTGACGCCGGAGACGCCGATGTCCGCTTCGAAGAATTTCTGCCGCAGGACTCTGCGGCCGATCTGAATGAGTTGGTCTACGTCCTTGGTGTATTCCACGCCAAGTTTGTCGTGGAACAAGGACGCGACCTGACCGGCGTTCTTGTGGATTGCCGGCATGATTATGTGTGAAGGCTTCTCGTGGTCGAGCTGGACGATGTACTCGCCCATGTCCGATTCCAGGCATTCAATGCCCCGATCAGCGAGGAAATGGTTCATCTCCATTTCTTCGCTGACCATCGATTTGCCCTTGATCACTTGCCGCCCCTCGTGAGCGCGGATGATCGAGAGGACGATGCCATTGGCCTCGTCCACCGTTTCCGCCCAGTGCACTGTCACACCGTTGCGGGTCAGGTTCTGTTCCAGTTGCTCGAGCAGGTCGGGCAATTTGGAGAGCGCGCGGGCACGGATTGCATTGCCCAGTGCGCGCAAGTGTTCTCTTTCATGGGCATCGCTGAACGCCGCTGCCCGTTTGGTCATCAGTGAATCCATCGCCTTGCGAAAGTTGCCTCGCAATTGCGCGTCACCCAGTGCGTTGTGGGCGCGGGTGCGGAAATCTTCTTCTACGGCAACCGTAGGAATAATCGTCGAGGTGCTCATTTCGCACCTCCGGTTCGCTGCCAGAGGAAACTGGCCAGATGCTGACCGCGCAACGCTTCCTGCTGTTTTTCCAGCGAGCCGTTGATGTTCATCAAACAGCCGCAGTCGGCACTCAACACCTTGTGCGCGCCGGATTCCTTCAGCGCCCGGGTCTTGTCAGCCACCATCGCGCCGGAAATGTCTGGCATACGGACGCTGAATGTCCCGCCAAAGCCACAGCACTCACTTTCGTGATCGTGATTGACCCGCTCCACATTGCTTAGTTGCGACAACAACTCGCGGCCGTGCAGGTGGGTGTTCATTTCACGGCGTGCCGAGCACGAGGTGTGCAGCGCCACTTTTACCGGTTCGCCACTGTCCTTGAGCTGCACCTTGCAGACAAACAACAGAAACTCGGCCAGCTCGTAGGTCCTGGCCGCCAGGGCCTGGACCTGTTTCAACGTATCCGGCTCGTCTTTGAACAAGTCGGCGTAATGTTCGCGCAGCATGCCCGCGCAAGAACCCGACGGCACCACCACCGGATAGTCGCCGGCGAACAACGCCAGTTGCGAGCGCGCCACGGTCCGTGCCTGTTCGGTGTAACCGGAGGTGTAGGCCGGTTGGCCGCAGCAGCTTTGCCCTTGCGGGTATTCGACACGAATGCCTTCGCGCTCCAGCAGGTGGATCGCATCCATCCCGGCTTGCGGGTAGAACAGATCGACTACGCAGGTCCCGAACAGGTAGACCCGTGACGGTTTCTCGCTGGGGTATTGCCGAGGCTCGGGCAGTGGCGGGGCGACACGGGTCGCATTCGGCACGGCGTTGTAATAAAGCTCGCTCATCAGGCGGTCTCCGGGTGGTCCCGGTTATTCGTCTGTCGAGGCTGCTGAATATAGAGCCGGAAGCTTTCAGCAGCCTTACAGACCGGGGTGTGAATAGCGGACGCCGGGGGCGTGGCCCGGCGTCGGTTTTTATCGTGTTGCCTGTAGCCCTTAGTGCACCAGCATGCCGGTGAACCAGTAGGCCTGGGCCAACGTGATCAAGCCGACAATCGTTGCAAAGAATAGGCTGTGCTTGAGGGTGAAGCGGAACAGATCCGATTCTTTGCCCACCAGGCCGGTCGCGGCACAGGCCACGGCGATCGATTGTGGTGAGATCATCTTGCCGGTCACGCCACCGCTGGTGTTCGCCGCCACCAGCAAGGTGTCGTTGACACCGATCTGGTGCGCAGTGGTCGCTTGCAGCGAACTGAACAGGGCGTTGGACGACGTATCGGAGCCAGTGAGGAACACGCCCAGCCAGCCGAGGAACGGCGAGAAGAACGGGAACGCCGCGCCGGTGCCTGCCAATACCAGGGCCATTGTCGAGGACATGCCCGAGTAGTTGGTGACGAAAGCGAAGGCCAGCACCATGCCGATGGACAGGATCGGCCAGCGCAGTTCGTAGAAGGTCTCCTTGAAAGTGGTAAGACCAGTTTTGATGTTGATCTTCAGCACCAGCATGGAGATCAGGGCCGAGAAGAAAATCGCCGTGCCGGTGGCGGAAATCGGGTCCAGTTTGAACACTGCCGGAAGGGCGGTTGGCGCGGTCACGATCGGTGCGACCTTGATCACCATCTGGTCAAGGTGCGGGATGGCGAAGTTGAATACGAAGCTGTACATCGCACCGCCGGCGGCGAACATCGCCTTGAACGGCTTCAGGGTCCAGATGGTGACCAGTACGGTCAGGATCAGAAACGGCGACCAGGCCTTGAAGATTTCCCCGAGGCTGTAGGGCGAAGCCACGGTGGTGCGTTTCTGGCCGAAACCACCGACACTGGCGCTCACCACAGAGGCCGATACAGCGCCGACGATGTGTTGGCCGGCGGCGCGTTTTGGTTGCCAGACTTTCAGGAACAGGGTCAGGGAAATCAGGCTGGCCAGGGCCGAGGTGATGTCCGGCAGTTCCGGGCCGATGAAGTTCGAGGTGAAGTACTGGGTCACGGCAAAGCTCAAGCCGGCCACCAGGGCTGCCGGCCAGGTTTCCCGCACGCCGCGCAGGCCGTCCATCATGAACACCAGCCAGAATGGCACGAACAACGACAGCAGTGGCAATTGGCGACCGGTCATGGCGCCGATCTTGAACGCGTCGATACCGGTGACTTGGCCGGCAACGATGATCGGAATGCCCAGGGCACCGAATGCCACCGGCGCCGTGTTGGCGATCAGGCACAAGCCAGCGGCGTACAGCGGGTTGAAGCCAAGACCTACCAGCAGCGCAGCGGTAATCGCCACGGGTGCGCCAAAACCGGCTGCACCTTCGAGGAAGGCGCCGAAGCAGAAACCGATCAGCAGGACCTGCAGGCGCTGGTCATCGGTGATCGACAGGACCGAGCTGCGGATGACTTCAAACTGCCCGCTCTTGACCGTCAGTTTGTAGAGGAATACCGCTGCCACGATGATCCAGGCAATCGGCCACAGGCCATAGGCGAAGCCATACCCGGCGGCGGCGAACGCCATGTCGACCGGCATCTGGAAGGCGAAGATCGCCACCAGGATCGACAAAGCCAGGGTGATGCTGCCGGCCACATGCCCTTTGAGGCGGAACACGGCCAAAGCCAGGAAGAAAAACACGATGGGGATGACGGCGGCGAGTGCGGACAGGCCGAGGCTGCCGAGCGGGGTATAGAGCTGTTGCCAGGTTTGCATATGGGGTGGCCCCTAATTGTTGTTGGTCAGGCACTGATCAGCGTTCTTGGATAATTGGTAAGACCAATTTACAATCGCTGTTGGCTAGGGTAAAAGCCTTGTAGGCGGTGTGTCAATTTGCCGCCCTAAAACTTTTGTCGAATGCGAAGTGCGCAGGTCGTCTGCCTGGTATGACCAAATGCGTTGTGGCAGGTGCTGGCGCGGCGCCGATAGGCCAGAATAGAGCGCCGGCGAGCCGTCGGATCGTGGAGTAATCGAGTTATGGGGTTTGATCAGATTCGTCAGCGCCGTTTGTCTGACGATATTGTCGAGCAGCTTGAGGGCATGATCCTCGAGGGCACGCTCAAAGCGGGTGGGCGCTTGCCGGCCGAGCGCGCGCTGGCCGAGCAATTTGGCGTGTCTCGCCCTTCGTTGCGCGAAGCCATTCAGAAACTGACCGCCAAGGGCCTGCTGGTCAGTCGCCAGGGTGGTGGCAACTATGTGGTGGAATCACTGGGCAGCACCTTCAGTGATCCCTTGTTGCATCTGCTGGAAAGCAACCCCGAGGCGCAACGCGATCTGCTGGAGTTTCGCCATACGCTGGAAGCGTCTTGCGCCTACTATGCGGCGCTGCGTGCCACGGATGTGGATCGCGAGCGGCTGACCGCGGCTTTCAACGAATTGCAGGACTGTTATTCGCGTCACGAAGAAGTGAGTCGTGCCGAAGAGGGTGCGGCGGACGCAAGGTTTCACCTGGCGATTGCCGAGGCCAGCCACAATGCCGTGTTGCTGCACACCATTCGCGGGCTGTTCGATCTGCTCAAGCGCAACGTGGTGACCAACATCGGTGGGATGTACAAGCAGCGCACTGAAACCCGCGACATGCTGATCACGCAGCATCGAGAGTTGTATCAGGCGATTATCGAAGGGCGGGCGGAGCAGGCGCGGGAAGTTTCCAGTCGGCACATTCTGTATGTGCAGGAAGTGCTGGAAGAGGTGCGTCAGGAAGTGCAGCGCGTGGCCCGGGCGGAGCGGCGCAAGGGGATGTGACCGTTTAATGCAAAAGATCGCAGCCTGCGGCAGCTCCTACATTGGAATGCGTTCCCTGTAGGAGCTGCCGCAGGCTGCGATCTTTTTATTCGCGCCGCAATTCGCAGGCAGAAAAATCAGTCTTCCTTGCCCTTGTTGCGTACCGCACGCTGCAACTCGCGACCGGCATCGCGTTCGCGTTCGGTATCGCGCTTGTCGTATTCCTTCTTGCCCTTGCCCAGGGCGATCTCGCACTTGACCATGTGCTTGCTCCAGTACCAGGACAGGCACACGCAGGCGTAACCCTTTTGCTGCACGGCCGCGGCCAGCTTTTCCAGCTCGCGTCGGTTGAGCAGCAACTTACGGGTGCGCACGGGATCGGCGATGACGTGGGTACTGGCGGTCGTCAGGGGCGTAATGTGGCTGCCGAGCAGCCAGGCTTCGCCATCCTTGAGCAGCACGTAGCTGTCAACCAGCTGCAGCTTGCTTGCCCGCAGACTTTTTACTTCCCAGCCGGCCAGGACCAGACCAGCCTCGAAACGATGCTCGATGAAGTAATCGTGTCGCGCCTTTTTGTTTTGCGCGATGGTCCCTGTTGGGTGTTTCTTCTGTTTAGCCATAGGGGCGGCATTATAGGGAGTTGCACGCGAGTCGGCTACGGTGTTGCTACGTGCTTGAGCAGGTTGATTGAATCCCGGACAATGCGGCCTCTTTTTTGAACGCTTGGGCGTGATAACGATGTCGACAGACAAGGTTTCTGTCCACGGCAGTTGGGCTAGCCGCTGGGTCTTCATACTCGCCGCGACCGGTTCGGCCGTGGGGCTGGGTAGTATCTGGAAATTCCCGTACATGGTCGGCGTCTATGGCGGCGGTGCCTTCGTGCTGATGTTCCTGGCCTGCATCGCGCTGATCGGGGTGCCGGTCATGCTGGCGGAAACCCTGATCGGCCGGCGTGCCCGGCAGAGCCCGGCCAATGCCTTGAAGATCCTGGCGACAGAGGCGGGGCACTCGGCCAAATGGTCCTGGGGCGCTTTTGCCGGGATGATCACCGCGTTGCTGATCCTGTCGTTCTACAGTGTGGTCGGCGGCTGGTCGCTGGACTACATCATCGACATGGGGCGTGGCGATTTTCAGGGGGCGACGCCTGATCAGGTGGGGGCTTACTTCGGCAATGTGATCGCCGATCCCTGGCGCCTGACACTTTGGCACACCATTTTCATGCTGTTGTCCGCGGTGGTGATCGCCAAGGGTGTGGTTGCCGGGCTTGAACGCAGTTTGCGCATCATGATGCCGCTGCTGTTCGTGATGATCCTCGTGTTGTTGGGCTACAGCATGACCACCGGGCATTTCATGGCGGGCGTGCATTTCATGTTCGACTTCCACCCGGAAAAGGTCATGGACGGCTTGTTGCCCGCGATGGGGCATGCGTTCTTTTCCCTGAGCGTGGGCGTCGGCTCGATCATGATCTACGGCGCCTACATGCCGAAGAACTCGTCGATTTCAGGGACGGTCGTTGGCGTGGCGCTGCTCGATACCTTCGTTTCCCTGGTGGCCGGCCTGGCATTGTTTCCGATTGTTTTTGCGGCGGGCCTGAATCCGAGCGAGGGGCCGGGGCTGATGTTCGTCAGCCTGCCGTTTGCCTTCGGTAACGTGGCGTTCGGGCAATTGATGGGGGTGGTGTTCTTCGTGCTGGTGGCGGTCGCTGCCTGGAGTTCGGCGATTTCCCTGCTTGAGCCGATGGTGGCCTACCTGGTCGAGCGCACTAAAGTGAGCCGAGCCTGGGTCACCTTCTGGCTGGCGTTCAGCTGCTGGTTTGTCGGCCTGGGCACGGTGTTCTCCTTCAATATCTGGAAGGAGGCGAAGTTCTTCGTGAACGAAGGCGGGATGTTCCACCTCTACCAATGGGGAGCCGCCGGTGGTCTCGACTTCTTCGGTGTGATCGATTTCTTCACCTCGCGACTCATGTTGCCGCTTGGCGGTTTGTGTTTCGTGGTGTTTGCGGGCTGGATCATGGGGCGCGAAGCGGTGCGCGACGAGTTGTCGATCCGTAACCCTGCGCTGTTTGGCCTGTCCTTGTTCTTGATGCGCTATGTGGCGCCCATCGGCATTCTCGTAGTGTTTGCCGCCCAGCTGTGGAAGTGACGCTGACATGACGACACACATTTCACGTTCGGCCTTGCTGCCGTACCCGGCACAAGCGCTGTATGACCTGGTCAATGACGTGGCGCGCTATCCGGAGTTTCTGCCGTGGTGCTCGTCCGCCGAAGTCCTGGAGAGCTCACCTGAGCATATGCGGGCGAGCGTCGGCGTGGCGAAGGGCGGCCTCAGCCAGCATTTCGTGACGCGCAACACGCTGGTTCCGGGGCAGTCGATCGAAATGAACCTCGAGGAGGGCCCTTTCACCCAATTGCATGGCATCTGGGTATTCAAGGCGTTGACCGACAAAGCCTGCAAGATCAGCCTCGATCTGTCGTTCGATTATGCCGGGCCGCTGGTTCGTGCCACCTTGGGACCGCTGTTCAATCAGGCGGCCAATACTTTGGTGGATGCGTTCTGCCAGCGCGCCAAGCAGATACATGGTTGAGGTCATGATTGAAGTCGAGGTGGTCTACGCGGCCGAAGACCGTCAGGTGCTGCTGACAGTGACCGTGCCTGTTGGAACGACCGTGCGGGCGGCCTTGCTCAGGTCGGCCGTGGCTGAAGAGTTTCCGGAGCTGGATCTGGCCCATTGCCCTGTGGGGATCTTCGGCAAGGTGGTAGCTGATCCGGAGAGTCGGGCAGTCCAGGCTGGGGATCGTATCGAGATTTACCGCCCGCTGTTGGCCGATCCGAAAGAGGTGCGCCGACTGCGCGCGGCGAAAGCGGCCGAGGCCAAGGCGCGGAATCAGTGATTGGCTGGAACGCCAGACAATAAAAAGCCCGGGCATGCCGGGCTTTTTTTTGCGTCGCAAATTATTGCGGCGAGGTGTCCAGTGGTTGCGGCGTCGGGACCGGAACGGTTTCTACACCGTCGACGTCCTTCTGGATCTGATCCAGCAACGAACCTGGCTTGACCGGTTTTTCCGGTTTTGGCTTCTCGACGTTTTCTGCCGGGGCGGCCACTGTCGTGCCGCTGTCCTTGCCGAGAATGGCTTCGTCACGGCTCACGCCTGGCATGAAATCACCAGAGAGGCTGACAAGCTGATCATTTGGGTTGAAGATAACGCTGACGCGTTCCTGTTGGCGTTCACCGCCACCCGGTTGCAGGCTGTACAGATAATCCCAGCGATCGGCATGGAACGTGTCGGTCAGCAGAGGGTTGCCCATGATAAACCGTACTTGCTTACGGGTCATTCCCGGGCGTAACTGGTCTATCATGTCCTGCGTGACGACATTGCCCTGCTGGATGTCGATTTTGTAAACCCCGGGGAATGAACAACCGGCGAGTGCGAGCAGTCCCACAAAGGTGAAACTGGTTAGCAAGAGCTTGGTGTTTTGCATCGGTGGGCGACTTCCACTATCTTGGCTGGGACAACGTAAACGCCGATCATACCCGCATTAAGAGAAGCTGCGAAGCAGCATCGCGAGAAAGCTGACCATGGTTGAAAATAGCGAACTACGCAAAGCCGGCCTCAAAGTGACCCTGCCACGGGTCAAAATTCTGCAAATGCTCGATTCCGCCGAGCAGCGCCACATGAGTGCCGAGGATGTCTACAAGGCCCTTATGGAGGCTGGTGAGGACGTCGGTCTGGCCACGGTTTACCGTGTTCTGACCCAGTTCGAGGCAGCTGGCCTTGTGGTGCGGCACAACTTCGATGGAGGCCATGCGGTCTTCGAGCTGGACGACGGAAAGCATCACGACCATATGGTCAACGTCGAAACCAGCGAAGTGATCGAATTCTTCGACGAAGAAATCGAGCGGCTTCAGAAAGCAATCGTCGACAAGTATGGCTTCGAGATGGTTGATCACAATCTGGTGCTGTACGTGCGCAAGAAAAAGTAAGCATGTCGCGCGAACCTGAGGTTCGCGAAACGAACGAAGGCGACCCCAGGGTCGCCTTCGTGCTTTCTGCCTTTATTTATTCAGGCTTTTGCGGCCACCACCATTTTTTTTGCGTGCGCCAGGGACTCCTTGGTGAGATCGATGCCCCCCAGCATCCGTGCGACTTCTTCGACGCGGTCGTTTTTGCTCAATTTGGAAACAGCCGTGCGGGTGGCATCTTCGCCGCGCACTTTATGCACAAATAGATGTTGATGACCTTGCGCTGCTACTTGCGGCAAGTGGGTCACGGTCAGTACCTGTCCGCGTTCTCCGAGGCGCCGCAACAGTTGGCCGACGATTTCTGCTGTCGGACCACCGATACCAACGTCTACTTCGTCGAACACCAGGGTCGGTACGCGGGAGGTCTGCGCAGTGATCACCTGGATCGCCAGGCTGATCCGTGACAGCTCGCCTCCGGAGGCGACTTTTGCCAAGGCTTTCAAGGGTTGGCCCGGGTTGGCGCTGACCAGCAGTTCAACCTGTTCAAGTCCGTTAGGCAGCAGTTCGTCGCTGCTGTTTGGGCGCAGTTCGATGGTGAAGCGCCCGCCAGGCATGCCCAGGCGCTGGATTTCCAGTTCCACGGCGCTGGCCAGGCTGCTCGAGGCCTGATGACGCAGGTCACTCAGTTCCCGAGCCTTTTCCTGATAATGACGAGCGTATGAAGACAGTTCGTCGCTCAGCCGCTCGATGGATTCGTCGTTGGCGTTGAGGGTTTCGATTTCATCCAGCAGTTTCTGCTGCATCTCTGCGACTTCGGTCGGCTGGATGCGGTGTTTGCGCGCCAGGGTGTAGATCGCGTCGAGGCGCTCTTCGAGGTATTGAAGGCGCGACGGATCGGCGTCGAAGTTGTCGAGGAAGCGGTTCAGTTCACCAACGGCCTCTTCAACCTGGATCTGTGCACTGGTCAGCAAGCTGCTGGCTTCGCCCAGTGCGCCGATCGAACTGTTCACGCTCGACAGGCGGTTGAGGCTGGCGGTGAGGGCGTTCAGGACATTCCCGGAATCGCTCTCACTGCATTGCTCGACGACTTGTCGGCAGATGCCGAGCAGGGTCTCGGCGTTGGTCAGGTTCTTGTGTTCCTGCTCGAGCTGCTCCAGTTCGTTGTCGCCAAGGCCAAGGTTCTCCAGCTCTTCGAGTTGATAGCTGAGCAACTGATGGCGGGCGCGTTGCTCATCGCCGGAGTTGGAGAGTCGCTCCAGTTCCTGGCGGGTCTGGCGCCAGCGCTGGGCGGCGAGTTGAACCTGGCGGGCCAGATCGGTCGCGCCGGCATATTCATCGAGCAGGCGACGGTGGGTATCGGTCTTGAGCAGGGATTGGTGTTCGTGCTGGCTGTGAATGTCGATCAGCAGCTCACCCAGCGCCTTGAGGTCGCCAAGCGGGCAGGGCGTGCCGTTGATGTAGCCGCGCGAGCGCCCTTCGGATGTGATGACCCGGCGCAGGATGCACGGGCCGTCGTTTTCGAGGTCGCGTTCGGCCAGCCAGGCGCTGGCTTCCGGAATGTCGACCAGATCGAAGGTGGCCAGGATATCGGCCTTGTCGGCGCCGGGGCGGACCACGCCACTGTCGGCGCGATCGCCCAGGGTAAGGCCCAGCGCGTCGAGCATGATTGACTTGCCCGCGCCGGTTTCCCCGGTGATCACGCTCATCCCGCGATCGAGTTCGAGATCGAGATGTTCAACGATGGCGTAGTTGTGTACGGACAGGTGCACCAGCATATGGGCCGCTCCCAGGTGTTAGGTCTGGTTATTTATACAGTGTTTTGTTTCCGGCTGACAATGCCCCTCGTTAGCTCGATTCGCTCAGTCCGACGAAAGCCTTATCGCGGCCGGGAATGACAAAGCAGTTGTTTTTTGTAGGGTTAATCGTCGGGCCCCCTTGAAGCCGGATTTTGCGGCCCCATATAGCTGGGCAGAAGCGCGAGTTGAGCTCGCGGACGATATTGAAAGGAGAAATCTATGGCTGACGAACAGACAGTGGATACGCAAAACCCAGACGCCAACCAGGCGCCCGAGGCTTCGGGTGATGACCTGGCGGCTCGTGTACAAGTGCTCGAAGAGCAACTGGCAGGCGCTCAGGATCAGGCTTTGCGTGTAGCCGCGGATCTGCAGAACGTCCGCCGTCGCGCCGAGCAGGATGTGGAAAAGGCTCACAAGTTCGCGCTGGAAAAATTCGCCAGCGACCTGCTGCCGATCGTCGACAGCCTGGAGCGCGGCCTGGAGCTGTCCAGCCCGGACGACGAAAGCATCCGTCCGATGCGCGAAGGTATCGAGCTGACTCTGAAAATGTTCCACGACACCCTCAAGCGTTATCAGCTTGAAGCGATCGATCCCCATGGCGAACCGTTCAACGCCGTTCACCATCAGGCGATGGCCATGCAGGAAAGCGCTGACGTCGAGCCGAACAGCGTTCTGAAGGTGTTCCAGAAGGGCTATCAGCTCAATGGCCGCCTGCTGCGCCCGGCGATGGTCGTGGTCAGCAAGGCGCCTGCGCCGGTTTCGCCTTCGATTGACGAGCAGGCTTGAAATCCGCCGCAAGGCCCCCATTTATAAGTCAAGCGTTTAAGTGCTACCGCAGTTAGCCACCACTGCTGCGGCAACCAAATCCAAAGTTTCGGGAGAGTGAACATGGGCAAAATTATCGGTATCGACCTGGGGACTACCAACTCCTGCGTCTCCGTGCTGGAAAACGGCAAGGCAAAAGTTATTGAAAACGCTGAAGGCGCGCGTACCACGCCGTCGATCATCGCTTACGCCAACGATGGCGAAATCCTGGTTGGCCAGTCGGCCAAGCGTCAGGCTGTGACCAATCCGCATAACACCCTGTATGCGGTGAAGCGTCTGATCGGTCGTCGTTTCGACGAAGAAGTCGTGCAGAAAGACATCCAGATGGTCCCTTACAAGATCGTCAAGGCTGACAACAGCGACGCCTGGGTTGAAGTGAACGGCCAGAAAATGGCACCGCCACAAATCTCGGCTGAAATCCTGAAAAAAATGAAGAAGACCGCCGAAGACTATCTCGGCGAGACCGTGACTGAAGCGGTGATCACCGTTCCGGCCTACTTCAACGACAGCCAGCGTCAGGCCACCAAAGACGCCGGCCGCATTGCTGGCCTGGACGTAAAACGTATCATCAACGAACCAACCGCAGCCGCTCTGGCTTACGGCATGGACAAAGCCAAGGGCGATCACACCGTGATCGTTTACGACCTGGGTGGTGGTACTTTCGACGTTTCCGTGATCGAGATCGCTGAAGTCGATGGCGAGCACCAGTTCGAAGTACTGGCCACCAACGGTGACACGTTCCTGGGCGGTGAAGACTTTGACATTCGTCTGATCGACTACCTCGTCGACGAATTCAAGAAAGAAAGCGGCATGAACCTCAAAGGCGACCCGCTGGCCATGCAGCGCCTGAAAGAAGCCGCTGAAAAAGCCAAGATCGAACTGTCCTCGAGCCAGTCGACCGACGTGAACCTGCCGTACATCACTGCAGACGCCACCGGTCCTAAGCACCTGAACGTGAAGATCTCCCGCGCCAAGCTCGAAGCGCTGGTGGAAGACCTGGTTCAGCGCACCATCGAACCTTGCCGCATCGCAATGAAAGATGCCGGTATCGACGTTGGCGCGATCAACGACGTGATCCTGGTGGGCGGTCAGACCCGTATGCCACTGGTTCAGAAGCTGGTCACCGAGTTCTTCGGTAAAGAAGCTCGTAAAGACGTCAACCCGGACGAAGCGGTTGCCATGGGTGCTGCTATCCAGGGCGCGGTACTGGCCGGTGACGTGAAAGACGTTCTGCTGCTCGACGTCAGCCCGCTGACCCTGGGTATCGAAACCATGGGTGGCGTGATGACCGCGCTGATCGAGAAAAACACCACGATTCCTACCAAGAAATCGCAAGTGTTCTCGACTGCCGACGACAACCAGGGCGCCGTGACCATTCACGTGCTGCAAGGCGAGCGTAAGCAAGCCGCACAGAACAAGTCCCTGGGCAAGTTCGATCTGGCCGACATTCCACCAGCTCCACGTGGCGTGCCACAGATCGAAGTGACCTTCGACATCGACGCCAACGGCATCTTGCACGTAGGTGCGAAGGACAAGGCTACCGGCAAAACTCAGTCGATCGTGATCAAGGCCAACTCCGGTCTGTCCGACGAGGAAATCGAGCGCATGGTGCGTGATGCCGAGGCGAACGCCGAGGAAGACCGCAAGTTCGAAGAACTGGCCGCTGCCCGCAACCAGGGTGACGCACTGGTTCACTCGACGCGCAAAATGGTTGCCGATGCCGGCGATAAAGTGAGCGCTGAAGAGAAGACTGCAATCGAAGCGGCCGTAGTTGCCCTGGAAGCCGCTGTTAAAGGCGACGACAAGGCTGCTATCGACGCCAAGGTTGAGGAGCTGTCCAAGGTCTCCGCTCCAGTGGCGCAGAAGATGTACGCCGAACAGGCTCAGCCTGCTGAAGGCGCTGCACCGCACGACGACAAGGCGGAAAAGGCTGACGACGTTGTCGATGCCGAGTTCGAAGAAGTCAAAGACCACAAGTAAGTTGTTGGTCGGCCGGTTGACTGCCTCAAGGCGGTGACTGGTAGGATGTCGCCGCGCGGGAGCTTGCTCCCGCGTTGGCGTATCTGGAATACGCGAATTTTTACAGCATGCGACAGCGGTCGCGTGTTGTTGGTATGGCCGGGAATGCTCCTGCTTTTCGTGCCGCAAGTACCGCAAGAATCAAAGACCAGGATCGTTGAATTGACGTGAGTTGGGTCCGGGCCTGTATTGGGGCTCAACGAGTTCGGCAAACTCAGGAGGGTTTTGTCGGACGTCCTCAAGAGTGCAAAGACTTATGGCAAAGCGTGACTATTACGAAGTGTTGGGTGTTGAGCGTGGCTCAAGCGAAGCGGACCTGAAAAAGGCCTACCGTCGCCTGGCAATGAAGCATCACCCGGACCGTAATCCCGATGACAAAGCGTCGGAAGACATGTTCAAGGAGGCCAACGAGGCCTACGAAGTGCTGTCCGACTCCAGCAAACGCGCGGCATACGACCAGTATGGCCATGCCGGTGTCGACCCGAGCATGGGTGGCGGCGGTGCCGGTTTCGGTGGTCAGAACTTCTCCGACATCTTTGGCGATGTCTTCAGTGACTTCTTCGGTGGTGGTCGCGGCGGTTCCCGTGGCGGCGCTCAGCGCGGCAGTGACTTGCGCTACACCCTGGAACTGGACCTCGAAGAAGCGGTGCGCGGTACGACCGTGAATATCCGCGTTCCGACGCTGGTCAACTGCAAGCCTTGCGACGGCTCCGGTGCCAAGAAGGGTTCTGCGCCCGTGACCTGCCCGACTTGCGGCGGTATCGGCCAGGTGCGCATGCAGCAAGGTTTCTTCTCGGTGCAACAGACCTGCCCGCGCTGCCATGGCCAGGGCAAGATCATTTCCGATCCGTGCGACTCCTGCCACGGCGAAGGTCGTGTCGAAGAGTACAAGACCCTGTCGGTGAAAGTGCCGGCCGGTGTCGATACCGGTGACCGCATTCGTCTGTCCGGTGAGGGCGAGGCGGGTGCCCAGGGTGGGCCGACTGGCGACCTGTACGTGGTGATCAATGTGCGCGAGCACTCGATTTTCCAGCGCGATGGCAAGCATCTGTTCTGCGAAGTGCCGATCAGCTTCGTCGATGCGGCGCTGGGTGGCGAGCTGGAGATTCCGACCCTTGATGGTCGGGTCAAGCTGAAGATTCCTGAGGGGACCCAGACCGGCAAGCAGTTCCGTGTACGTGGCAAGGGTGTCGCGCCTGTGCGTGGTGGTGGTGCTGGTGACTTGATGTGCCGTGTGGCGGTCGAGACTCCGGTCAACCTGAGCCGTCGCCAGCGTGAAATGCTCGAGGAGTTCCGTAGTTCGCTGGCGGATGACAACAGCCATTCGCCAAAAACCACCGGTTGGTTCGAAGGCGTGAAGCGTTTCTTCGGCGATTTGTAAGGAGGCAGGCATGCGACGTATTGCAGTGATGGGCGCCGCCGGGCGCATGGGCAAGACCCTGATTGAAGCGGTGCAGCAAACTCCGGGCGCCGGTCTGACGGCGGCGGTGGATCGCCCCGACAGCACGCTGGTCGGCGCGGATGCCGGTGAGCTGGCTGCGCTGGGTCGTATCGGCGTGCCTCTGTCCGGTGATCTGGATCGGGTGGTCGACGAGTTCGACGTGCTGATCGACTTCACTCACCCGACGGTGACCCTGAAGAACCTGGCTTTCTGCCGTAAACACGGCAAGGCCATGATCATCGGTACCACCGGCTTCAGCGTTGAAGAGAAGCAACTGCTGGCGGAAGCGGGCAAGGACATTCCGATTGTCTTCGCGGCCAACTTCAGTGTCGGGGTCAACCTGTGCCTGAAGCTGCTCGACACGGCCGCTCGCGTGTTGGGCGACGATGTCGATATCGAAATCACCGAAGCTCACCATCGGCATAAAGTCGATGCGCCGTCCGGCACTGCCGTGCGCATGGGTGAGGTGATTGCCGATGCGTTGGGTCGCGACCTGAAGAAAGTGGCGGTGTACGGTCGTGAGGGGCAGACCGGCGCTCGTGAGCGCGAGACCATTGGTTTCGCCACCGTACGCGCTGGCGACATCGTTGGTGATCACACCGTGCTGTTCGCTGCCGACGGCGAGCGTGTCGAGATCACCCACAAGGCTTCCAGTCGCATGACGTTCGCCAAGGGCGCGGTACGTGCTGCTTTGTGGCTGGACGGGCGCGAGCCTGGCCTTTACGACATGCAAGACGTGCTCGATTTGCGTTAATATGCACCCGAAATCGGGCTCGCGCACCGCGTTTGAGCCCGGTTTTGTTCCGCCAAGCGACGTCCTGTCGCATTCTCCAGCCTTTAAGGCTCATTGGCGGTAGACCAAAAAAGCCTTTTTCTGTAAGCTACAGCTTTAGTGTGTCCACTAAAAGCGCGCAGAATAATTCAGTGAAGAAGCGGGGTGACGTGTCCATACGTCACTCCGCTTTTTTACAACCTGCGATCGCCCTTTCAGGCTTTATTTACGGGAGGTCTTCTTGACTAAGCCAGCCATACTCGCCCTTGCTGATGGCAGCATTTTTCGCGGCGAAGCCATTGGAGCCGACGGTCAAACCGTTGGTGAGGTGGTGTTCAACACCGCAATGACCGGCTATCAGGAAATCCTTACCGATCCTTCCTACGCCCAACAAATCGTTACCCTGACTTACCCGCACATCGGCAACACCGGCACCACGCCGGAGGACGCCGAGTCCAACCGCGTCTGGTCTGCCGGCCTGGTCATTCGTGACCTGCCACTGGTGGCGAGCAACTGGCGTAACACGATGTCCCTGTCCGACTACCTGAAGGCCAACAATGTTGTGGCCATCGCCGGTATCGACACCCGCCGCCTGACGCGCATCCTGCGTGAAAAAGGCGCGCAGAACGGCTGCATCATGGCCGGTGACAACATTTCCGAAGCTGCCGCCATCGCCGCCGCCCAGGGTTTCCCTGGCCTCAAGGGCATGGACCTGGCGAAAGTCGTCAGCACCAAGGAAAGCTACGAGTGGCGCTCGACTGTCTGGGATCTGAAAACCGACAGCCACGCAACCATCGAAGCCTCCGAGCTGCCGTACCATGTGGTCGCCTACGACTACGGCGTCAAGGTGAACATCCTGCGCATGCTGGTCGAACGCGGTTGCCGCGTGACTGTCGTCCCTGCGCAAACTCCTGCCGCCGATGTGCTGGCGCTGAAGCCGGACGGCGTGTTCCTGTCCAACGGCCCTGGTGATCCGGAGCCTTGCGACTACGCGATCCAGGCGATCAAGGATGTGCTGGAAACCGAGATCCCGGTCTTCGGTATCTGCCTCGGTCACCAGTTGCTGGCCCTGGCCTCCGGCGCCAAGACCCTGAAAATGGGTCACGGCCACCACGGTGCCAACCACCCCGTCCAGGACCTGGACAGCGGTGTGGTGATGATCACCAGCCAGAACCACGGTTTTGCCGTAGACGAAGCGACCCTGCCGGCCAACGTTCGCGCGATCCACAAATCGCTGTTCGACGGCACCCTGCAAGGGATCGAGCGTACCGACAAGAGCGCCTTCAGCTTCCAGGGTCACCCGGAAGCCAGCCCTGGCCCGAACGACGTAGCGCCATTGTTCGATCGCTTCATCACCGAGATGGCCAAGCGACGCTGATCGCTCGCCCTGATGTAGCAAAGCTTGAGGGTGGCCCCGCACCGGCGGCCCCCTCAAGGCTTCAGAGATTGAACAAGACGGCTTGCCGACTGACCTGCGGATTTGAGTGACAAACCCATGCCAAAACGTACAGACATTAAAAGCATCCTGATTCTCGGCGCTGGCCCGATCGTGATCGGCCAGGCCTGCGAATTCGACTACTCCGGCGCCCAGGCCTGCAA
This sequence comes from Pseudomonas sp. IT-P4, assembly GCF_949767755.1. Lineage (NCBI taxonomy): Bacteria > Pseudomonadati > Pseudomonadota > Gammaproteobacteria > Pseudomonadales > Pseudomonadaceae > Pseudomonas > Pseudomonas sp. IT-P4. Next base: position 89,980 of record NZ_CATKPX010000016.1, on the reverse strand, counting down.
AGCCCTGCGCGAAGAGGGTTACCGCGTCATCCTGGTGAACTCCAACCCGGCCACCATCATGACCGACCCGGCCATGGCCGACGCCACCTACATCGAGCCGATCAAGTGGCAGACCGTTGCCAAGATCATCGAGAAAGAGCGTCCGGACGCGCTGCTGCCGACCATGGGTGGCCAGACCGCTCTGAACTGCGCCCTGGACCTGGAGCGCGAAGGCGTTCTGGAGAAGTTCGGCGTAGAGATGATCGGTGCCAACGCCGACACCATCGACAAGGCTGAAGACCGCTCGCGTTTCGACAAGGCGATGAAGTCCATCGGCCTGGCGTGCCCGCGTTCCGGTATCGCCCACAGCATGGAAGAGGCCAATGCGGTCCTCGAGAAGCTCGGCTTCCCGTGCATCATCCGTCCGTCCTTCACCATGGGCGGCACCGGTGGCGGTATCGCTTACAACCGTGAAGAGTTCGAAGAAATCTGCGCCCGTGGTCTGGACCTGTCGCCGACCAAAGAGCTGCTGATCGACGAATCGCTGATCGGCTGGAAAGAATACGAGATGGAGGTTGTCCGCGATAAGAAGGACAACTGCATCATCGTCTGCTCCATCGAAAACTTCGACCCGATGGGCGTGCACACCGGTGACTCGATCACCGTGGCTCCTGCACAGACCCTGACCGACAAGGAATACCAGATCCTGCGTAACGCCTCCCTGGCGGTACTGCGCGAGATCGGCGTGGAAACCGGCGGTTCCAACGTTCAGTTCGGTATCTGCCCGAACACCGGCCGCATGGTCGTGATCGAGATGAACCCGCGTGTATCGCGTTCTTCGGCCCTGGCTTCGAAGGCCACCGGCTTCCCGATCGCCAAGGTCGCGGCCAAGCTGGCTGTGGGTTACACCCTCGACGAGCTGTCGAACGACATCACCGGCGGCAAGACCCCGGCGTCCTTCGAGCCGTCCATCGACTACGTCGTCACCAAGTTGCCACGCTTCGCTTTCGAGAAGTTCGCCAAGGCTGACGCGCGCCTGACCACCCAGATGAAGTCTGTCGGTGAAGTCATGGCCATCGGCCGTACCTTCCAGGAATCCCTGCAGAAAGCCCTGCGTGGCCTGGAAGTGGGCGTTTGCGGCCTGGACGAGAAGGTTGACCTGGCCAACCCGGAAAGCATGAGCGTGCTCAAGCGCGAGCTGACCGTGCCGGGTGCGGAGCGTATCTGGTACGTGGCGGACGCCATGCGCGCCGGCATGACCGTCGAAGACATCTTCGGCATGACCATGATCGACCCTTGGTTCCTGGTGCAGATGGAAGACCTGATCAAGGAAGAAGAGAAGGTCAAGACCCTGGGTCTGACCAGCATCGACCGCGATCTGATGTTCCGCCTCAAGCGCAAAGGCTTCTCCGATATGCGCCTGGCCAAATTGCTGGGTGTGACCGAGAAGAGCCTGCGCGCTCACCGTCACAAGCTGGAAATCTTCCCGGTCTACAAGCGCGTCGACACCTGCGCCGCCGAGTTCGCCACCGATACTGCCTACCTCTACTCGACGTACGAGGAAGAGTGCGAAGCGGCGCCATCGGGTCGCGACAAGATCATGATCCTGGGTGGCGGTCCGAACCGCATCGGCCAAGGCATCGAGTTCGACTACTGCTGCGTACACGCGGCACTGGCCCTGCGCGATGACGGCTACGAGACCATCATGGTCAACTGCAACCCGGAAACCGTTTCCACCGACTATGACACTTCCGATCGCCTGTACTTCGAACCAGTGACCCTGGAAGACGTGCTGGAAATCGTTCGCGTCGAGAAGCCGAAAGGCGTGATCGTCCAGTACGGCGGCCAGACTCCACTGAAGCTGGCTCGCGCCCTGGAAGCCGCCGGCGTGCCGATCATCGGTACCAGCCCTGACGCCATCGACCGTGCCGAAGACCGTGAGCGCTTCCAGCAGATGGTCCAGCGCCTGAACCTGCGTCAGCCGCCAAATGCCACCGTGCGCAGCGAAGACGAAGCGATTCGTGCCGCCAGCAAGATCGGTTACCCGCTGGTGGTGCGTCCGTCCTATGTGCTGGGCGGTCGTGCGATGGAAATCGTCTACGAAGAAGAAGAACTCAAGCGCTACCTGCGCGAAGCGGTGCAAGTGTCCAACGACAGCCCGGTGCTGCTGGACCACTTCCTCAACTGCGCCATCGAGATGGACGTGGATGCGGTCTGCGACGGCAAAGACGTTGTGATCGGCGCGATCATGCAGCACATCGAGCAGGCTGGTGTTCACTCCGGTGACTCCGCGTGCTCGCTGCCGCCGTACTCGCTGCCAGCGCACATCCAGGACGAGATGCGTGACCAGGTCAAGAAAATGGCTCTGGAACTGGGCGTAATCGGCCTGATGAACGTTCAGTTGGCGCTGCAAGGCGACGACATCTACGTCATCGAAGTCAACCCGCGTGCTTCCCGTACCGTGCCGTTCGTTTCCAAGTGCATCGGTGTTTCCCTGGCAATGATCGCGGCTCGCGTCATGGCCGGTAAGACCTTGAAGGAAATCGGCTTCACCAAGGAAATCATCCCGAACTTCTACAGCGTGAAAGAGGCGGTGTTCCCGTTCGCCAAATTCCCCGGCGTTGACCCGATCCTCGGCCCGGAGATGAAGTCCACCGGTGAAGTGATGGGCGTGGGCGACACCTTCGGTGAAGCGTTCGCCAAGGCCCAGATGGGTGCCAGCGAAGTGCTGCCGACCGGCGGTACTGCGTTCATCAGCGTACGTGACGACGACAAGCCGCTGGTTGCGGGCGTGGCCCGTGATCTGATCAACTTGGGCTTCGAAGTGGTTGCCACTGCCGGTACTGCCAAGCTGATCGAGGCGGCAGGCCTGAAAGTGCGCCGTGTGAACAAGGTGACCGAAGGTCGTCCGCATGTGGTCGACATGATCAAGAATGACGAAGTCACGCTGATCATCAACACCACCGAAGGTCGTCAGTCGATCGCTGATTCGTATTCCATTCGTCGTAATGCCTTGCAGCACAAGATTTACTGCACCACCACCATTGCTGCTGGCGAAGCCATCTGTGAAGCGCTGAAATTCGGTCCCGAGAAGACCGTGCGCCGCTTGCAGGATCTACACGCAGGATTGAAGGCATGAGCATAACGAAATACCCAATGACCGTTCAGGGCGCTCGCGCCCTGGAAGAAGAGCACACTCACCTGACCAAGGTCGTTCGTCCGAAGCTCAGCCAGGACATCGGTACGGCCCGCGAGTTGGGTGACTTGAAGGAAAACGCCGAATACCACGCTGCCCGTGAGCAGCAGGGTATGGTCGAGGCGCGCATTCGTGACATCGAGGGCCGGATTCAGAATCAGGTCATCATTGATGTCACGACCATTCCTCACACTGGCAAGGTTATCTTCGGTACCACCGTCGAAATCGCCAACGTCGAGACTGATGAAAGCGTCACTTACCACATCGTGGGTGAGGATGAAGCTGACTTCAAACTTGGCAAGATTTCGGTCGGCTCGCCCCTGGCTCGTGCCTTGATCGGCAAGGAAGAGGGCGATGTGGTTGCGGTGAAAACGCCAAGTGGCGTTATCGAGTACGAGATTGTCGAAGTTCGCCACATCTGAAAGCCGGCGCCCGTTTCATGCGGGCGCCATGCTTTGGCAACTGACCCAGATGTTGTGGGTCGGCGGCCTGTGGCTGTTGCAAATCGGTCTGTTGCCGGTGCTGGGGCGAATTGGCCTGGCGCCGCTGCTGATCGACGAAATCGCAGGCATGCTCAATACGCTGGTAGTGGGATTCGCTACGGCGTGTGTGATTTTTCAGGCTTTGGTGCTGGTTAAGGCCGAGGGCCCTGGCAGTCTATGGCGGGATATTCGCGGGCAACTGCTTTTGATGGCGCTGTGTGCGTGCGCGATGTACTTCGCGGTGCGTTTCGGCTGGCCGGATGCGCTACGTTGGCAGGCGTTCAGCTATCTTGTTCTGGGCTTTTCCGGGCTGGTGCTGGTATTGCAGCCGGTGCCGGGATGGAGTGGCAGGGTGCGCGAAGCACACCCTTGACCCTTGTCATCACTTGAAGCGATGGACGTTCGACAGCTGCTTGTTGACGCTGAAGTTCTTGCGGTAGATCAGTGCCATCTTGCCGATGACCTGGACCAGATCCGCTTTGCCGACCTTGCAGAGCTCTGCAATGGACGCCAGGCGCGATTCGCGATCGAGGATGTTGAGCTTGATCTTGATCAGCTCGTGATCCGCCAATGCGCGTTCGAGTTCGGCTAACACACCTTCAGTCAAACCATTGTCTGCCACAATCAATACTGGTTTCAGATGGTGGCCAATGGATTTGTACTGTTTCTTCTGCTCTTGAGTGAGCGGCATAATCTGACCCCTGCGTCTGATCTTGTAAAAAGCGGCGGCCAGTTTACCCGAGCGAGTCCGGGACCGCCCAGTTAATCACGACCCGTTTTATTTCCGAGGTATCCCGTGGCCCGTTCCAAGACAAGCCTTAACTGGCTGAAAGAACATTTCAACGACCCATTCGTCAAAATGGCACAAAAAGACGGGTACCGTTCCCGCGCCAGCTACAAATTGCTGGAGATCCAGGAAAAGGATCGTCTGATCCGTCCGGGCATGAGCGTAATTGACCTTGGTGCGGCTCCCGGTGGGTGGTCCCAGGTGACCAGTCGTCTGATTGGCGGGCAGGGTACGCTGATCGCTTCTGACATTCTGGAAATGGACAGCATCCCGGACGTGACCTTCATTCAGGGCGACTTTACCGAGGACGCCGTGCTGGCCCAGATCCTCGATGCCGTCGGAAATAAGGAAGTAGACCTTGTGATTTCCGATATGGCCCCCAATATGAGTGGATTACCGGCCGTAGACATGCCGCGAGCGATGTTCCTGTGCGAATTGGCACTGGATCTTTCGACTCGGGTGCTCAAGCCCGGTGGTGATTTTTTGATCAAGATCTTTCAGGGCGAAGGCTTCGACGAGTTCCACAAGAGCGTTCGCCAGCAGTTCGACAAGGTGCAGATGCGCAAGCCGACCTCGTCGCGCGACCGTTCTCGCGAGCAGTACCTGCTGGGTCGCGGTTTCCGCGGGCGCAGTGAAGGTTGAGTGAATTTTCGATCAGGGTGATAGGTTTTTTGTATTACGCCTTGTCAGAATTAGCGAATATTGTGTAGGAAGTGTTTCACAAAGGGTTACAGACGGCGCCTGCCAAGTTGTAGGTAATGTAGTAAGTTAGGCCGGTGAATATCATGCGAAGCGCGCGTCAGTAGCGGAGCTTGCTTCAGAGGGTAGTTAATTGAACGATATGGCAAAGAATCTGATCCTGTGGTTGATCATCGCGGCTGTCCTGGTGACGGTGATGAACAACTTCTCCAGCCCTAACGAGCCGCAGACCCTCAACTATTCCGACTTCATCCAGCAGGTCAAGGATGGCAAGGTCGAGCGCGTGGCGGTTGATGGCTACGTGATTACAGGCAAGCGCAACGATGGCGACAGCTTCAAGACCATTCGTCCCGCGATCCAGGACAACGGCCTGATCGGTGACCTGGTGGATAACCACGTCGTGGTCGAAGGCAAGCAGCCTGAACAGCAATCCATCTGGACTCAGCTTCTGGTCGCCAGCTTCCCTATCCTCGTGATCATCGCCGTATTCATGTTCTTCATGCGGCAGATGCAGGGCGGTGCCGGTGGCAAAGGCGGGCCGATGAGCTTCGGTAAAAGCAAGGCGCGCCTGCTCTCGGAAGATCAGGTGAAAACGACCCTGGCTGACGTCGCCGGTTGCGACGAAGCCAAGGAAGAAGTCGGCGAGCTTGTCGAGTTCCTGCGTGATCCGGGCAAGTTCCAGCGCCTGGGTGGCCGCATTCCTCGCGGTGTGCTGATGGTCGGTCCACCGGGTACTGGTAAAACCTTGCTGGCCAAGGCCATCGCTGGCGAAGCCAAAGTACCGTTCTTCACCATCTCCGGTTCCGACTTCGTCGAAATGTTCGTCGGTGTTGGTGCCAGCCGTGTTCGCGATATGTTCGAACAGGCCAAGAAGCACGCTCCATGCATCATCTTCATCGACGAGATCGACGCCGTTGGTCGCCATCGTGGTGCTGGCATGGGTGGTGGTCATGACGAGCGCGAGCAAACGCTCAACCAGTTGCTGGTTGAGATGGACGGCTTTGAGATGAATGACGGCATCATCGTGATTGCCGCGACCAACCGTCCTGATGTACTGGACCCTGCGTTGCTGCGTCCGGGCCGTTTCGACCGACAGGTTGTGGTCGGTCTGCCGGACATCCGTGGTCGCGAACAGATTCTCAAGGTTCACATGCGCAAAGTGCCGATGGGTGACGACGTTGCCCCGGCCGTGATCGCTCGTGGTACTCCAGGCTTCTCCGGTGCTGACCTGGCCAACCTGGTGAACGAGGCGTCGTTGTTCGCTGCCCGTGCCGGCAAGCGCATCGTCGAAATGAAAGAGTTCGAACTGGCGAAAGACAAGATCATGATGGGTGCCGAGCGCAAATCCATGGTCATGTCCGAGAAAGAAAAACAGAACACGGCTTATCACGAAGCGGGCCACGCCATCGTGGGTCGTGTCGTGCCTGAGCACGATCCGGTGTACAAGGTGTCGATCATCCCGCGCGGTCGTGCGCTGGGTGTGACCATGTTCCTGCCGGAAGAAGACCGCTACAGCCTGTCCAAGCGCGCACTGATCAGCCAGATCTGCTCGCTGTACGGCGGTCGTATCGCTGAAGAAATGACCCTGGGCTTCGACGGCGTGACCACCGGTGCCTCCAACGACATCATGCGCGCCAGCCAGATTGCGCGGAACATGGTGACCAAGTGGGGTCTTTCGGAAAAACTCGGTCCGTTGATGTACGCCGAAGAAGAGGGTGAAGTGTTCCTCGGTCGCGGCGGTGGCGGTCAGGGTGCAAGCTTCTCTGGTGAGACAGCCAAGCTGATCGACTCCGAAGTGCGCAGCATCATCGATCAGTGCTACGGCACGGCGAAGCAGATTCTCACGGACAACCGTGACAAGCTCGATGCGATGGCCGATGCCTTGATGAAGTACGAAACCATCGATGCCGAGCAGATCGACGACATCATGGCGGGTCGTTCGCCTCGCGAGCCGCGCGACTGGTCGGGTGGCACGGGCACTTCCGGTACCCCGCCGGCGGTGCAGGATGAGCGTCCGGAAACACCGATCGGTGGTCCTGCTGCTGACGTATAAGGTTTGAAATGACTTCTGTTCAGTCCTCGACCCGGTTGCCTTGCGGCAACCGGGTTCTTGATTTGGCCCAGACGCATGTCATGGGTATTCTCAATGTCACTCCTGATTCTTTTTCCGATGGCGGCCAATATAGCCAGCTCGACGCGGCCATGCGCCACGCCGAAGCCATGGTGGCGGCCGGCGCGACGCTGATCGATGTCGGTGGCGAGTCCACCCGTCCCGGTGCCAGGGTCGTATCGCCACTCGAAGAGCTGGAGCGCGTAGCCCCCATCGTCGAGCGCATCAGTCGCGAGCTGGATGTGATCATATCGGTCGATACCTCAACGCCAGCCGTCATGCGTGAAGCTGCGCGCCTGGGTGCCGGGTTGATCAATGACGTACGTTCGTTGCGTCGTGATGGTGCTCTGGATGCAGCGGCAGCCACCGGGCTTCCGGTTTGTCTGATGCACATGCTGGGCGAGCCGGGCGATATGCAGGACAATCCGCAGTATCAGGACGTTACAAGGGAGGTCGGAGAGTTTCTCGCCGAGCGCATGCATCAGTGTTCATTGGTGGGTATTCCCGCTGAGCGGGTCATTCTTGACCCCGGCTTTGGCTTCGCTAAAACCTTGCAGCACAATCTAAGCTTGTTCAAACATATGGAGGCCTTGCATGCCTTGGGGCGGCCCCTGTTGGTCGGGGTTTCTCGAAAGAGCATGATTGGTCAGGCGTTGAGTCGTCCGGTGGGGGACCGACTGTATGGCGGTTTGGCGCTCGCGGCGCTGGCTTTGGCGAAAGGTGCGCGTATATTGCGCGTCCATGATGTAGCCGAAACAGTGGATGTGGTGCGGATGATCGCCGCAGTGGAATCAGCCGAATAAGAATGATGGAGCACTTATGAGCAAAAAATATTTTGGCACCGATGGTATTCGTGGACGTGTTGGTCAATACCCGATTACCCCTGATTTCATGCTCAAGCTCGGCTGGGCTGCTGGCATGGCTTTCCGCAAGATGGGCGCCTGCAAGGTGCTGGTCGGCAAGGACACCCGAATTTCCGGCTACATGTTTGAGTCGGCGCTTGAAGCAGGGCTGACGTCGGCAGGTGCCGATGTGATGCTGCTGGGGCCTATGCCGACTCCGGCAATCGCCTATCTGACGCGTACTTTCCATGCCGAGGCAGGCATCGTCATCAGTGCGTCGCACAATCCGCATGATGATAATGGCATCAAGTTCTTCTCCGGCAAGGGCACCAAGCTCCCGGATGAAGTCGAACTGATGATCGAAGAGTTGCTCGATACGCCGATGACCGTGGTTGAGTCGAGCAAGATCGGCAAGGTATCGCGAATCAACGATGCGTCGGGGCGCTATATCGAATTCTGCAAGAGCAGCGTGCCGACCGGCACCAGCTTCACGGGCCTGAAGATCGTCATCGACTGCGCTCACGGCGCGACCTACAAAGTGGCGCCGAGCGTGTTCCGCGAGTTGGGCGCTGAAGTCGTCGTGCTGTCGGCGCAACCCAATGGATTGAACATCAACGACAATTGCGGTTCGACCCATATGGGGCCGTTGCAGGCTGCCGTCGTGGCTGAGAAGGCCGATCTGGGCATTGCTTTCGATGGCGACGGTGACCGCGTCCAGATGGTCGATCACACCGGTGCGGTGGTGGATGGTGATGAGCTGCTGTTCATCATTGCCCGTGACCTGCATGAGCGCGACAAGCTTCAAGGCGGCGTGGTCGGAACCTTGATGAGTAACCTGGGGCTGGAGCTGGCCCTGGCTGACCTGGGTATTCCATTGGTGCGCGCCAACGTCGGTGACCGCTATGTCATTGCCGAGCTGCTGGAGCGCAACTGGATCGTGGGTGGTGAAAACTCCGGGCACATCGTGTGCTTCAGTCACACCACCACCGGTGATGCAATCATTGCGGCGCTTCAGGTGTTGATGGCGCTGCGATCGCGTGACGAAAGTCTGGCGCAATCCCGGCAGGCGCTGCGCAAGTGCCCTCAGGTGTTGATCAATGTGCGATTCGGTGGCGGCGCAAGCCCTCTTGATCATCCGTCGGTCAAGGAAGCCAGCGAGCGGGTGACCAAGGCCATGGCGGGTCGCGGGCGTGTGCTGTTGCGCAAGTCAGGAACCGAACCGCTGGTGCGTGTGATGGTCGAAGGCGAAGACGAAACGCAGGTTCGTGGCTATGCCGAAGAGCTGGCAAAACTGGTTACTGAAGTTTCTGCCTGAATTCGGCTTGCCAGCCATGATTGTGTTGGGTAACATCTGCGCCCACTTTGACCGACGAGGTACAGCATGCGTCGCCCTATGGTAGCTGGTAACTGGAAGATGCACGGTACCCGCGCCAGCGTCGCTGAGCTGATCAACGGCCTTCGTGACTTGGCGTTGCCGAGCAGTGTTGATGTCGCGGTATTCCCGCCTTTGTTGCATATCAATCAAGTGATTGATGGCCTGGAAGGAAAGTCGATTTCGGTCGGCGCGCAGAATTCTGCGGTGGAATCCGGGCAAGGTGCGTTGACCGGTGAAGTTGCACCGAGTCAGTTGGTGGATGCAGGTTGTTCCCTGGTACTTGTCGGGCACTCCGAACGCCGCCAGATCATGGGCGAGCAGGACGCAGTGCTGATCCGCAAGTTCGCAGCGGCACAGGCATGTGGCTTGATTCCGGTGTTGTGCATAGGGGAGACCCTTGAGCAGCGTGAAGCCGGAAAAACTCTTGAGGTTGTCTCGCGTCAGCTGGGCAGTATCATCGAGGAGCTGGGTGTTGGTGTCTTTGCCAAGGCAGTGATCGCTTACGAGCCGGTCTGGGCCATTGGCACCGGGCTGACTGCAACGCCACAACAGGCGCAGGATGTGCATGCAGCCATTCGCGCCCAGTTGGCGGCAGAGAATTCTGAAGTCGCACAAGGTGTGCGGCTTCTATACGGCGGCAGCGTGAAGGCGGCCAATGCGGTCGAACTGTTCGGCATGCCGGATATCGATGGGGGTCTCATTGGTGGGGCTTCCCTGAATGCAGATGAGTTCGGTGCGATCTGTCGCGCCGCGGGAAACTGAAAAAATGCTGGAAACAGTCGTAGTCGTTTTTCATCTGCTGGGTGCATTGGGCGTAGTAGCTCTGGTTTTGCTGCAGCAGGGTAAAGGTGCGGATGCTGGCGCGTCTTTCGGAGCAGGTGCTTCAAATACTGTGTTCGGAAGCCAAGGTTCCTCTACCTTTCTTAGTAAGTTTACTGCTATACTTGCCGCAGGTTTTTTCATAACCAGCTTGGGGTTAGGTTACTTTGCTAAAGAGAAGGCTCACCAGCTGACTCAAGTAGGTCTCCCAAATCCAGCGGTACTGGAAGTTCCAAAGCAACAACCGGCTTCTGATGATGTCCCGGTGCTTCAAGAGCAAAAGTCGGCTACTCCAGCGACTGACGTGCCTCCAGCTCAAGAGCAGAAGTAAGAAGGGTTTCAAACGTAGTATTGCCGAGGTGGTGGAATTGGTAGACACGCAACCTTGAGGTGGTTGTGCCCATAGGGTGTAGGGGTTCGAGTCCCCTTCTCGGTACCAATTAGTCAGGAGAGCCCGCTGTTGCGGGCTTTCTTGCAGGTGGAAGGTTACATTGACCCTGTAGGGGATCGGTCGTATACTTCCGCCCCAGCTTTGTCGCGGGGTGGAGCAGTCTGGTAGCTCGTCGGGCTCATAACCCGAAGGTCGTCGGTTCAAATCCGGCCCCCGCAACCAGTTTAAGGAGCCCCTTTTAAGGGGCTTTTTGTTAGCTGGACACTTTCAACGCCGCTGTTCGACGGCGTTTCAAGGATGGGCGTTTCGCCCATTTTTTTATTTTGCATAGCATGCACATACATGCACTAGGGGGTTCAGGTGTCGAGCAAGCTAGAAGAGTTGCAGGCCTTGCTGGCCCCGGTGGTCGTGGCCCTAGGCTATGAATGCTGGGGTATCGAGTTTTCGGCTCAGGGTCGTCACTCGATGTTGCGCGTTTATATCGATAAAGAAGGCGGCGTGCTGGTGGACGATTGCGCCATCGTCAGCCGTCAGATCAGCGGTGTGCTGGATGTTGAAGATCCAATCTCCGTTGAGTACACCCTTGAAGTTTCCTCGCCTGGCATGGAACGCCCTCTGTTCACTCTTGAGCAGTTTGCAAAATTTGCCGGTGAACAAGTGAAGATCAAGCTGCGCTCGCCTTTTGAAGGACGACGCAACTTTCAGGGCCTTCTGCGCGGCGTAGAAGAGCAGGATGTCGTGGTGCAGGTAGATGACCATGAGTTCCTGTTGCCGATCGATATGATCGACAAGGCCAACATTATTCCCAGTTTTGACTGAGGCGTGCCAGATACTGCGGATCCCGCGGATCCAATGGCTTGCGAAAGGCGAGGCGTACGATGAGCAAAGAAGTACTGCTGGTTGTTGAGTCGGTATCCAATGAAAAGGGCGTACCGGCAAACGTGATTTTTGAAGCGCTGGAGCTGGCCCTGGCCACTGCTACCAAGAAGCGTTTCGAAGACGAAGTTGATCTGCGTGTGGAAATCAACCGCCACACGGGTGCATACGAGACATTCCGTCGCTGGACGGTCGTCGAAGAAGCAGACCTGGACGATCCGGCCATCGAAACCTGGCCGAGCAAGGTTGCCGAAACGCATCCTGGTGCCAAGGTCGGTGACGTCGTAGAAGAGAAGATCGAGTCCATCGAGTTTGGCCGCATCGCTGCACAGACTGCCAAGCAGGTCATCGTGCAGAAAGTTCGCGAAGCCGAGCGCGCTCAGGTTGTTGACGCTTACCGCGAGCGCCTGGGTGAAATCATCTCCGGCACCGTGAAAAAAGTCACCCGCGACAACGTGATCGTTGATCTGGGCAACAACGCTGAAGCGTTGCTGGCCCGTGAAGACATCATTTCTCGCGAAACTTTCCGGGTTGGCGTGCGTCTGCGTGCGCTGCTCAAGGAAATCCGCACCGAGAACCGCGGCCCGCAGCTGATCCTGTCGCGTACCGCGCCGGAAATGCTGATCGAGTTGTTCCGCATCGAAGTGCCGGAAATCGCCGAAGGCCTGATCGAAGTAATGGCTGCGTCCCGCGACCCGGGTTCGCGCGCCAAGATCGCGGTCCGCTCCAAGGACAAACGCATTGATCCGCAAGGCGCTTGCATCGGTATGCGCGGTTCGCGCGTCCAGGCAGTGTCCGGCGAGTTGGGCGGTGAGCGTGTGGACATCGTCCTGTGGGACGATAACCCGGCTCAGTTCGTGATCAATGCAATGTCGCCGGCTGAAGTGGCGGCAATTATCGTTGACGAAGATGCCCATGCAATGGACATCGCCGTTGGCGCAGACAATCTGGCTCAGGCCATCGGTCGCGGTGGTCAGAACGTGCGTCTGGCCAGCCAGTTGACTGGCTGGACCCTGAACGTGATGACCGAATCGGACATCCAGGCTAAGCAGCAAGCAGAAACCGGCGACATCCTGCGCAACTTCATCGACGAGCTGGAAGTCGACGAAGACCTGGCACAGGTGCTGGTAGATGAAGGCTTCACCAGCCTGGAAGAGATTGCCTACGTACCGTTGGAAGAAATGCTCAACATCGACGGCTTTGACGAAGAAACCGTCAACGAGCTTCGCGCTCGTGCCAAGGATCGTTTGTTGACCAAAGCCATCGCTACTGAGGAAAAGCTGGCAGACGCCCATCCGGCCGAAGACCTGCTCTCGCTTGAGGGTATGGACAAGGATTTGGCGATGGAACTGGCGGTGCGCGGCGTAATTACCCGCGAAGACCTGGCCGAGCAGTCTATTGACGACCTGCTCGACATCGACGGCATTGACGATGATCGTGCCGGCAAGTTGATCATGGCCGCCCGAGCCCACTGGTTCGAGTAATTAGGCGCGGCCTGAGGAGAGAAGTGCATGACGCAAGTCACGGTGAAACAACTGGCCGATGAGGTCAAAACACCGGTAGAGCGCCTGTTGCAGCAGATGCGTGAGGCAGGTCTGCCGCACACCGCCGCCGAAGAACATGTGACTGACAGTGAGAAGCAATCGTTGCTGACTCACTTGAAAAGCAGCCACAAGGCGAAAGTGGAAGAACCACGCAAGATTACGCTGCAGCGTAAAACCACCAGCACCCTGCGTGTTGCTGGCAGCAAGAGCATCAGCGTTGAAGTACGCAAGAAGAAGGTCTTCGTACAGCGCAGCCCGGAAGAAATCGAAGCCGAGCGCAAGCGTGAACTGGATGAACGTCGCGCAGTAGAAAATGCTGCTCGTCAGAAGGCTGAAGAAGAAGCCAAGCGTCGCGCCGAAGAAGAAGCGCGTCGCCAGCCTGCTGCTGCGTCGACCGCTCAAGCCGTACCTGTTGCAGCGCCTGCTGCGGTGGCCGAGCCAGTTCGCGAAAGCGCACCGGTTGTGGCGGCTGCTCCAGCGCCTGCGGCCGATACCCGCAAGCGTGACGAACAGCGCCGTCCGGACAAGCCACGTGCCGACGACAGCAATCGTCGCGGTAGCGGCGATGGCGAGCGCAAAAACGCTCCGCATCGTGCTTCGGTCAAGGAAAAGGCTCCGGCTCCACGTGTTGCCCCACGTACTACCGACGAAGAAAGCGATAGCTTCCGTCGTGGTGGTCGCGGCAAGGCCAAGCTGAAGAAGCGCAACGCCCACGGTTTCCAGAGCCCTACCGGCCCTGTCGTGCGCGAAGTGAAGATCGGCGAAACCATCACTGTTGGCGATCTCGCCCAGCAGATGTCGGTGAAGGCTGCTGAAATCATCAAGTTCATGTTCAAACTGGGTACTCCAGCGACCATCAACCAGGTACTGGATCAGGAAACTGCCCAGTTGGTTGCCGAAGAACTGGGCCACAAAGTGACCCTGGTCAGCGACACCGCCCTGGAAGACTCCCTGGCCGAGTCCCTGAAGTTTGAAGGCGAGGCAGTTTCCCGTGCACCAGTCGTGACCGTAATGGGCCACGTTGACCACGGTAAGACTTCCCTGCTCGACTACATCCGTCGTGCCAAGGTTGCTGCTGGCGAAGCCGGTGGTATCACCCAGCACATCGGCGCATACCACGTTGAAACCGACCGTGGCATGGTGACGTTCCTCGACACCCCTGGTCACGCTGCGTTTACCGCAATGCGTGCCCGTGGTGCCAAGGCGACCGACATCGTGATCCTGGTGGTTGCAGCGGACGACGGCGTGATGCCGCAGACCATTGAAGCTGTCCAGCACGCGGTAGCGGCTGGTGTGCCACTGGTTGTTGCAGTGAACAAGATCGACAAGCCAGGTGCTGACCTCGATCGCATCCGTAGCGAACTGTCGGTTCACGGCGTGACGTCGGAAGAGTGGGGTGGTGACACTCCGTTCGTACCGGTCTCGGCGAAGATGGGTACTGGCGTCGACGAACTGCTCGAAGCCGTATTGCTGCAAGCCGAAGTCCTGGAACTGACTGCAACTCCTTCGGCTCCTGGCCGTGGCGTTGTGGTTGAGTCCCGTCTGGACAAGGGCCGTGGCCCGGTGGCTACCGTTCTGGTTCAAGACGGTACCCTGCGCCAAGGCGACATGGTCCTGGTCGGTTCGAACTATGGCCGTGTACGTGCCATGCTCGACGAGAACGGCAAGCCAATCAAGGAAGCCGGTCCGGCCATCCCTGTCGAGATCCTCGGCCTGGACGGTACCCCGGATGCTGGCGACGAGATGAGCGTGGTTGCCGACGAGAAGAAAGCCCGTGAAGTGGCTCTGTTCCGTCAAGGCAAGTTCCGCGAAGTCAAGCTGGCCCGTGCTCACGCCGGCAAGCTGGAAAACATCTTCGAAAACATGGGTCAGGAAGAGAAGAAGACGCTCAACATCGTCCTCAAATCCGACGTCCGTGGTTCGCTGGAAGCGTTGAACGGTGCCTTGAACGGCCTGGGTAACGACGAAGTGCAAGTGCGTGTAGTGGGTGGCGGTGTCGGTGGTATCACCGAATCCGACGCCAACCTGGCACTGGCCTCCAACGCTGTACTGTTCGGCTTCAACGTGCGTGCCGATGCCGGCGCGCGCAAGATCGTCGAGCAGGAAGGTCTGGATATGCGTTACTACAACGTGATCTACGACATCATCGAAGACGTCAAGAAAGCCCTGACCGGTATGCTCGGCAGCGATGTTCGCGAGAACATCCTGGGTATCGCCGAAGTGCGTGACGTGTTCCGTTCGCCGAAGTTTGGCGCGATCGCCGGTTGCATGGTTATCGAAGGTGTTGTGCACCGTAACCGTCCGATCCGTGTACTGCGTGAAGACATTGTTATCTTCGAAGGCGAGCTGGAATCCCTGCGCCGCTTCAAGGATGACGCTTCCGAAGTACGTGCCGGCATGGAATGCGGTATCGGCGTGAAGAGCTACAACGACGTCAAGGTCGGTGACAAGATCGAAGTCTTCGAGAAGGTGCAGGTTGCTCGCAGCCTCTAATTCGCGCACTTCAGGAGCCGTGACGGGGCGTCGCATGCAAATGCGCAGCTCGTCACCAGGACTCTAAACGCAACGCCCGGTCTGGCTTTTGTCAGGCCGGGCGTTTGCCGCTTTCAGACCTTACGGGTTTCACCGTGGGGCAGTAACAGGTAACAAGACATGGCAAAAGAATATAGCCGTACCCAACGCATCGGCGATCAGATGCAGCGCGAGCTTGCACAACTGATCCGTCGTGAAGTCAAAGACCCGCGCGTCGGCCTGGTCACCATTACCGCAGTGGAAGTCAGCCGTGACGTCGGTCACGCCAAGATCTTCATCACCGTGATGGGGCAGGACAGCGCCGAAGAAATTGCACAAAGCATCAAGGTGCTCAACTCCGCCGCCGGTTTCCTGCGTATGCAGCTGGCTCGCGAGATGAAACTGCGCAGCGTTCCACAGCTGCACTTCCACTACGACGAAAGCGTCGTGCGTGGTGCGCATCTGTCGGCATTGATCGAGCGCGCAGTGGCTGAAGACAATCAGCATCCGGTTGCGGCAGAAGCCGAAGACACCAAGGAGTAATCGGTGGCTCAGGTCAAACGTATCCGTCGTAACGTCAGCGGCATTATCCTTCTCGACAAGCCGCTGGGGTTCACCTCCAACGCGGCCTTGCAGAAGGTTCGCTGGTTGCTGAACGCCGAAAAGGCAGGTCATACCGGCAGTCTCGATCCCTTGGCCACCGGCGTGTTGCCGCTGTGCTTTGGCGAGGCCACCAAGTTCTCACAATACCTGCTCGACTCCGACAAGGGTTATGAAACCCTGGCGCAACTGGGCAAGACCACCACCACGGCGGATGCCGAGGGTGAAGTTTTGCAGGAACGCCCGGTGACCGTTGGTCGCCCCGATATCGAGGCTGTACTGCCGAAATTTCGTGGGCAAATCAGTCAGATACCGCCGATGTACTCGGCGCTCAAGCGTGATGGCCAGCCGCTGTACAAGCTGGCTCGTGCAGGCGAAGTAGTGGAGCGCGAACCGCGTTCTGTTACTATTACGCGCTTGGAATTACTGGCCTTCGAAGGTGATACTGCGCGGCTGGCGGTGGATTGCACTAAAGGCACCTATATCCGCACCCTGGTGGAGGATATCGGTGAGCAACTCGGTTGTGGCGCTTACGTTGCAGAACTGCGACGTACCCAGGCCGGGCCATTCACCCTGGCGCAGACGGTTACCCTCGAAGAGCTGGAAGCGGTACATGCCGAAGGCGGCAACGAAGCGGTCGATCGCTTCCTGATGCCATCGGACAGCGGCCTGCTGGATTGGCCACTGTTGCAGTTCTCGGAAGCGAGTGCGTTCTACTGGCTCAACGGCCAGCCGGTACGTGCCCCGGATGCTCCGAAGTTCGGCATGGTGCGGGTACAGGATCACAATGGTCGTTTCATCGGTATCGGTGAAGTGAGCGAAGACGGGCGCATCGCGCCGCGTCGACTGATTCGGTCAGAATGACCGAAACCAGTCTGTGTAACAGCAGGCTGGCGAGGGTGGCTGTCAACAGGCACGGTCACTACTCATTTTTAGATACAGGGATTTGTCCCTGGCCTGTTGAAACTGTTTTTCGACAAACAGTTTCCTGATAAAAGGATTGCCTCATGGCTCTCGACGTTCAAGAAAAAGCTCAAATCGTAGCTGACTACCAGCAAGCTGTTGGTGACACCGGTTCGCCAGAAGTGCAAGTTGCACTGCTGACCGCCAACATCAACAAACTGCAAGGTCACTTCAAGGCCAACGGTAAAGACCACCACTCCCGTCGTGGTCTGATCCGCATGGTTAACCAGCGTCGTAAGCTGCTGGACTACCTGAAAGGCAAGGATCTGGGTCGCTATCAGACTCTGATCGGTCGCCTGGGTCTGCGTCGCTAATAAGCGATTGCGCTAGAGGTTGGTTGTCTGTCGTGCACCAGCGGGTTTCCCGTTGGCGCATGGCAGGCTCCCAGCCTCAAGTTTTATCTGGATACCTGCTTTGCCTGAGTAGCACCTGGACAAACCGGTCGGGCCGACTCCCGACATTGCCCAAGAATTTCGCAAGAAACCAGTTCCCCCAAGAGCCACAAAGAAGGTAGGACACCGTGAACCCGGTAATCAAAAAATTCCAGTTCGGTCAGTCGACCGTTACCCTCGAGACTGGCCGTATCGCCCGTCAGGCCTCCGGCGCAGTATTGGTCACCGTTGACGACGACGTCAGCGTATTGGTGACCGTAGTCGGTGCAAAACAAGCCGATCCAGGCAAGGGCTTCTTCCCTCTGTCTGTTCACTACCAGGAAAAGACTTACGCTGCCGGTAAGATCCCTGGCGGTTTCTTCAAGCGCGAAGGCCGTCCTTCCGAGAAAGAAACCCTGACTTCCCGACTGATCGACCGTCCGATCCGTCCGCTGTTCCCCGAAGGCTTCATGAACGAAGTGCAGGTTGTCTGCACCGTCGTTTCCACCAGCAAGAAGACCGATCCGGACATCGCTGCGATGATCGGTACCTCGGCTGCTCTGGCAATCTCCGGCATTCCTTTCGATGGCCCGATCGGCGCTGCCCGCGTTGCCTTCCACGAAAGCACCGGCTACCTGCTGAACCCGACCTACGAGCAACAGGCTGCCTCGAGCCTGGACATGGTCGTTGCCGGTACTTCGGACGCCGTGCTGATGGTTGAATCGGAAGCCAAAGAGCTGACCGAAGACCAGATGCTGGGCGCGGTACTGTTTGCTCACGACGAGTTCCAGGTTGTGATCAACGCCGTCAAGGAACTGGCCGCTGAAGCTGCCAAGCCGACCTGGACCTGGGCACCTGCGCCAGAAGCCACCGAACTGCTGGGCGCTATCCGTGCCGAGTTCGGCGAAGCGATCTCCCAGGCCTACACCATCACCGTCAAGGCCGACCGTTACGCTCGCCTGGGCGAGTTGAAGGACCAGGTCGTTGCCAAGCTGTCCGGTGAAGAAGGCCAGCCTTCTTCCAGCGAAGTCAAAGCGGCTTTCGGCGAAATCGAATACCGTACCGTTCGCGAAAACATCGTTAACGGCAAGCCACGTATCGACGGTCGCGACACCAAGACCGTACGTCCGTTGAACATCGAAGTCGGTGTTCTGCCAAAGACCCACGGTTCGGCTCTGTTCACTCGTGGCGAAACCCAGGCTCTGGTCGTTGCAACACTGGGTACTGCCCGTGACGCACAACTGCTGGACACCCTGGAAGGCGAGAAAAAAGACCCGTTCATGCTGCACTACAACTTCCCTCCGTTCTCGGTAGGCGAGTGTGGTCGCATGGGTGGTGCTGGTCGTCGCGAAATCGGTCACGGCCGTCTGGCCCGTCGTTCGGTGTCGGCCATGCTGCCTGCCGCTGACGTGTTCCCGTACACCATCCGTGTTGTGTCGGAAATCACCGAATCCAACGGTTCGAGCTCGATGGCTTCCGTTTGTGGCGCTTCCCTGGCCCTGATGGACGCTGGTGTGCCAATGAAGGCGCCGGTTGCCGGTATCGCCATGGGTCTGGTTAAAGAAGGCGAGAAATTCGCCGTCCTGACCGACATCCTGGGTGACGAAGACCACCTGGGCGACATGGACTTCAAGGTAGCGGGTACCGCCAAAGGCGTCACCGCGCTGCAGATGGACATCAAGATCAAGGGCATCACCGAAGAGATCATGGAAATCGCTCTGGGCCAAGCCCTGGAAGCGCGCCTGAACATCCTCGGCCAGATGAACCAGATCATTGGCCAGTCGCGTACCGAATTGTCGGCCAACGCTCCGACCATGATCGCGATGAAGATCGACACCGACAAAATCCGTGACGTCATCGGTAAAGGCGGCGCGACCATTCGTGCGATCTGTGAAGAAACCAAGGCTTCGATCGACATCGAAGACGACGGTTCGATCAAGATCTTCGGCGAAACCAAGGAAGCGGCGGAAGCTGCTCGTCAGCGCGTTCTGGGCATCACCGCTGAAGCCGAGATCGGCAAGATCTATGTCGGTAAGGTTGAACGCATCGTCGACTTCGGCGCATTCGTCAACATCCTGCCGGGCAAGGATGGTCTGGTTCACATCTCCATGCTGAGCGATGCTCGCGTTGAGAAAGTGACCGACATCCTCAAAGAAGGCCAGGAAGTGGAAGTACTGGTACTGGACGTGGACAACCGCGGCCGTATCAAGCTGTCCATCAAAGACGTGGCGGCAGCCAAGGCTTCGGGCGTTTAATCACGCCTCACGCCTGACCGCTTCAACGTTATAAAAAATGCCCCGCAGTGAAAGCTGTGGGGCATTTTTTTGTCTGCAGGAAATTGAGACGTTCCGGAAGTTGCCTGCCCCTGAAGTCAGTGCTAGGTTTAGCCCACCGCCCGTGTAGCTCAGCCGGTAGAGCAGCGCACTCGTAACGCGAAGGTCGCAGGTTCGATTCCTGTCTCGGGCACCATATTAATTTCCGCCCTGTTTCACAGAGTTTCCCGAAGCCGCCAAGAGCCACAAGCCTTGGCGGTTTTTCTTTTCGTGGTCTTTCGTAGTCTTTCGCTGCGTGCCGCGCACTTTTAGTACATCATTCAGCACTTCTTAATTCGAGTGACTTGGTGATGTACTAATGCCCCTCACTGATACCGCTGTGCGACAGGCCAAGCCGGCCGACAAAAGCTTCACCCTCACGGATGCCAGCGGCCTTTCCCTGTTCATCGCCCCCAATGGCACCAAGTCCTGGCACTTCAGGTTTTCCTGGCACGGTAAACAGCCGCGCATGTCGCTGGGCACCTATCCCGAAATCACCCTAAAGGAAGCCCGCGAACTACGGGATCAGGCTCGCACGCTCGTCGCCAAGGGTGTCGACCCACGGTTGCAGCGTCGGGAAGAGAAACGCGCCGCCGCATCGGAAGCGGTCAAGACCTTCGAAGTTGTGGCCAACGAATGGCACACCTTCAAAACCCCGCGGCTGGTGGTGGCTAAAAAAGGTGCCGCCTATCAGTCGAGGTTCTACCTGGACAAGGACCTGATCCCGGTGCTGGGCAAGATCCCTGTGGCCGAGGTGAAGCGATCCGATGTACTTGAGGCTGTGCGCAGGGTGGAAAAGCGCGCGGCGCTGAACTCGGCCCGCAAGTGTCGCGCCTGGCTCAATGAGATATTCCGGTTTGGCATTGCCTCGGGTTACCTGGACATGAACCCAGCCGCTGACCTGGACATCGTCGCCGCCAAAGAGCCGCCGGTGAAGCACAACCCAATGCTCAGGCAGCGCGACCTGAAAGCCTTCCTACACACGCTCAGGGGCTTCGACTGCGCTGGCTACACGAAGAGCGCCATTCGTATCTTGCTGCTGACCGGTGTTCGCACGGGCGAGGTGCGCCATGCGACGGCAGCCCAGTTTGACCTGGGCGCCGCGCTGTGGACGATACCGCCAGAAGGCGTGAAGCAATTGAGGAAGATGATTCGAACAAAGGAGGGAGGTGAGATTCCGCCGTATCTGGTGCCACTGTCGCGGCAGGCGGTTGAAGAGGTGCGCAAGGTGCATCAGTTGACCGGCAGTTACAAACTGCTGATCGCGGGCCGCAACGACCCGAGCAAGCCAATCAGTGACGGCACGGTCAACGCTGCATTAAAGCGCATGGGGTATGAAGGCAAGCTGACCGGGCACGGGATCCGTGCCACGATTTCAACGGCCTTGAACGAGATGGGTTACAACGAGGACTGGATCGAGGCGCAGCTTTCGCATGCGAGTTCAAGCAAAGTAAGGAAGACCTACAACCACGCGGAGTACGTGGAACAGCGGCGGGGGATGATGCAGGACTGGGCAGATTACTTGGATAAGCTCGAGTTGGAAGGCTGACCCCGGGCGGCGGCGAGCTGGTCGTTGTTCCATTGCAGAACCTCGGCCTTCACCCAGGCTACAGCCCGGCCACCCAGCGGTACCTGTTTTGGGAACAGACCCTCGCTTGCCATGGTGTAAATCTTGGTGGTACCCAGGCCGGTCAGTTCCTTGACCTTCGGCAGCCGGATGAACTCGACCGGCTCTTCGTGTTGATCGTTGCGTGCGGTGTTCATGGGTTCTCTCTCCCGGTGCCGTTGCACCCGTTGCAGATTGTTGAGGATGCTTCTTCGATACCGGTGCAGATGGTGCCAGCGCCGAAGCATCCGAGGCAGGTTCTGAATTGTTCGGCATCCTTGACTGTCGGCTGCACCAACTTGATTTCACCGGGCGCCAGTGTCGGATCCTCGACGACCTTAAAGCCGAGCAGCGCTTCCGCTCGGCGCCGCGCCTTGTTGCCATTGCCGGGGCTGAAGTCTGGAATGTCGCAGTCGCAGCGGGTGGTGCACGACTGCGGGAACTGGCAAGCCTCATCGGCTGGCTTGAGCACGGTTCGGACTTCCTGAACCGTCAGGTCGCTGTTCATCATGTATTCAACGCCGTCACAGTCGCCGCCCAGGTCAACGATGCGGTCACGGCCTGCCTGATACGTTCGCTTCATTGCCTTGAGCATCTTCTCCAGCAGTCCCTCCAGAAGATCGATCCGCCGCCCAGCTTCCAGGCTCAACAGGGAAAAACCATCGTCGGCCTCGTCCAAGGCCTGATCCGCTGCGTTCAGGCGCAACTGCAGGGCGTCACGCTCAGCCTCGACGCGGTCGAAGTCGGCCCCCAGAACAACATTGATTCGCCCCAGGGACTGGCCCTCAACGAGCCCCGCCTCGGTCACGTGGTAACGCTTCACTTCACTCATCACTATCTCCCCCGAATTGGTTAGTTATGGGCACCCGCTTGAACTCGACGACCCAGACCCACGGGTTGGCATCGAAACTCCCTGCGCCGTGCTTCCCATCCCAGAACGCTTTGAAGCCGTACATTTCAGGGATCATCCGGAGTGGTGCGCCAGCTGACTGCAAATGCTCGATGCGCAAGAACTCCTTTCCGGCGGCGCTATCACAGTCCTCGAGCATGTCGCCCAGTTCATCCAGCAATTCCAAGTCTTCCGAATCGCGCAACCGCTCAATTCTGACTTGCGTTATTTCGAGAACGACTCGGCTCGCACGGCGCGGCATATGAATATTTGGGCGCCAGCCTTCGAACACCCCGTCTTCAATCTCAGGCGTCTCAGCGTCTGCCCGGTATTTCCAGGCGATGTGCCAATACTCGGTTGGGCAGCCGGGCATTTCGGGGTGATCGCAATACTCGTAGACCTCACCGAACGGCTCGCGCACCCACAACCTGTCCCCGGGATTGCCGAATGGGCAGTTGGCAGGAATCGGCACCAGTTCGCCCGCTTCAGATGTTTCCCAGAAGCCGTGGGGCATCTTGAGTGCCCGCCGCGTGACCGTCTTCCGGCCTTCGAGAATGGCGCGCACCACCGGCGCGCTGAATAGAATCGGGCGCTCTTTCATGCAGCCCCCTTCAGCACATCAATGACGATCTTCACGCCGCTGGCCACGCTGGAAGGCTGCGCGGCGGCGTACTTGGTCAGGTCTGCAATGGCCTTGATCCTGATGGGTTCGCGGCGGATGGAAGCGCCGAGCCCTCTCACAAACTCAAGGGCGAACCGCTTACCCTCCAGTTCCATCACCCGGTTGATGGGGCCGGTGATAACCAGATCGGGCAACGGCTCATTAGCCACGATTGGCGGTAACAGCTTTGGCGCGGGCAAGGCTTTGCCCAAGGCGCTGGCGAGCGTCTGTTGTGCGAGTGAATTCATTGGGGGACCTTGCCTGTTGGCGTAAATTGAAAGCTTGTGCCTTACTCGTTGCTCAACTACAGCAAGGGGTAGGGCAATGGGATTGGCGAGTCGTCAAAGGACAAAAACGTACTTCGAGTGGGCGGCTGTTCGGCAGTCGTATGTGAGTAAAGAGGACACACTGACAAACGGAGCATTTGTCGAATCGTGTTGCAGGCAGCTAAGCGATGGCACCATTCAGCTATTCGTTGGGGTTTACAGCGCTGAGGGAAAGCCAATCGTTGAGGACTACACGGACGACGTTAAAGACATGACGGTCGGGCAAGCTATTGATTGGGGGCTTGATCGCGGTAGAAGCGTCGGAAACGGACAGAAATCTGAATAAATAAACGCCCCTCACGGGGCGTTTTTATTTAGGCCACCTGAGCAGGCGGGTTCATGGCGAAGTAGATGCGGGCGCAGGCCTCGGTGTCGGGCCGGGCGCGGTGGCCACCGACCAGTTCTTCACCGGTGAAGTGCAACAGGGCCTCGGCGACGGTTGGTGTCTTGAACGAGTTTTTGAAGTTGGTCGCCTTCATCTTCTCGGTGGGTGGCAACTGGCAGATGGGCTTCGAACTGGTGGCTGTGCAGTAGCTAGTCTCCGTTTTGTAGACGTCAGCGGCCTGCTTGCCGATGTAACGCATGATCGCGATGCGCATGATTCGGTCATCAAATGCGCAGTTGTGCGCAACCCGGAGCCCGGCACGCATGTAGATGCTCAGGAAACCGCCAAGGGCCTCAAGTTCAGGAATGCCCTGTTCAAGCGCCATTTCCGTGGTGATGCCGTGAATTACCGAGACATCGTTCGGAATCATCCAGCCATCCGGCCGGACCATCGCTTCGAACGAGTCGACCAGTTCACCTTGTGGGGTGTAGAGCAGGGCGCAGATGTCGACGAGGTGAGGTTGCGACGGGTCGTCGCTCGGGATTTTCCAGTTGGGAAAGCCCGTGGTTTCGGTGTCGAACACGCAGATCAAATCGGACATTGGTTTTCTCCAGGCGAAAAGAAGGCGCCCGTAGGCGCCTGTGGTGTTGCGATGGGTGGGTTACTCGATGAAGCGGACGTCATATAGGTTCGCGGTTTCGACGGTTCCGTCTGGCAACTCGCCGATGGCCACGGTGTAGTTGCCCGGGCCTGATTCGAACTCTTCATACGCCGCGCCAAACTGGTGGAAGGTAGCGATCACCGGTTCGACGTCTTTCCAGTGGCCGCGAACGTCCCCGGATGCTGGAACGAACACCTTTCGTTTCAGTTCGACCTTACGCATCAACTTGCTTCCTGTAGTTGCTGGTCGCCGGCGGCAACACCGCCCTCGATCCACACCGCGTTGATTTCTGGCGGCAACTTGGCGGGCTTGGCCTTAAGGGTGCCGCAGACAATGGCGCTATCGATGGTGCCGGCCTTGGCCATGGCGACCAGCATGCCGAGCAGTTGGCCTCGTCCGGGCAGATCCAGAACGTCGAAGCGATCGAGGATCACAAACCGTAATCCGGAATGCTCGGCGATGGCCAGGGCCAGTAGTGCGTCAGCGCGCCACCGTTCTGACTCGGACAACAGCGTGTACAAGCGGCCGCCTGCGGTGACGTTCATGTCGGCGCCGATCTGCACTTTCTTCCAGTTCGACAACGTCGATGCTTTGGCCAGGCTGTCGTTGAATGGCTTGAGTGCGCCTTTCAGGATCTCGCTCGGGATGCCGTCCGGTGCCAGCAGGTCGGCGATCACAGTCCAGGCCTTCACGTCAGCGTGGTGTGCGGCGGCGTCTTCTGCCTTCTGTTCGGCGCTGGCGATCAGGTCGAGTCGGTCGGACATGGCGTCGACCTTGGCTTTGGCGGTGTCGCGCAGCTTGCGTTGTACCTGAATGGCATTTTCGACCCGTTCGATCATGGCGTCGGTGATTGCTTCAGGGGCGTTCTTCACCAGGGCGTCCAGATCGCGGCCGGCCTGTTCGGATTCATCGACGGCCTTCTGGTCGTTGACCTGGGTGCGGGCGAGCAGGTTGTAGGCGTCGTTCGCCTTCTTCAGATCGGCCTGAGCCTGCGCCAGCTTGGCCGCGTCAGCAGTCTTGCCCTTGAACAGCTCCAGCACCTTGCCGACGATCTTCAGCTTCACGCCGCATTCAGGGCAGGCGCATGGGTTTTCACCAGAGAACGCGGTGACCTGTTGTTCAGCCTCGCTGACCTTGGCTTTCCACGGCTCCAGCTCTTTGTTGGTGGCGGCGAGCTTGGTCTTCCGGCGGTTCAGTTCGAGATAGATCTTTTCGAGTTCGGTCTTGCGGGCGTCCAGGTTGTCGGCCGCTTCGCGTTTGGCGTTCAGGCCGCCCAGATGCTGGGTGCCTTTCTCGATTTCGGTGGCGGCGTCGGTCAATTCCTTCTGCGCCTGCACCAGGTCATCTTGGGTCACCTCGGGCGCATCGTCCGGCAACGGCAGGATTTCAACCATCCAGCCCTCGGCCTTCTCGCTACCGTAAACCTCACCGGTCAGTCCCTTCCAGGCACCGCGGCATTCGCTGGTGTAGGTCTTGGCCTGGTCCTGAGCCGCAGTGAAACCGCTCAACAGCAGCGGCTTGATCTTCTCGACCTTGAGCGCGTCGGCGCCCTTGGCCAGCAGCTTGTCGACCACCACCTGTGGTTTGCTGCTGGACTTGGTCAGCGCGAACAGCATTTTGCGGCGCTCGACGTCCTTCAGGCTGGCGAACAGGGAAGGGGTCAGCACGTAGGGCAGGTACTCGTCACCGACAGCCAGTGTGTGGTCGCCCTTGCCATCTGGCAGGGTGTAACTGCTGGCCACGTCGTCGTGGCTGACAATGATCTGGGATTTCTTCTGGCCTTCGGTGACCAGCTGCTTGTAGTCCTTCTTCAGGGAAACCCGCGCCGAACCACCCAACGCCAAGTTGATTGCTTCCTGAAGACTGGACTTGCCGGCGCCGTTCGGGCCGCTGACCAGCGTGATTGGTGCGGCCAGATCC
The DNA here is from genome assembly GCF_949767755.1 of Pseudomonas sp. IT-P4. Classification (NCBI taxonomy): domain Bacteria; kingdom Pseudomonadati; phylum Pseudomonadota; class Gammaproteobacteria; order Pseudomonadales; family Pseudomonadaceae; genus Pseudomonas; species Pseudomonas sp. IT-P4. Next base: position 63,735 of record NZ_CATKPX010000016.1, on the reverse strand, counting down.
AGGTTGCACGCTTGCAGACCCTGGAAGTTCTCGACGAATAGGTGATTCAGGCGCATGGCGGTTACTCCAGGTTTAGGTTCGCCAGCTCGGCGATGACCTTGTAGGTGTTTTCGATGACAAGTGCGGCCTCGGTTTCGAGTTCGATCACTTGGTTGTCGACGAGACGCAGCAGCAGGGTGATGGCCTGGTCGCTGTCGATGGCTAGGCGACGTTGCAGCCAGGCGACGTCGACGGTCTTGGCGTGGAGCACCACCAGCTGGGCGGCGTCTTCGTAGCTGAAATCGCCGAACTCTTTACCCTCTGGTTTAAACTCAGCGTCAACCAGATCGTCTGGCAGTTCACTGTTGGCTTGTGCTACAGCACCCGGCTCCCACAAAACTTCCCGCGCACCGGTGTGATCAATCCCGCTCACAACGCCGTTTTGCTCCATCGCTTCGAGAAGCGTGGCCGCACGGTTGAAGCCGATATCAAGTTCCCGCTGAACCGATGAAGCCGTAGCCCGGCGGCTCTCAACCACGAAAGCAACGGCCCGGTCATAGAAGGGGTCGGTCAATGGCGTGTAATCCTGACCGTCCGGCTCATCTGCCCCGGTAGGCTTGCCATCAAACAGGCTGCCGGTCAGATTGCTGACATGAAGCGGTAGGTCATGCTGGTCGCGTTCTGGCTTGATGCTGTCGAGCCCCTCGTCATAGTCGTCGGGCGCAAGAACCAGCAGGCAGATGTGACCGGCGCTGTCGGTTAGCCCATGCCTGTTCTTATCCTTGGCATCAACTACCGACGTTACAGTCAGGTTTTTTGCGTCCACCTTGATCTGCTTCATGGTGCAGGGGATGGTGATCGAGCCGCGGGAAGCGATGATCGCAATCGCACCGTGCACGGCTTCATGAACTTTCTCCGTCAGTCGATCGATGACTTCCTGCTGTTGGCCCTCGTTCAACTTGCTGAATGGGGCAGCGATGTTCTTCCACTCGAACATGGCCGCTTCCACCAGGTCGCGTTCCAGCAGCTCATGAGCCAGCATCGACGGCATAAGGCCATGTAGCTTGGCGCGTTCGATGGCTTCCATGTGTTCAGTTTTCATCGTTGGTGACTCCTACGCTTTCGCGATGCGTTCGAGCTTCGACTGTTGCGCCGGGCTCAGATGGGTGTGGGCGCCATAGCGCTTGAAGTTGGCCCGCAAGTTCTCGACGAACTCCAACTCCCAGGCGCCGCTGGCGTGAAGCTCAGCGACGGCTAACAGGGCGGCGAACTCCTCAATGCGGTCGTAAATCTCGGTGACTGATTGAGTAGCCATGGCGGTTACTCGAATTGCAGGTTGCTGGTGTCGGCGGGGACCTCGGTGACCGTTTCGGCTGTTTCTGTAACGGTTTCGGCCTGATTTGTTGCGGTTTCGGACGTTTCTGATGCAGATTCCGGCGAATCGGATGCATCAGCGTCGACCTGGTCGGCATCGTCATCGATGATCGCTGGCGGCTCAGGCTCTTTATCGCGCAGATCATTGATGTCCACGGAGTAGGTACCGGAAGCGTCCGCCGTGGCGTCGATGAAATCCTCGACCTCTTCGCGTGACTGCAATCCCATCAACAGTTCGGGCGCATAAAGCCGTCCCAGCATGCTGGCTGCCCGGTACCGCAACATGACCTCCGGCATCGTCAGCCACTTACTGCCGTTTTTGGTCAACCAACCCTCATCGATGGCCATCTGCATGGAAATGGTCGGGCCGTTGAGCCGATCACCGGTTTCCTTCTCGATCACCCAGGCGGTGCAGGTTTGATGCTTAATCTTCGCCGTCCGCTGCTCGGTGACCTTCTTGCCGTCCTTCCAAAACGTGGCGCTGTATTTCAGTTCCTCGACCTTGCCAGGATCGCTCAGGTCGAAGCGCAGCGGACTGAAACGACCGCAGCTGTTGAGCATTGCGATGATGAACTGGCTCGACCAGCTCGGGCGGCCTTCGATGACGTAGAGGTTCTGCATCACCATTAGTGGATCGGCACCCATGCGCAGCGCCATGTTCAGCGCTACAACGCAGTTGGGCAGGCCGGCAGCATTCGCGACATGACCCACGACCTTGCCGTATTCCTTCGTTTCGGTGAATGCGCGGTACTGCACCGGCACAAGGGTAGAGCCGGCGAGGGCCTTTGCGACTCGCTGCAGTTGTTCGAAGCCCGAACCTGTCAGCAGCGACATGGGTGCATCGTTCTTTGGTGCGGCGACAGCGCTGGTCTGCATTGCCGCAAGGGTGGTCTGGGTCATAGTGGTTACTCGTGGTAAGGACAGGAGGACCAGCGCGGGCAGTACTTCGCGCTGCACAGGAAACTCTGGGGATTGGGCGGGAACAGGCCGGTGCGGAACATTTCGGCGCCGATCTGGATCAGGCCGGGAAACTCTTCGGTACCGACCATCATCTGGCGGGCGTTGCGAATCTCGCCGATCCCCACCTCGGGTTTGCCCTTCGTCTTCAGCCCGATGATGTGAGCCGGGGCGGTGCAGGGCTCGCCGGTGGTGTGCTCTTCGAGAATTTCGTAGGTGCCGATCTGCGCGGCATGGCCTTTGGTCTTCGCCACGCCCTCACTGACAGCGGCGCCGCCAGTCTTCACGTCGGCAATACCCTTGCCGTCACCGGTCTTGCATATCCGGGCCCGGTCAAGCTGGCCGGTCAGGCGAACGATGACGCCACCGCCGCAATCGATCTCCAGCGGCGTGGCTGTACGTTCAACGGCCACGTACTCATAGCGCGGGCTGATTTCGTTGCAGTACATCGTGTGCAAGGGAAGGGCGATGCGTTCGGCCTCTTGAATGGTCAGCTTGTCGGCCTTCCAGTCAACGTCCCGGTCAGGGTTGCGCAGGGTGTGAATCAGCAGCTCGGCCGTGTCGAATGCGGTCAGGTTGCTGCCGTTCATGCGGGAAACGTCGAAAGCCGCGGTGCTTGTGTGGATCGACGTGCCCAGGTGGGCGCGCGGGCTGCTGGGCGAGTGATGCCCCAGAAGGTGTATCCACTCCCACTTGAAGGCGCAGTCGAACAGCGAGCCCCACGACGAGGCACGGACTGTGGTTACGGCCATGTGATTTTCCTCGCATTTTTGAATGCTTGTACCCAGGCATTGTTGGTGTTGGGGCTGGCCGCCAGATCCTCAGTGCAGAGCGCAAAGGCCTTTGCACAGTCGGCCTGGTCGAACCATCCGAAGTGGCATTCGCCGACCTCAATGCCCATCTTTTCGGCCAGCCACTGATAAGCAAGGGAGCGACTGAAGCCGCGCTTTTCCTTAACGCGGTGGAAGGCGTCCTTGGCTGCATTGCGATCCTTGCGAAGTTGCGGCGCAGCCAGTGTGCCCAGCGGAATGTCCGTGTCCGGATGCAGGCCGACATAGGCTTTGCAATCGGTGCAGAGGTAGGCGTATGGCCAATCTCCGTATTCCCGGCCGTTGTAGATTTCGGAATTGCTCACCAGCTCGACGTGGCCAGCGCAGTAACGGCAGACGGTCGGCGCAGGGAGTGGGTTCTTCACGCGTTTGAGTGCACGGCGGCTGATGTGAGGCAGCGGCGCGGGTGCAGCAATGCGCTCGGGGGCGTTTGCCCGAGGATCGATTGGCATGGTGTTTTCCTATTGAGTGACGCGGTCGGCGAGGGCGCCGAGCAGCATCAGGAGAGTTAAAACGGTGATGGCGGAGAAAGATCCGCGCCAGATCAGCACTCGGCGGGCACGCTGGCGGGCGGTCATGGCATGTGCACCACGATCATTCCGCGCCGGATTTCGATTTTGGTTTTCTCCGGCAGATCGGCGACCAGAAAAAAGCCCTGCTTATTCAGGGCTTCGGCGAGTTCCTTGCAGGTTCTGGCGATGATTGTCATGTCCGCGCCATCCGATTATCTCGGCAGAGCCGTGCTACTCGGTTGCTGCGCACCGAATTCACCCGGTGGTGCAGCAAGGCCGATTCGGTGTGGTCAACGTCGCCACACATTAGGGCGTAGGAAATCATCCCAGCCGCGTAGCAAAGTTCTGATTCGGAGCCGACCAGGTCACCGGTGGTCAGGCCCCGAGCCTTTTCAAGCCGCTCCTCGAAAATCGTTCGTGCTGTCTTATTGAACATGGTCGCCTCCGTGATTGCGGGTGGTTGTGCATCGGATAGCGCTCGAATCTGGCCGGCGAGTAACCCGTCTACGCCGCGGACAATCCGCTCTGGCTCGGGGAAAGGTGGCCACCCTGCTATCTCGGTGCGGTCGCAGCCGAGCGCTATCCGATGCGCCCTGTTGCCAAGGCGCTTTGAATTCGTTTGTTGCTGGCCGCTGTTACACGCCACCTGCGGACTGGGCGATGACTTGTTCGGGAGGCTTGAGGCCTCGACAGATCGCCACGCCCTGCAGGCTGCGATCTCTCCAGTCTTGGCGCTTTACGCTTCGCGCCCTGGGTGGAGGCCCCCCATCTGGTCCGTTGAGGCCGGACCATTGCTGCCTGGTGTAACTAAAGAGCGCTGGCTTTCGCCGGGTTTCTAATCTGCGCTAATCGCAGAACATGGATTGCATTATGCGCAGAAATGTTTCTGCGTCAAGCGCAGATTTATAAATCGCAGGCACAAAAATGCCCGCACGCGGCGGGCTTGATTTCGGAGAAGGGGAGTTAGCGGCGGATCAGGCGTGAGTAAAACAGATCGGTAAGTGGGCGAACGGCGAATATTGCGAAGAAACAAGCCACGTAGAGCGCTGACTCAAAGGCGTCTCGGTAGCTGCTGGCAACATGCGCCCGCAGCATCCAGAGCCCCAGTAGGATGGCGCCCAGGGCAATAAAAGCCATCACGGCGTAAGTCTGCGCTTGGCGCCAAACTGCTTTATCCGTCGAGGTTCGCATTTAAAGCCCCGTCATCTTGGTGTCGATTACCCGGCCAATGAACTTGCACTCACCATTGATCTGGATGGTGCGGTAGCTCGGGTTCAGCGGGCGAAGGTACTTCAGTCCTGCATCTTCAATGTACTGCTTGAACGTGCTTTCGCCACTGTCGAGCAGCTTCACCACGTAATATTTTCCACTGATCAGATCGGCTTCGGGCTGTACCAGGATGCGAGAGCCTTCTGGAAAGCTCGGATTTCCGTTACAGGTCATCGAATCGCCTTTAACGTCCAGCCAAAAGCCATGAGGCCCAGCATTCTCTGTGGAAGCAAGCCACTGGTCTGCATCGCCCGGGTGGAAGTTGTCGCAGGACTCCGCCCACTCACCAGCAATTACCCAACTGATCAAAGGATATTCCTTAGGCGCCCGACTCGGTTGCAGGGCCATCTGCACGTTCGACATTCCAGCGTCTTGTTGCGGGGTCAGTTTGATACCAAGGACGCTCATGATCTGCTTGAGCTTTTCCGGGGTGGTGCTTTGCAGCCCACGCTCCAGACGCGAGAGGTTGCCAGAGTCTGAATCGACCTGGTGCGCGAGTTCTTCGAGGGAGAGCTTTTTAGCTTTCCGTGCGTTTCTGATGATCTGTCCGATATCCATGGGCGAATTTTCCGGTCTTGCTGCGTTATACGCAAAGCGATTGGCGCAGAATTTGTTTGCATTAAATCTGCGCTAATCGCAGAATTACCCTGAAATCAACTCAGGGCTACCGCCATGACTCCCCTAAAACGTGCTCGTCTCGAAAAGAAATGGACGCTCGCCGATGTTTCGGCCCGTCTTGCTCTGATCGGTGACGCCATCGACTCCGGCAACCTTTCTCGCGTTGAACGCGGGGTTCAGCGTGCCTCCGCAGGTCTTGCGGAGAACCTGAGCAAGGTCTTCGACGGCGAAATCACCGAGATCCATATCCTTTACCCGGAGCGGTTCCCCGACTCCGGTGAACAGGCGGCCTGATCATGTCGACGAACCCATTGAACCAAGAGCAGACCGTAAGGGCCCGCAAGAACTACTCCGTTCTCATGCAGAGCCTTGCATCGATCGGCAACGCCCCTGTCGCACTTGCAGTGGGTTGCGACGAGGCAACCATCAGCCGCATGAAGCCGGAGAAGTTCGAACAGTTCTGCCAGATCTTGGCGGTGCTGGGGCTGAAGGTTGTCCCGAATGACATGCGCTGCTTCAACCAGCGCGATATCGAGGCGATTTTCCACCAGGCCAAGCGCTGGATGGAGCACGTCCAGCACGTCGATCAGCTGGAGGAGGACTGACTATGGCAGCCCTCCCGTATATGCAGCTTTACGTCGCCGACTACCTGGCCGACACCATGCACCTCACCACTGAAGAGCATGGGGCTTACCTACTGCTGATCTTCAACTACTGGCAGACCGGAAAGCCTATCCCGATGTCACGGCTGGCCCGTATTACGCGGCTTTCGAACGAGCGCTGGACGGACGTTGAGCGGTCGTTGGGGGAATTCTTCAACGAGCGTGATAACGAGTGGGTACACGACCGAATTGAGCGTGACTTGGAAGCTGTTCGCGCAACGCAAGAGCAGCGAATTGCAGCAGGAAAGGCGTCCGCCGAAGCTCGCAAGCAATCCGCAAAGGCCCGCCCGACAAAGGCTCGCAACGCTCGTTCAACGCCCGTTGAAATCCCGTTGAACGAAAACTCAACGAATAAAGAAGAGAAGAGAAGAGAAGAGATAAGAGATACACCACCACTACACACGCAGGACGCTTTCGACTCGCGAACCAAATTCGCCATGACAGCGGACTGGCAACCGGACGAAAAATCATTCGCCGCGGTTCTGACCATGAACGCCATGGGCGGCCAGGTCTTCGAGCAAGACCAGTTCCTAGAATTCAAATCCTTCTGGATTGCATCCCCTGACGAACACCGCACCCACGCCAAGTGGGAGCACGCACTCGCCCAACACCTCAAGCGTGACCAACGAATCCAGCAAGCCAGCGGGAGAACTACCGATGGACTCCAAAACGCCGAACTACCACGAAATCCCCAAAACCATCAAGGCCGTGGTCCCCAAGGTCGCCACCAAGGATCTGCACGCCCGGGCCCCCTCTCTGCTCCAGACCGTGTCAGAGCCGCAATCGCCGAGCGAGATGCTGTCGCAGCGGCTACTGGATCAGTTGTGGGTCAAGATGGCTGAGTTCTACGGGCATCGCTGGACTTCGAGCTTTGGCGTTATTGCTAACCCCGACCACACCTGGGCCAAGGTCCTGGCCGGCGTATCCGGAACACAGCTCGCCAACGGCCTGACCGCTCTGATCGAGCGCAGCGCTGAATTCGACTGGCCACCGCCGGCGAACGTTTTTCTTGCGCTGTGCCAGCAGGTCAAGGGCTTGCCATCTGAAGCCCAGGCTTGGGATGAAGCGCGTGCAGGCACGTACAGCCACAAGGCCGTTCGCATCGCAGCAGAAGCTACCAGCACATTCGACCTACACACCGCAGAGCCAGGCGACAAGGCACTGCGCCAACGCTTCGAACGCAATTACGCCATCGTCATGCGCCGCGCCCAGACCGGCCAGCCTCTCGAAGGCCGCATTGCCCATGGCATTGGTCACGACGGAATGCGTCCGCGCGAGCAGGTCCAGCTCGAACACTACCGCAAGGAAGTCGACCGCATCGTCGACACCCTCGAAATCCCAAAAGACCCAAAGGCCTGCCGCGCCATGCTGCTGGCCAAGCTCAACATCCGGAGAGATGACCATGTCTGAGCTCAAGCCCGTTTCGTTCATGGTGCCAGGAAAGGCAATTGGCAAAGGTCGAATGCGCCTTAGCACCATGCATGGATTCGCACGCATGCACCCAACGGACCAGACGATTAACTACGAAAGTTTGGTCGCTATGTCGGCACAGCAGGCCATGCAGGGCCGTGAGCTGATCGCCGGGCCGGTTCTGGTCGAAATGAAAATTGTGGTCGGCGTAGCCGCGTCCTGGTCGAAGAAGAAACGCGCCGAAGCTCTGGCGGGCGATGTTCTGCCAACGAAAAAACCCGACATCGACAACGTGGAAAAAGCAATTTTCGACGGCATGAACGGTGTGGTCTGGATCGATGACGTTCAGGTGGTCAACGTCAGCAAGAGCAAGCGCTATGGCGAGACCCCGGGCGTTCTCGTTCGTGTCGTACCACTGGAAGGGAAACCCTCATGAGCACAGCGATCGCGCTGGGATTCATCGCTCTGGTCGCTGTCGGGGCGGCGGCCTTCAAGCTCTACATGCTCGGCCTGCCAACCGTCTGCCAATGAAACTCGGGGGAGTTATGCCAAAACCAATCCTGCAATGGGCCTGCCGCGAGCTGAACAACGGCTGGGTGATGATCGGCGTCGATGTGGATCTCTCAGCACCTGGTGAGCCTGAGGCGCTGCTCGGGTACCGCAGAGCTATCCACCCGTTTCACTTCGACGAATGCACTGATCCGGTTATGGAGTTTTCCGCTGTTATCGCTGAAATGACTAAGGCGATTCGATGGGGAATTGAGGGGGCGGAGGACGCGCAATCGCTCTCTGCCTCGCGTGCGCGCACGTTTGGGGCCTGATCATGCTGGCCGTGGTCGAACAGCGGGTTGATTGGTTCACGGTGATAACCGTGCTGTCGCGCACCGGCTATTCCCCGCAGTCGGTTGCGGACGCCATCGGTGTTGCACGCACAACGTTGTTGGGTTGGAAACAGGGCGCTGAACCTCGCTACACGGAGGGCGAGCGCCTTGTGTCGTTCTGGTGCCAGATCACCGGAAACGACCGCGCAAGGTTGCCCATGGTCGCGGTTGGCGACTGGTGGGCTTATCACTCCAAGGTTTGAGGTAAGAGCGATGTGTGTGCAAGTGAACTGCCCCGAGTGCAATAACTCGTACCCTCTTGGTCGGAACGTGGACATGGCAAAAAGGCTGTGCTCCAGCTGCGCCAGGAAGAAGCGTGAGGATGCAGCCAAGACAGAACTTGCCAACGACCTGGTGCGAGGCAAGCCGAAATAGTCGGGAACCCGACACCCAGTCCCACCGATTCTTGCCTCGTCGAATAACCCGACCCCGCCACTGTGCGGGGTTTTTCTTTCCGAGGTATCAAATGGCAGAGCCGAGCAGCAGTGCGGTGGTGGCTGGCGCAGGGATTATCGGCGTCACCGCTGTGAGCTTCTGGCCTGGCGTGGACGTGAACGCAGTGGTGGGCGCGTTCGCTGGCGGCATGTTCTTCGTGGTGTTCGCAAAGGATCTGACCGCACTCGCCCGGTTTGGGTATTTCATCGCGTCATGGGTGCTGGGCTACTACGTGGCCAGCGAGGTTGTCGGTCGTGAGTGGGCCAGGACATCTGGCCTAGTCGCTTTCTTCGGCGCGCTGTTCTGCGTGGCCGTCTGCATCAGCCTCCTTGAGTGGTTCGAGGGCGGCAAGGTTCCGGGCTGGTTGCGGTTCATCGCTGACAGATTCGGAGGTCGCAATGGTTGATCCATGGACTTTGATGGCGGGCGCCCTGTGTGGCGCCATCTGCATTCGTATCGCCATCTACCGCCGTGAGGGTGCCCGCTACCGGGCTGGCGTTTCATGGCTGGCCTACGCACTCGCCGCTGCAACGGGCTGTGAGTGGCTGTCGATCCTGCTGGCTGTGTTGTTCTCGAAGCCAACCCCCGCCGTTTCCCCCTTCCTGCTGATCGTTCTGCTCGTCCTGGTGGTGCTTGTGTACCGGGCAGGCGGCAACGTGGCGCGCATCCTGAGGATGGACTGATGGCTACTCCTACTCGCGGCGTCCGCAATAACAACCCGGGCAACATCGACTACGTGCCAGCCAACAAGTGGCGCGGCCAACTCCCGCCGAACCCAGCACTGGAGAAACGGTTCGCCCGCTTCGACACACCAGAGAACGGGATCCGTGCCCTGGGCAAGCTGCTGCTCACGTACCAGGACAAGCACGGGCTAAAGACCGTCAAGGCGATCATCAGTCGATGGGCACCCAGCACTGAGAACGATACAGGTGCTTATGTGCGTGCCGTTGAGGCCAACACCGGTACCAAGCCAGGGGCTGAGATCGATCTGCACGCAGCCAGCGTGATGCAGGGCTTCGTCAAGGCGATCATCCATCACGAAAACGCGGGCTTTGCGTATCCCGACTCCGTGCTGGTTGAAGGCGTGCGCAGGGCGCTGGAATGAGGATCCTCGCCGGCCTTTGCGCCGCACTGGCCATCGGGCTGTTGCTGGCTCTGTGGCGCATCGATCACGTCAGCACCAGCTTGGCCAGCGCCGCAGAGCAGGTCACCACGCTGACCAACGTCGCCAACTCCCGCCGTAACACCCAGCGCCTGCTGGCCGACCTCGACACCCAACACACCCAGGAGCTGGCCAATGCGCAAGCCACTAACAACCAGCTTCGTGCTGATGTCGCTGCTGGCGCTCGCCGGCTGTCCATCAAGGCCACCTGTCCCGCAGTGCGAGCCACCACCAGCCCCACCAGCCTGGATGATGCAGAAGCGCGAGCCGACATTGACCCCGCGGCTGCTCAACGAATTGTCGCCATCACCAATGACGGTGACGAAGCCATCATCGCCTTGAACGGCCTGGTGGACTACGTGAATACCGTCTGCATCCCTCGCAAATAGTCGGGAACCCGACAGCCCACCTCCAAGATGCTTGGCCCTCAATTCGTTGATTCCCCATCAGCAGAGGGCCACAACCATGGATAACCAGCACAAGAAAATCACCGGCTACCGCGACCTGAGTCAGGCCGAGATTGACGGTATGAACTCGATCAAGGCCTTGGAGGCTGACGCCGGCGAACTGTTCAAGCAGATCGGGCAGATCGAAGGCGTTGACCCGCGACTGCTGGCGCTGGCCAAGACCAACTTGCAACAGGGCTTCATGTGGTTTGTGCGCTCCATCGCCAAGCCTGCTGACCCGTTCGCCTGATTCCTGGTACCCACCCGCAGCAGCACAGGAGGCACGACCATGCCCGCACCAGAAGACCTTATCGCGAAGACCCCGGGCGAGCCGCTCGCCACCATCACGCCGCTCGACTCAGCCGCCGCCGGCACTACAGGCGCTGGCGATCCTCCGAAGGACGACGCCGCACCCGTTCTCTATGTCGCCAAGCACAGCGCCGGTGGCCGTTGGCACGTTGTGACCAATGACGCCGAGGCCGCCCGTGTTGGCGACTTCGTTGGCGACAAGGTGACGATCATTGCCGAGGTCGAGCGCATGAATGCCGGCGGTGAGCCGTTCGTGCAGGCACCGAAGGACGACGCCGCAGCCAAGCCACAGGTTCAGGCCGCGCGGCCGAAGGCCAGCCAAGCCATCGACGCAGCCACGCTCAAGCAGCCGGTGATGACACCAGACGGCTGGCTGTGCCCTGAACCACCGGTCAAGGAGTAAGGCACATGGGAAGCAAGCCGAAGAAACCCAAAGTTGTCGCCGCGCCAGACCCACAGGTCGAAGCGCAGAAGGCCGCCGACCTGGCCGCACAGAAGGCCAACGAAGAAACCGCCACACGCAAGAAGCGCAAGGCCGAGAGCAGCTTGCTGTCTTCCGCTGGTGCCGCCGGCAGTGTGCTTGAGCAAGGGAAAAGGACACTCGGAGCATGAACGCATCCCAGATCGCCAAAACGCTGAGCACCTTGAAGTCTCTCCGCTCGCCGCATGAGTCGGTCTGGCGCGATTGCTTTGACCACAGCTACCCAATCCGGGGCAGTGGCTTTTGCACTGAGCAGATCACGGCCATGGAAGCGCAGATGCGCAAGGCCAGGATGATCGACGGGACCACCACGGACGCGGCCCGAATCCTGTCGAGCGGCATCATGTCGGGCCTGACTCCCGCCAACTCCCTGTGGTTCGGCATGGATGTTGGGCAGGAAACCGACGAGGAACGCCGGTGGCTGGACGACTCAGCCGACATCCTCTGGCAGAACATCCACGCATCCAACTTCGACGCAGCCGCCTTCGAGGGGCTGATTGACGTTGTGTGCGCTGGTTGGTTTGCCCTGTACATCGACCAGGACAGGGAGAAGGGCGGTTTCACCTTCGACCTGTGGCCCATCGCGAGCGTGTACGCCTCGGCATCCAAGGCAGGCGGCAAGATCGACACCGTGTACCGCGAGTACAAGCTGACCGCTGAACAGGCGGTCAATGAGTTCGGTGAAGAGAACGTCAGCGAGGGCACGCGCAAGCTGGCCAAGGACAAGCCGCAGGAGTTGGTCAAGTTCGTGCACGCGATCTATCCGCGCACCACGTACATGGTCGGCGCCAAGCTGGCGAAGAACATGGCGATTGCGTCGTGCAAGGTCGAGGTGGATGCCAAGCACCTGGTCAGTGAGTCGGGCTACCACGAAATGCCGGTGGTTGTGCCGCGCTGGATGATGATCCCCGACAGCGTGTACGCGGTTGGCCCGGTGTTCGATGCACTGCCGGACGCTCGCACCCTCAACGAACTCTGCAGGATGGACCTTGCAGCCGGTGACCTGGCCATCGCAGGCATGTGGATTGCGGAGGATGACGGCGTGTTGAACCCACGCACCGTCAAGGTCGGCCCGCGCAAGATCATCGTGGCCAACAGCGTCGACAGCATGAAGCCGTTGCAGAGCGGCTCGAACTTCCAGTACGCCGAGACCAAGATCGCCCGCTTGCAGGCCTCCATCCGCAAGATCCTGATGGCCGATCAGCTCCAGGCGCAGGACGGCCCGGCGATGACTGCCACTGAAGTGCACGTCCGCGTGAACCTGATCCGTCAGTTGCTAGGCCCGGTCTATGGCCGCCTGCAAACCGAGTACCTGCAACCCTTGATCGAGCGGTGTTTTGGTATTGCCTACCGCGCTGGCGTGCTCGGCACGGCGCCAGAGTCTCTGGCCGGCCGCAACTTCACCGTGCGTTACCTGTCGCCGCTGGCCCGCTCGCAGAAGCTGGAAGAAGTCTCGGCCATTGACCAGTTCGTGGCCGGCGCCCTGGTCGTTGCTCAGACTGATCCAACCGTCATGGACAACATCGACATGGACGAGGCGCAGCGCTTCAAGGGTGAGGCGCTCGGCGTTCCGTCCTCCGTCATGCGCAGTAAGGCCGACCGCGACAAGATCCGCGAGGACCGTGCCGCAGCCAATCAGCAGGCCCAGGAACAGGCCCAGCAGCAAATGATCCAGCAGCAGGCCAGTGAGGCCGCCATCAAACAACAAGGGGCCGCAGCGTAATGGCTATCGAAGTCGATGCAGCGATGTACAAGCGCGTGTTCGAGGACCACCACGAAGGCCGGTTGATCCTCGACGCGCTGACCAATCAGTTCGCACGTCCCGCCGTGGTCAAGGGCGGGATTGATGCGGTTCTCGAAACCTACCAGCGAGACGGCCAGCGCCGCGTGCTGGAGTTCATCGTTTCCCAAATCAACAGAGCAAACGGAGTAGATACCAATGCGTTTGAAGAATAGTTTCGCCCGGTTCATGGGCCTGATGTTGATGGCCGAGGCAGCGCCAGAAGGGCAGCCGGGTGGTGGCGCTCCAGCCCCTGCACCGGCTCCCGCGCCAGCACCAGCCCCTGCGTCCGTGCTGGGCAATGCGGCCACCACTGACTTCATCCCCGAGAAGTACCGCACCAACAAAGAGGACGGCAGCCTTGATCTGGAAGCATCGTCGCGGAAGGTTGCCGAGGCCTACAAGCATCTCGAAACCCGCCTGGGTTCTGGTGATGCACCGCCCAAGACCGTCGATGAATACACGGTCAAGCTGGAAGGCGTCGAGGGCTTCAACTGGGATGAGTTCAAGAAGGACGAAAGCACCCAGTCGTTCCTGAAGGGGGCCCACGCCAAGGGCCTGAGCAATGACCAGGTGCAGTACGTCATCGGCGAGTACATGAAGGCGGCTCCAGGTCTGATTGAAGGCGGCGCTCAGCTCACTGCCCAGGACTGCACCGCCGCGCTCAAGGCCGTGTGGACCGATGAGGCGGCCATGAAAACCAACGTGACCGCGTCCTATCGTGCTGCCGAAGCGTTCGCCAGCGAGCCAGGTAAGCCGGGCAACTTCGATTCCCTGATGGCCAAGTACGGCAACGACCCGGACTTCATCGCCTTCACTGCCAACATCGGCAAGGAGCTCAAGGAAGACAGCGCCATCAACGGTGGACAGATCAACGAGGCGGACTTCAACGTCAGGGCTTCCGAGCTGCGCGCTCAACTCGCGGCCATGCCGCAGCACGATCCAAAGCGAGCAGGCATCAAGGCTGAGCTCGATGCGATGTACGACCGCAAGTACAACAAGCCTCAATCCCGCCTTGGCTGATCCCCGCAGCAAATAGTCGGGAAACCGACACCCTCCATGCACAAACATCGCAGGCATCCCAGCAATGGGCCGGCCTGCGATGGCACGCAGATACCCGGATAGCCCCGAGGCGCAGCACAGCCGATGCACGCCAGGAACCCCGGCCCGAGCAATCGGACACCCGGCAGGCAACCCCCTTATCTGCATTGGAGTGCATCGTATGTCCCAGCAAATCACCGAGGCGTTTGTCCAGCAGTTCGCTGACAACTTCATGCACCTCGCACAACAGTCCACCTCCCGCCTGGAACCGACCGTAACCATCGAGCCGAACATCGTCGGCATGTCGAAGTCGGTCAACCGCCTGGGCCAGCGCACTGCGACCCGTCGCACCCAGCGTCATGGCGACACCCCGATCAACGATCAACCGCACAGCACCCGGTTCGTGGACCTCTACGACTGGGAAGACGGCGACATGGTCGATGACCAGGACAAGATCCGTATGTTGGTCGATCCAACGTCGGAGTACGTCAAGGCAATGGTTGCCTCGCTGAACCGCGCCAAGGATGACGTGATCATCAGTTCGTTGGGCGGCAGCTCCCGCGCTACCACCGGCGGCATCATCCTGCCGGCTTCGCAGAAGATCGCGGTGGGCGGTACCGGCCTGACCAAGACCAAAATCATCCAGGCCAAAAAGATGTTCCGCCTCAATGAAGCGGACGAGGAAGCTGGCGAAGAGCTGTACATGGTCTATCACGCCCAGGCCCTCAACGACATCCTGGCTGACACCACCCTGACCTCTGCCGACTTCCTGGCTGCGCAGATGCTCCAGAGCGGCACGCTCAAGGGCAAGTGGATGGGCTTCAACTGGATTCCGTCTGAGCGCCTGCCGAAATCTGGTGCCACTCGTTCGTGCTACGCCTACGCCAAATCGGGCGTTGTGCTGGGCAAAGGGGCGGAAATCATGACCAAGGTTGGTGAAGACGCCGGCAAGGGTTTCAACGTTCGTATCTACGCCAAGATGTCGATCGGCGCTGTGCGGGTTGAAGAAGAAAAAATCGTTGAGATCGCGGCCAACGATCCGTAAGGGTCGTTCGCTTCGCCTTCTTCCCCATAGTTCAGGAGCTCAATCATGGCCGTAGTCACCACCAAGTCCACCGCCGTCACCAATGGTGATGCGTTCCCTCAAACCCTGACGTCCCAAAAGATAGATGGCGGCCGTCTTCGCGAGCGTGTTGGCTTCGTTGAAGCCACTGCAACCGACTCCATCGCCTCGATCTATCGCCTGATGCGTATCAAGTCCGGTGACCGCGTGTCCAGGCTGCTGCTGTCCTGCGATGCCATCACCACCGCCGTGGGCGACATCGGCATCTACGACATCTCGTCGGTGAACGCCGGCGCCGTCGTAGACGTCGACTTCTTCGCATCGGCGCAAGCGCTGACCGCTGCCCTGGTCAACGTGGACGTGACCCATGAAGCGGACCCGGCAGACGCCGGCGCCGGCTTCGGTCTGGCCGACGTCGAGAAACCGCTGTGGCAGGCCCTGGGCCTTGCTGCTGACCCGGGCAAGCAGTACGACATCGCTATCACCCTGACCGCTGCTGCAACTGGTGCGGGAACCGTTGGCTTGAGGCTGCAATACGTCGACGGCAACTAATCGTGGCGCCACGGATGGCAGACAACTCAACCGGGGCCGTGCGCCCCGGTCTTTTTATCTGGAGGTTTTGACCATGGCCACGGCAACTGGGGTTTCGATTTGCTCCAATGCGCTGTTGATGCTCGGCTCACAGACCATCAACGACTTCGCCGACCAGATGAACCTGGATAGGGCAAAGCTGTGCGCCAACCTGTACCCGACTATTCGTGACGACATGCTGCGCCAGCATCCATGGAACTGTGCGATCAAGCGGGTTGTGTTGGCCCCTGATGCTGTCGCACCAGCTTTCGGCTATCAGCAGTCCTTTGAGCTGCCGGCGGATTTTCTGCGAGTGCTGGAGGTTGGTAGCAGCGATGTGCAGATCGACTACCTGGTCGAAGGGCGAGCCATTCAGGCCAACACCACCGTGCTGGAACTGCGCTATGTGTTTCGCAATGAAGTCGAAAGCACCTGGGATGCCTCACTGGTCAGCTTGGTAACGCTGGCAATGGCGGCGGCACTGGCTTATCCAATTACACAATCGTCAGCCCTGCAGCAGTCAGTCGAGCAAAAGCTTGAAATGGCCTTGCGCAAGGCTCGCGCTGTCGATGGCCAAGAGGATCCGCCGCAAACCCTTGGTGATGAGCGACTGTTGCGCGCTCGGTTTGGGGGTGGCTGGTAATGGCCCGCCTTACCCTGATCCAAACCAACTTCACCGCCGGTGAGGTTTCGCCGAGGATGCTGGGCCGGGTGGACATTGCCCGGTACCAGAACGGTGCCGAGATCATCGAGAACGCCTGGCCCGTTATCCACGGTGGGACAGTGCGTCGTGACGGCACCCTGCACGTGGCTGCCGCCAAATTCCCCGATAAGAAAACCCGGTTGATCCCATATGTCTTCAACACCGAACAGGCCTACATGTGCGAGTTCGGTGATTTCTATGTGCGGATTTTCTACCCGAACGGCACGTACACCGGTGTTGAGCTGGTGAGCCCGTACAGTCACGACGTGCTGGAGCGGACCGACTACGTCCAGGGCGCCGACACCATGTTCATCTTCAACGCCCGGGTGCCCACTTACCGGTTGCGCCGGCTGACGGATACCGAGTGGAGCCTTGCGCCAGCCCCGTTTGTGACTAAGCCCTTCGACGAGAAGGGCATCGACTTTGCGTCTGCGATCACTTTCAGCACCCCAACAGTGGGCACCGGCCGTACGGCCACTGCCGTTGCGTCTGCGTTTCTCGCTGCCGACGTGGGCCGCGAAATCTGGTCTGGTGGTGGCGTAGCCAAGATCACTGGTGTAACCAGCGCCAACGTGGCCACCGTCGACATTCTGAACGCCTTCACCGCGGCCGTGCGTCCGTCTTGGTCGCTCAAGGGGTCGCCGCAGACCTCCAACACGCTCAGTGCATTCACACCGGTCGGCAGCACCGTAACCATGACGCTGGCGCTCGCCGGGTGGCGCGTTGACGACACCGGGAAGTTCGTCAAGATCAATGGTGGGCTTCTGGAAATAAGCGCATACACCAGCCCGACAGTGGTCTCTGGGGTGATCAGGTCGGCGCCAACCTCTGCCACTGCGTCGCCGGCCAACGCATGGTCGCTTGAGGCATCAGTCTGGAATGACATTGACGGCTACCCAGGAGCGGGCACGCTTTACGAGCAACGGCTCGCGATGGCCGGTTCAGTGAACTACCCGCAAACCATCTGGGAATCGCGTACGGGTGAGTACCTGAACTTTGAGTTAGGCACCAAGGACGACGACGCGCTGTCGTACAACCTGTCTTCTGACCAGATCAATCCCATCCTGCACATGGGGCAGATCAATGCCTTGATCCCTTTGACCTATGGCGGGGAGTTCACCGTGAGTGGCGGGGTGGAGAAGGCAATCACACCGACCAGTATTCGGGCCAAGAACCCATCGGTTTATGGCTGCAACCGCGTGCGCCCGGTACGCATCGGCAATGAGCTGTATTTCGTCCAGCGGGCCAACCGCAAGCTGCGCGCCATGGCTTACAAGTACGACTCCGACACGTATGGCTCGCCTGATATGTCGGTGCTGTCGGAACACGCCACCAAGTCCGGCATCGTTGACATGGCGTACCAGCAGGAACCGGAGTCGATCCTGTTCCTTGTCCGTGCTGACGGCGTTATGGCAACGATGACTGTTGACCGTGACCAGGACGTTATCGGCTGGGCGCGCCAGATCACAGACGGTGCCTTTGAATCGGCAGCCTCGATCCCGACCCCGGATGGTGACCAAGTGTGGGTTGTCGTGCGCAGAACGGTGAATGGCCAGAACGTGCGCTACATCGAGCGGTTCAATCAAGGCATTCGGGTTGACTGTGGCGTGTTCGCCATCAACGAGGACGGCCAGAGCGTATGGGGTGGCCTGGCCCACCTGGAAGGCAAGACGGTGGATATCGTCGCCGACGGCGTTGTGATGCAACAGCAGGTGGTTGCCGGCGGACAAATCACGCTCCCTCGCAATGCGAAGTACGTACAGATCGGCCTCAATTTCAAGACCAAGATCAAGACCCTGACCCCAGAAGTTCAGGGCAGCACCGGCAGCGTCCAGGGGAACAGCATGCGCATCGGTGAGGTGACGTTGCGGTTCCTCGAAACGATCGGCTGCAAGATCAACGGACAAACCATTGCCTTTCGAAATCTCGGTACCCAGGTGCTGGACCAGCCCCCGGAACTGTTCACAGGTATACACCGCCTGGAGAACCTTGGGTGGGAGCGTGGCCAAGCCTCGCTGGTGATCGAGCAAGACCAGCCGCTGCCGTTCCATCTGCTCAGCGTCATCAAGAAAGCCACGTTCAACGATTGAGGAAGTACCGCCATGATCAGGCCAGCAATTCACTCTGATGTCCCGCGCCTCGTCGAGCTGGCCATCCTGCTGCACGCGACGAGCAACTATTCGACGATGGCTTTTGACGCAGAGAAGACCGGCAACTTTATGCGTGAACTGATTGACGGGCTCGGTGTTGTTTTTGTTGCCGAGGTCGGCGGTGAAGTGGTTGGTGGAGTCGCCGCCGGCATCACAGATCAGTGGTTCAGCAACGACCTGATCGTCTTCGACTATTCAATCTTTATTGACCCGTCGCGCCGCAGCGGGATAACGGCCATGCGCCTGGTCAACACACTCAAAGAGTGGGGGCGGATCAAGGGGGCCAAGCAGCTGCACATGGGCATTGGCACCGGCATTCACGTTGAGGGAACCGTGAAGCTTTACCAGGCGTGCGGCCTCAATCACTTCGGTCCCTTGATGATGATGGAGCTCTGACATGGCAATTACAGCAGCAACGGCCGCCTACGCTGCGCTCGCCGCCGCGACGGCGTACTCGGTTTACTCGACCCAACAGTCTGGCAAGCAGGCGAAGCTCAACGCTGACGCGCAGTCTGATCAGGCCAAGGCTGACGCCGATACTGCCGCGAGTGCCGCGGTGGTCCAGGCTGATCGCATTCGTCGCTTGGCACGCAACCAAGCCGGCGAGGCCAATGCCGCATTGGCCGCGTCAGGTGTAGAAGTCGGGGCAGGTACGGCGATCAACATCAACGAGGAGATCGTCGGCAATGCCGAAGAAGACGCGGCGCTGACCATCTTCAACGGCCGTAACCAGGGCGCCAGGCTCAACAACGATGCAGCCAATTACAAGCTGGCCGGGCAACAGGCCCGGGGTGCAGCCAACTCACAATCAATTAGCACTGTGCTGTCTGCTGGCGCTCAGGCCGGCATGGCCTGGAAGGCTTCGGCAAAAGGGGGGACCAACTGATGGCGCAAATACCGCTCGGCAGCTTTGGCGCACCGCGCGTGCAACAGGAAGTAGCCCAGAACCGCGTCATTCCACTGGATACCAGCGCACAGGCCAGAGCCTCGCAGCAGGCCGCCGGTACCGTCCAAAACGCCGCGCTCGGCGTGCTGGACCAACAGAACAAGGAAGACCAGGCGCTTTCCAGGGTGAAGGCCAGCAACGCCCTGATCGATCGTGAATCGCAGATCAAGACCATCGCGACCGACCTCGATGAGCAGATGCGCACCGGCCAACTCAGCTATGACAAGTCTGAGGAAGCTTACAACACGGCGGTGTCGAAGCTGCCAGCACTGGAAACGCCAGGGCTCGACGAAGCCCAGCAGGGTGAAATCGGCAATTCCCTCAAACGCATGCAGCTCGGCGGCCTTGATCGGGTGCGCGAGGCTTCTGCCAAGGGGCGCATTGCTTCTGCCCAGAGCGATCTGGTGTCGCGCATGGATATGCTGGGCAAGGACGCTGCGCTGCCCGGAGCCAACGTCGACCAGATCAACGCCCGCATGGACGCCGAAGACATCGACGTTGCGGGACGACTGGCGTTCGGTGAGGCCTGGGCCAGCAAGAAGCAGGAATTCAAGGACGGTAACTGGAGCACTCACGCCACCCAGCGTGTTATCGAGTCCCGTGAAAACCTCGGCAGCTTGCAACAAGTCGAGCATGACCTCACCGCCGAGGACGGTTTCTACGCCAAGAAGCTGGATCCGGAGAAGCGCAATCAACTGCTCAACACCGTGAGCGGTCGTATCTTCCAGGTGAAGGAGCACCAGCAGCGCCAGGCTGAAATGCGGGAAATGAAGGCCGAGCGGGTGCTTGACCAGATGGACCGGCAGGCCGCCACAGGTGTTCCGCCGACACCAGCAGACCAGCAGCGGTGGAAAACAGCCTTGTCTGGCACGTCCATGGCCGGCGAATACAAGGCCCGCATCGGTGAAATGAACGAGGTGCAGAACCTGTTGCGCCAACCCATCGCGATGCAACAGCAGTACGTTGACCATAAGCGCTTTCAGATGGCCAAGGCCGGCGCCAGTGTCACCGAGCAGGCGAACGTTGCTCGCTTGCAGACGGCCATCGACAACAACACCAAGTTGATGCGCGACAACCCGCTGACCTTCAATGCCATGCGAACCGGCGTCGATGTCGAGCCGCTTGATGTGTCCGACATCACCACTCCTGAGGGTAAGGCCACGCTGGGTGCGCAGATTGCCCACCGTTTCGACGTGGTCAACTCAGTGCGCAGTGCATACGGACCTGAGGTGGCGCGTAGCCCCTGGAAGCCAGAGGAGCAGCAGATGCTGTCGGCAATGCTGACCCAGGCGGATGACGGCACCAAGCTGCAATTGCTGGGCGCTATCGCGGCGGCGTCCCCCTCTGGCGCTGACTATGCCGCTGCCATCAAGCCATTGGCCTCCGATCAGCCCATCACCGTACTGGCGGGCATGGCGCAGTTCCGGAACCTCAAGGGCGAGGACGGTACCAACGTGCCCCAGACCCTACTGGCCGGGGCCAAGGTGCTGAACGACAAATCAACGCCAATGCCGAAGGACGCCATGTTTCGCGAGGCGTTCGATGAGCATGTGGGCAACTCGTTGGCTCCCGGCACGCCACAGCGTGAACAGGCCTACCTTGCCTATAAGTCGCTTTATGCGGGGATGGCAGGGCCGAAAGGCGTCAAGCATGACGGTGCACAGCCTGAGATTGACAGTGATCTGGCCGAACAGGCCGTTACCCTGGCCACTGGTGGTATCAGCGAGCGCGGCGGGGCGAAGGTCATCAAGCCTTATGGCATGAGCGACAAGATGTTCAACAAGGTGGTCGACATCGAGTTGCAGGGTATGGCCGAACGCAGCAAGTTCCCTGTGGGCCAACTTGAAGACATGCCGCTTTCGCCGGTACCGGGCAAGGAAGGTTCGTATTACCTGTTGAATGCTGGCCGGGTGCAGATCGATCCAGCGACCAACCAACCCATGGTGGTGAAAGTCAAATGAGCTGGCTAGACGGGATGGTCGAAGAAAGCGAAGCCCTGAGCCAGGACGAACGCCTTGGCCGCACGGTGGATAAGCCTGTGCCCGGCGCCTTCACGGGGGCGCTCGACGTCCTTGGTCCGAACCTGTTGCGCGGCGGGCTTGAAGCCGGTGCTGCCGTCGAGTCGGGTTTCAGCTCGCTGTGGCAAGGCGGCCTCGACCTGGCCGCCAGCGCGTTGCTGCCTGAGCCGAAGTTCGGTGGAGCCCCTGACGTAACCAGCGCCGAGCGTTCCAGCCAGGAAACGCTGGGGCAGGGCACAGCCCAAGAAGTGATGGACTTGCGCCCTGACCCTACCGAAGTGGGTGTGGTCGGTCAGATCCTTGGCGAGGCCGCTGCTGTCCTGCCTCGCACAGTGGTGGGCACGGTGCTCGGTGGACCTGTGGGGGCGGCCGTTGCGGCTGGCGGTCCGGCCGGTTACTCGAGTAAACAGGTCGGCATGGCCGAAGGTCTGGACGAAACCACCGCCACCTACAAGGGCCTGATTGATGCCGCGACCGTAGGCGTCGGCGCCGTCTTGCCGGCGGCGCGCTTCGTCAAGCCTGTGCTTGGTGACGCCGCAATAGCTGTGGGAGCGAACGTTGGGCTGGGTATGGCCGGGCGCAGCGCCACGGCTGAGCTGTTGGAGAGTGGCGGGTATCACGCGCAGGCTGCTCAGTATCGCGCCATGGATGGCACAGCCATTGCGACGGACGCGATCCTTGGTGCCGCCTTCTTCGGCATCGGACGCGCCGGGATGCGCCGCCCAACCACCGAGCAGGTGGATGCGTCGTTGGCTGAGCGTACTTACCAGCATGCCGATATCGACACCGCACCAGGTGCGCCGATCAATCCAAAGTCGGCGGTTGCGCACCAGGATGCAATCCGTACCGCCATTGCTCGGCTCAGCCGCGGCGAACCGGTGGCGCTGCCAGAGAGCATCCACTCTGCCGAGTTCATACGAACCGCCGAGAATTCCTCGGTAGTTGCCCCGACGCGCGACGTTGCGCTGGCCACCGCCCGACAGGACCTTGAGCCGGCACTACGCACGCAACTGGAGCAGGAAGCCGCCGGCATTCTGCCCAACGTGAAGGACGTTAAAACCGAGCTGGCCTCTGTAGCCCGCAGCCTTGAAGGGCTGGACGATACGTTCCGTGCTCGAGCAAAAGAGTTTCAACTGCAGGGTCAGAGCCGCAAGCAGGCCGAGGCTTCTGCCCGTGAGGCCATTGAGTCCGAACGCCTTGACCTGACCGACCGGCAAGCCGCGCTGACCGAACGCCTTGATGGCAACCGAACCGCCGAGCAAGCCCGCGCCGACCTGAACACCTTGGCCCGTGGCGAAGTGCCTGAACGCTTCCAGGGTCGTGTTGACCAGCGTGCTGACGCCATCGTCCAGGGCTTCGATAAAAAGCCGCTCGCCGTTGGTGTGGCCGAAGCCAACAGAAAGCTGACCATGGCTCAGGTTGCGCAGCAGGAAATCCGCCGCATCCTTGACGATATTGAGCGCACCGAACCGACACTGCAGGCCAAGCCGTTGGATATCGGCACCGCAAAGGATGTGGAAAAACCGGAAGTGTCAGGCGCTGCCCCTGCATCAAAACCGGCCAAAGGTGCATCAGAGCCCACCAAACCTGCATCAGAAAGCCCTGATACTGAATCAGCGCAGGGTAAGCCTGCATCAGATCCAGAGTTCCAGGTTGCCGAGGAGATATTGAGCCGCATGGACGACATGCGGCTTGCGACCGGCGCCATGGATGCGGACGGCAATCCGATCACCGTATCCGCTCGGGAAATGCTGGCGCAGGCTGATGCCGATATCGTTAGGGCTCAGGATGAGTCCAGGGGCTTTGCCGCTGCTGCTGCTTGTGCCCTGCAACGCGGTTTCTAAATAGTCGGGAAACCGTCTACCCCAGCCCCATAGGCTTGCCTCCATTCCCACAGGAGGCAGGCCATGCGCGCCGAGTGTATTAAAGCCGTCACCCAGGCCATTGGCCGATCCCTCACCCAGCCAGAAATCCAGGGTATCGAGGACCGGTTGCGCCGCAACATGCGCCAGCTTGCCCAGACCGACACCACCTGGCAGTCAAAGACAGCCACCGACCGCCTGAACGAAGCTGCCACGAAGGCCGCCAAGGAGCTGGTGGACGAGCAACAACTCAAGAAAAAGCGCGTGGCCCTGACCATCATGGCCCACGACCGCATCGACAGTTACATGAAGCGCTTCCCTGACCAGCCCCTTGAAGGACTCGACCGGTTGCTGGCTTTCTCCAGCGACGGCAAGAGTGGGATCCTGTCGATTGAGTCCGCAACCCGCGCCATCCGTGACGATGCCATGAGCCGCATGCTGGATGTCATCGATGTGACCAAAGGCAAATTCATGGGCCTGTTCCAGGATGAAGCCGGAAACCTTGCCCTGGTGCGCGAGCTGCACGGCGAAGACTCCGGCGTTCCAGCGGCCAAGACTGCCGCCAAGCAGTTCAAGGACACAACCGAGCAACTGCGCCAGCGCTTCAACCGCGCCGGCGGTGACGTCGGGTTTCTGGATGACTGGTCGATGCCTCGCGATCACTCGCAGGTCAAGGTGGCCAAGGACCAGGCCAAGTGGGTGCGCGACCATGTGCAATGGGCCAATCGCGCCAAGTACATGAAGGAAGACGGCTCGCCGATGAATGATGCCGAGCTGACCGACTTCCTCAGTCATGCGTGGACCACGCTGGCCACTGGCGGTTTGAACAAGCTGGAGCCGGGCAACGTAGCCGGCAACGGCATGCGCGCCAACCGTGGGAGCGAGTCGCGCCAGATCCATTACAAGGACGCCGAGTCGTTCATCGCTGCCCAGAAGGCCTACGGCGAACGCAACCTGCTGGAACTGCTGATCGGGCATATCGATCGTGCATCGCGGGATATCTCCCTGGTTGAGAACCTCGGCCCGAACCCGAACAACCAGATGCGGTACTTCCTGGATGAAGGCGAGAAGGTAACGATCGAGGCCGATCCGAAGAAAGCCGACAAGACTGCCAAGCAGCGCCGCAAGATCGAACACCTCTACGAAGAGGTTGCCGGTACCCGCGAGCCGCCGGCGTCTGCCGCGCTGGCCAACGGTTTCGAGACTTATCGCGCGCTCAACGTGGCAAGCCGCCTAGGCTCTGCCGTCCTCACGTCGGTAACTGACCAGGGCACGCTGGGTCTTACCGCGTCCATGAACGGCATGCCAGTAATGAAGGTGTTTGCCAATGAAGTGCGCATGCTCAACCCGGCCAGTGCCGGTGATCGTCGTTTGGCACAGCGTGCAGGCCTGGGCCTGAATCAGTTGATTGGCAGTCTTAACCGCTGGGGCGCGGACGGTCTGGGCACCACTGAGCAGATATCGGGCAGGGTTTCGAAGTTCTCGCAG
This sequence comes from Pseudomonas sp. IT-P4, assembly GCF_949767755.1. Lineage (NCBI taxonomy): Bacteria > Pseudomonadati > Pseudomonadota > Gammaproteobacteria > Pseudomonadales > Pseudomonadaceae > Pseudomonas > Pseudomonas sp. IT-P4. The sequence goes on along the minus strand of NZ_CATKPX010000016.1, from coordinate 38,789 downwards.
ACCGCCGCCAGCAAGGTGATGCAGGCATCTGGCCTCAACGCTTTGACCGCCGGCACGCAGCGCGCTTTCGGTGCCACCATGATGGACACCATCGGCGACATGTCGCGCCGGCACCAGACCATTGCAGCCATGGATCCGGCAGACAGCAAGCGCCTGTTGGGCCAAGGCGTCACCGAGACGGACTGGTCAGTGTGGCGCCTGGCTCAGCCTGAGGACTGGCGCGGCGTGGGTGACACCGTGCTGACAGCGAACAGCATCTACCGCATCCCGAACGTTGACCTGGTGCCGCTGGCGCGTCAGCTCAACACAACCCCACAACGCCTCAAGGATCAGGCGGCCACCAAGTTGCTGGGCACCGTGCTGGATGAAACCAACATGGCAATCATCGAACCCGGCGCCCGCGAGAAAGCCATGATGCACGGTGGCGTTGAGCGCGGGACCGTCAAGGGCGAGCTGTTGCGCTCATTCTGGCAGTTCAAAAGCTTCTCCATCGGCATGGTGATGCGGCATGTTCGGCGCGGCATGGCGCAGGAGGGCTGGGGCAAGGCCGGGTACCTCGGCGCACTGATCGCCAGCACCACCGTATTGGGTGGCATGGCCATTCAGCTCAACGAGGTGGCCAGCGGTCGCGACCCGAAGAACATCACCGACGATGGAACGCTCGGCGTGCCTGGCTTGCGCTTCGGTATCGCCTCCATGCTCAAAGGCGGGGCGATGGGCTTGTACGGTGACTTCCTGTTCTCCGACAACTCACAGGGCGGCAGCTCGCCGCTGGCGGCGCTTGGTGGTCCCATTGCGGGAGACATCGAGCAGGTGTTCAAGCTCAAGGACAACGCCGCCGCCGGCGAGGTCAACCAGACCGGCGCCAAGCTCGTGAAGCTGGCCAAGAGTCACTTGCCCGCGGCGAACCTCTGGTACACGAAGGCCGCCACCGATCACCTGATCTTCAACCAACTGCAGGAGTACTTCTCGCCCGGGTACCTGCGCCGAATGAAGCAACGAGCCAAGAAAGAGTTCAAGCAATCGTATTGGTGGGAGCCGGGCGAAACCTCGCCAGGTCGCGCCCCGAACCCTGGCGCAGCCATAGGAGCCCGCTGATATGCGTGACGATCAGATCACCCGTTTACAAGCACTCAGCGAACGCCTGGGCGAAGTTGTCATCAACGAAGTTGACCCGCACAACTGGCCCGGTGACGGCAAGACGCCTGCCGAGCTGACCCAGGAAGAGCGGGGCAACCGGTATTGGTGCAAGAAGAACGCGGCCGCCACCATGACCCTGTTGCTCAAGGTGGTGAACATCGCGGGTCTTATGAACCGGCAGAAGCCGGCGCCAGACGCAGGTAGCGCTATAGACGAGTTGGATGGTGAGTTGGCCAGCGCCGAGCGAGAAGCCCAAGCCATCATCGAACGGATGCAGAAGGCCGGGAATGTCCACTGAGCCAGAGCAGCCAGCGGAAAAAGTTGGGTTCCTGGTCTTCTTCCTTATCTGGGCCAACCGCAGGAAGTGGGCAGTCCCTGATATTCATATCAGGGCAGTCCTGTGGCTGGAATCCAAGGGCGAACTTGCCGTGCTCCGCTGCTTTCGGGGCTTCGGCAAGTCCACGCTTCTCGCGATTTACAACGCTTGGCGGTACTACCGTGACCCCACATTCCGCATCCTTCACCAGTCTGAATCTGATGGCACCGCCTACAAGACAAGCCGGGACACACAGAACGTTATCCGCAGTCATCCGCTGACCCGCCACATGCTTCCGCCGAACAAGGGGCAGGTTGAGCAATGGTGGGTTGAGGGTGCCGCCGACTTCCGAAATTCCTCGATGTATGCCAGAGGGATCCTGTCCAACGTTACTTCGGCCCGTGCAGACGAGTGCCAGAACGATGACGTCGAGGTACCGAAGAACATCCAGACCCCCGAGGCGCGGGAGAAGCTTCGGTACCGCCTGGGTGAACAGACGCACATCCTGGTGCCTGGCGGGAGCCAGCTTTATATCGGCACGCCGCACACCCACGACAGCCTGTATGACGAACTTGAAAGCATGGGTGCGGACTGTCTGACCATTCGCATGTTCGCCCAGGAACACCGGATAGACGACGCCAAGCTGGTTGCCTATGACGTGCCTTTTGTGCCCGACGTGGTGTTCTCCGGCATCGGCAAGCATGCCCGCGTGCTGATTGCCGGCAAGGATTACCAAGTAACGAAAACCGGAATTGCCTTCCTTACACCACCCGGCACGTTGGTCGATTGCTACGCCGGCAGTGCCTGGCCGGAACGGTTCGACCTGCAAGAACTGGAGAAGCGCCGCAAGAAAACCCGCACCATTAACGAATGGGATTCGCAGTACCAGCTCCACTCGAAGCCTGTCACGGAGGTTCGCTTGGACCCGGCCCGTATCATTCCGTACGACGTACAGCCAACCATGCGGTACGCCAACAACGCAGCGGCCATGTACCTGGGATCAACACAGATCGTCGGCGCCGTTGCCTATTGGGACTGCTCGCTGGGCAAGATCAAATCGGACGCCTCGGCATTCTCGCTGTTGCTGACTGACGCGCGCGGCCAGCTCTATTGGCACGTTGCCGAGGGCCTGACCGGGGAAATCGCCGAGTTCGACAGCAAGGATCGGATCATTGGTGGCCAGGTGCACCAGGTGCGCGAACTGGTCATCAAGTACCAGATCCCACGCGTCATCGTCGAAACCAATGGCCCAGGGGGATTCGTGCCTACGATTCTCAAGCAGGCGCTAAAGGGCACCGGGTGCGGGGTAGGGGAAGAGCACTCGACCGTCAATAAACAGAAACGAATCCTCGATGCCTTCGAGTCGCCACTATCGGCGCACTTCCTGTGGGCGCACGTCGACGTGCTGCGCGGCCCGGTGTGGGACCAGATGCGCGACTTCAATCCCGCACTAAGCAACCAGGACGACGACTACATCGACTCCGGCGCCGGCGCCATCAGCTCAACCCCTGTACGCATTGGGCGAATAGTCGGGAAACCGACAGAGGCCCGGCGGGACGATTGGCGCCCAGATGCGGGCGTGCATGAGGTCCAGGTGGACTACTAGCCCGCGACATCAAGGGGCTAGGCATGACAGTTCAAAACGTACCACCAGAAAAGCGCTACGCCGCCAACGGCGTATCACCCACCTACACCATCCCCTTTCTTTTGATCGAAGCCGGCGACCTTGATGTGTTCCTGAATGGGGTCGAGGTTACGTCTGGTTTTACGCTGACTGGTATCGGTAACCCCACCAGTTCCATCACGTTCACCGTCCCACCCTTGGGCGATCTGTACCTTGTCCTGAACGTGCCGTTTCAGCGTTTGGTTGATTACCAGGAAAACGGTGACTTCCTGTCGAGCACCGTGAACCGAGACTTCGACCGCATCTGGCAGGCGCTGAAGCAATTGTTCCGTTTCAGCATGCGCTCGCCAATGCTCGGCGCTAACGACGTCGATGGTGCAGGGGCATATCTGGCTAAGGGCAATAGGCTCTCAGACCTTGCCGACCCCCTGGCCCCGCAGGACGCAGTGACGCGCAATTGGGTTGGCATCTACATTGATTCGGTCAGCGGCCTGATCAATACCACGTTGGGCATCGCCTACGACGGCATGACGCTGTACGACTACCTGAAAAGCTTCCTGTACCGAAGCGCTGACAGTATCCGCGCGCTTCAGTTGATTGACCCCAATCGCAACGTCCGGGTGAAGGTCTACAGCTATTACGGTGATGGGGCAGGCGGCGGTGACACCTTTCGTTATGACCCGACCATGCCGAAGTCCAGTCATGACGGCGGGACCATCATCAGCCCTACGGTGCCATGGACCAACCTGCCGGCGAACCTGCCGGCCTTCCTTGCCAAGACTGGTGAAACTGATCCGGACGGCCTCGGTTGCTGGGTCCGGGAGTGCCGCAAGCTGAGTTATATGATGTTCGGTGGACTGGTTGACGGCACTGGTGACAACACCGCCGCGCTCGCGGCTCTCGTTGCCAAGGCGGCGCAGGCATCTTCGAAGCGGACGTTTGTCGATCTGGAGTCGGGCGATATCGCCGCTGTCACCTTTCCGAACTGGGCTATTGAGGGCATCGTCGTACGGCCAAAGGGGCGCGTCTTCTTCACCAACAATGGTGTCGGCGATACAGTCATCATTGATGCTGGCCCCCTTCCCGGCAAGGTAAGCAACGTGTCATTTGGTGTTGGCGGCGGGCAGATCATTGCCAGGGGGGGGCCGGCTACGCTGAACGGCTTCAACGTGCGGAACATTCTCCGCTCCAAGATCACCGGACGGGTTTATGGGTGTGGCGTGACCAGCTCCGCGCTTTACACCAGAGGCGCTGTCCTCAATACCTTCGACATCAACGTGACCAATGATGAAACCGGCAGTTGGTATCTGGGCGGCAAACCAAAGTTTGGCTATCTGCTCACCGACAACGGTGTCGCCAACACTCAGACCGCATACAACACCTTCTACGCGTCGGTGCAAAGCTGCGAGTTCGGCATCTGGTTGCAATCAACTCTGGGCAACTACTTCCCGAGTGGGGATGCTGAGTTCTGTTCCGATACCGGCGTGTTTGCTGCTGCGACTGCTCTAAACGACAAGTTCAATGGCACTGACCTGGAAGTTAACGCTAATCGGGATATCGATTGCTCTGGGCAATACATCGAGTTTCGGAGTGTTGATACCAATAAAATTGTTGTATTCAACGCGGCATCAAAAAACTGCCAGCTTGTTGGCGGCAACCATGACGCGATCCAGGTTATTAATGGCGCAACTGACAACCTGATTTCTCAGGTCAAGTATTGCCGTGGTTTGGGGGCAGCAGTGATCACCGACGCCGGTACCCGCACTCGCTTCAAAGACAACATGAACTTAAAGACCGGCAGAAGTGAGGACGCGCCACAGAAAGTTGTTGTGGTGCCGGTAGGAGTGTCCCCATTCACGTACACCAACGAAACCGGCAACCCGGTCAGGTTTCATGCCGCCGGTGGGACTGTCAGCAACATGACCATGTTCCAGGGGGCGTTCAGTGCTGTGATCCCATACCCGATGGCACCGCTGTATATGCTGCCTGGCGAGAGCGTGATTATTACCCACTCCGTTGCACCGCCCGACGCCAAGTATTTTGTTGGCTAAAACGAGAAGGCCGCATCAATCGATGCGGCCTTTTTATTATGCCTTCTGTAGATCTGGAATGATTGCTGGTCTGCGCTTGATCAGCCTCAGCATCAGGCGCTGACATGGCTTCTCGACCAACATCCACAGCAAATAAGACGCGGCGATGGTGACAGTCCAGTAGCCGATCATGGCAACAACCGGGTCGATGCCCGCGGTCCAAGTTGGGTTGATCATCAGTGATCGAATAATCAACTGGTGGATCAGGTAGATGGAAAAGCTGATTTCCCCAAGCAGAACGAGCGGGCGCCAGCTCAAGATCGACGTAACCATCCCGGTACTTGATGCCAGCAGGAATAGCCCGAGCGCGTAGAAAATCGACGACGAACTAACGGTAATCCAACCCTTCAAGGCAGGGCCAATCAGGTCGTGACCACTCAGCGCCCATCCCAGGGCAGGCATAAAGTAAGAGCCGGCGAGTATCAGTAGTAGGGCCGCCAAGCCATATGACTGAACACCAGAATCTCTTACGCGCTGCCCGTACACAAGGAACGCCTTGCCCGCAACCATGCCCAGGACGAATTCAAACAGTCGGGCAGGTGGCCAGATATAAACCCAAGAGGCGGTTGTGACCACATCCCCTGGAGCGTAGGCCGGTGCATTTGTAGTTACTGCGATGAACACCGCAGCCATCGCCAGCGCAAACGACAGCGCCAACTTGATGTGCCAGGTCTTTGAGAAGTTCAGGATCAAGAGCGGGAACATCGCGTAGAAGAACATTTCAACGGAAAGAGTCCAGGCCACACCATTGAATGCAAAGAAATCAGACGGCCATGGGCTCCACGCTTGGGTGAGGGTTGCGCTCAGGATTGTTTGCTCTGCTGTGACCACAAGGCCTGTCGCGAATGGATAGACCCACAGCACATATAGAAGCCCCATTGTAAAAATGTGCGCAGGCCAGACCCTGGCGATTCTTGCCCACATGAACCGAGCTGAGTTGGCCGCGCCGGTCAGGTTGCTGTGGGCATAGGTCAGGATGAATCCGGACAGAACGAAGAAGAACGTTACCCCTTGAATCAGGGTGAACGTCTGCGTGAAGCCCTCCCAGATATGGAAGTAGCTGGCCGAATGCTGTATTACGATCATTGCTGCCGCAAAGAATCGCAGCGATGTCAGAGCAGGGATTGATGCTTTCATCATCTGTCCTTGAGGTTAATAGCTTCCGTTCACATGGGGTGCTGGTAGCCGATGGGCGCGGATTCTATCGTAAAGTACAATCTCGTGTGATTTCAGATACGATTTTGTAGATGGGAGGGGTAAAGCTCAGGAAGAGCCACCAGCGACAGAAAAGTACATCCGTTAGTACATCGTTTTGCGCTGCTGAGCATTGAACTAAGTAAACGCTGGGTTAGGCTGCATTAATGCGGTTCCTGTCTCGGGCACCAGCAACACTTGTTTTCAGATGATCCCGAATGGTTCTGAAGGCCAGAAAAACCATGCTTGATACGGTTTTTTTGCGTCAGAGAGATCCTTGATGATCCAGATCCATCTTCCATTCCCCAGATCAACGAGAACGCCATGACAATAAAAGAATTGACCCAAGAAGCCCGACACGAAGAAGCACTGAAAAAGTACGTGCTGGATGTGCCGGATCTGATGGAGGAGATCAAGGACCTGAGTCCCGATGATCAGAAAGACCAGATTCAATGGGCTTTCGAGGACGAGGCGGAAGCCCAGGGCCTGCAGCCGTGGGAGCTGACGCTCAAGTACACCTCAACGCCGGAAGAATACGAAGCAGAACGCCTGAAGCTGCACAAAGAAGCGGCCGAGGTGTTGGGCGTCGAGTGGGAAGAGTACTGCGAGATGAACAATCTGGTGGTCTGACAAAAAACGCCAGCCTTGAAGAGGCTGGCGTTTTTCATGCGGCGCGGCGCGATCAGAGGCTCAGTCGCATCGACAGGTCTACCGCCTTCACATCCTTGGTCATCGCACCAATCGAAATATAATCCACCCCGGTTTCGGCGATGGGCAGCAACGTATTTTCGTTGATCCCGCCGCTGGCCTCCAGCTTGGCCTTGCCGGCGTTCAGGCGCACGGCTTCGCGCATGTCGTCCAGGCTCAGTTCGTCGAGCATGATGATGTCGGCACCGGCCGCCAGTGCTTCTTTCAATTCATCCAGGCTTTCCACTTCAATCTCGACCGGTTTGCCCGGGGCGATCTTGTGCGCGGCGGCGATGGCCTGCGCGATGCCGCCGCTGGCGGCGATGTGGTTTTCCTTGATCAGGAAGGCGTCATACAGGCCGATGCGGTGGTTATGGCAACCGCCGCAGGTTACGGCGTACTTTTGCGCCAGGCGCAGCCCCGGCAGTGTTTTGCGGGTGTCCAGCAGCTTGACCTGAGTCTCGGCCACGAAGTCCGCCAGGTATTGCGCACGGGTCGCCACGCCGGAGAGCAGTTGCAAGAAGTTGAGGGCGCTGCGTTCGCCGGTCAGCAGCGAACGTGCAGGGCCTTCGAGGTGGAACAGCACCTGATTGGGTGTCACCCGTTCACCGTCGGCAACCTGCCAGTGCACCGCCACCCGTGGGTCCAGTTGCCGAAACACGTTATCCACCCAGGCGGTGCCGCTGATGACGGCCGCATCGCGGGTAATGATGGTGGCTTTGGCCAAGCGTTCGGCCGGGATCAACTGTGCGGTGATGTCGCCGCTGCCGATGTCTTCACGCAACGCACGGCGCACGTTGGCTTCGATTTCGGCGGTCAGATCGGCGAGACGTAGATTCGGCATAACGGACTCCACAAACAAAGTGGCTCGATTATAGGGCCATGGCACGGACCAACCCAAGGCATCAGAGCGTTACGTTGGCACTGGCGCCTGCATTTGGTCGAATCCCTGCCGTTGTCGCGTTGTTCATTGTTGCCGAGCAAACGCCTGTTTGAGAGCTGATGCAGAGTTTTCTGGCGCAAAGGGGAGCTTTTCAAGATAATCCGCCTTGTATTTGACGTCATGAGTTTGACGAGTCGAAGCAAAACCGTTCCTGGGAGACCGAATGCACAACGACGGGAATGTAGTGCCTTTGCACAAGGCAACTACCGACCAGGTGGCTCACTCGCCACTCGCCCGCCTGCCGGCGATTCTTCTCCAGGTTCGCGACAAGGCCGCGCAACAGCTGCGGCACGGATTGCAGGCGTTGTTCGATAACGCCGACGACACCCTCTTCGAAATGGCCGACCGCGCCCACTGTGACGTCGAACAGAACATCTTCTTTCAAGCGATGCGCGATTTGCGCCTCAAGCGCAAAAGCATCGAACGGGTTTTTCTCGAACAGTTTTTCGCCGCGTTTATCCGTCTCGCCCAATACGAAAGCGTGCTTGCGGCTTTGCCCCAGACCCTGGATACCAATACCTCGACGGTGCAACCCGATGATGAGAGCGAGCGCACGGTCGCGGTGCAAGCGATGGTCAACCGGGTGCTGGACCGCGACGGTTTCGCCTTGGACCAACTGACGGCCCGGCTCTGTGCCTTGTTGGGCAAGGAGCCGGGCGATCTGCACAATCCCCTGGGCCCGGCGATGTTCTGCGAGTACTTTTTGCAAGCCGCACGCCAGTTGGGGCTGGAGATCAAGGTCAAGCTGATCATCCTCACTTTGTTCGAGCGCTATGTCCTCAGCGAGGTCGATCAGCTTTACGCAGAAGCCAATCAGTTGCTGCTCGCCACCGGTGTGTTGCCCGACCTGAAACCGGCCCCGGTGCGTCGCACCACGGACCGACCTGACCAAAGCGTCACGGGCGGACTGACCGACGAGGGCCCCGATCCGATTTCCACGCGAGATCTGTTGCGCCTGCTTTCGCACTTGCAGCAATACGTGCCGGCACCGGCGGCCGTCGATGATTTCGATCTGCGCAACCAACTCGAACTGTTGTTGACCCGGGTCAGTGTCAAAAGCGGCAGGTCGCGGGTTTTCGGGGAGGCCGATGAGGATGTGATCAACCTGGTCGCCCTGCTTTTCGAATGCATGCTCGATGATCGCAACCTGCCGGACTCCCTCAAGGCACTGGTCGGCCGATTGCAGATTCCACTGGTCAAGGTGGCGCTGCTCGACAAGAGCTTCTTCAGCCGCAGCAGTCATCCGGCGCGACGTCTGCTCAACGAAATCGCCAACGCGGCCATGGAGCGGGGAGCCTGTGACGATCATGAGCGTGACAGCCTGTACGTGCGCATCGACCAGGTCGTACAGCGCCTGTTGAATGACTTTGTCGATGACCCGGCGATATTTTCCGAATTGCTGGCTGATTTTCTCGCGGTTACCCAGGACGAGCGAAGCCGCACCGAGCTGGCCCCGGAGCTGCGCAACGGCGTGGCGCGAATGCTTGACGATACCTTGCTGTTCGAGCGTGCACTGGAGTCGGTGATCGGCAACCTAAAGCGTCTCAATCGCGGCAAGTGATCGCGCCCCGGGGGACTATCGCGGCATACTGTGCCAATACTGTCGACATTGAAGGAATCGGTATGCAGTTGGACCCCGCGAGCGGTTGGATTCAGGGTGCGCATGTCTGCCCCTCACCCAACTTCAATGCGCGCCCCACAGGCGAAATTTCCCTGCTGGTGATCCATAACATCAGCCTGCCGCCGGCGCAGTTCGCCACCGGCAAGGTGCAGGAGTTTTTCCAGAATCGTCTGGATGTCACCGAACACCCCTATTTTGAAGGGATCGCGGATTTGCGGGTGTCGGCGCACTTTCTGATCGAGCGAGACGGTACTGTCACCCAGTTTGTTTCGTGCCTTGAGCGTGCGTGGCATGCGGGTGTCTCGTGCTTCGAGGGGCGGGAAACCTGTAACGATTTTTCCGTGGGCATCGAGCTCGAAGGCACGGATGATCTGCCGTTCACCGACGCGCAATACAGCGCGTTGACAGCCCTGACCCGCCAGTTGCAACAGGCGTTCACGGCAATCACCACAGAGCGCATCTGCGGGCACAGTGACATTGCACCGGGGCGCAAAACCGATCCAGGGCCGGCGTTCGACTGGGCACGCTATCGTGCCGCCCTGGCACAAGAGGAAGGACGATGAGTTTTCTGGTGTTGCTGTTGGCGGTGTGGATCGAGAAGTTCTCGGCCCTGCGCCATCGGGTTCAGCGTGACAATGGCTGGACACACGAGCTGAACAAGCTTGAAGCCAGCCCGCGACTTTCGAACCGACCATGGCTGGTGCTGGCGGCACTGGTCTTGTTGCCGGTGGCGTTGCTGGCTTTGCTGCTGGTTGTCATCGAGCCGGTGGCCTATGGGTTGTTGGCGTTGCCAATTCATTTGCTGGTGGTGATCTACAGCCTGGGGCGCGGTGATCTGCTGGGCGATCTCGGGCCGTTCCGCGATGCCTGGCGTCGGGAGGACCTGCAAGCGGCGGCCCATGTCGCCAAGCGCGACCTGGATATCTGCGCAGACAATGGTGAACAGCTACTGGAACAGGTCGAAGGGCATTTGCTGTGGGAGGCCTACCAGAGCTTTTTCGCGGTGATTTTCTGGTACTTCCTGTTGGGTCCGGTCGCGGCGCTGAGTTATCGCCTGCTGGCGCTGGCCGAAGAGCACGGGAAAACCCCGGCGGTGGTCGAGCGCGCCGGGCAACTGCGTCACGCCTTCGACTGGTTGCCGGTGCGCCTTCTGGCGGCGAGCCTGGCGTTGGTCGGCAATTTTGTCGCGGTCAGTCGGGTCATGCTGCATGAGCTGCTGAACTGGAATATCAGCGCCGCGCAATTGATCGTGAAAGTCGGGCTGGTGGCCGGTGAAATTCCGGCGCCGGTGGCTGGCGTGGAAGGTATCAACAATCTGGACCGTATCTGGGCGCTGCTGCTACGTGCGGCGGTGCTCTGGTATGCCGGGTTTGCGTTGTGGACGGTCCTGCATTAGTCCAGCAGTCAGAGCCATTGTGGCGAGGGAGCTTGCTCCCGCTGGGCGACGCAGTCGCCCCCCATTCAATTCAACAACGACTGCTGCGCAGCCGGACGGGAGCAAGTTCCCTCGCCACGGGGGCGATCACTTGTCCGAAGTGTTTCGCCCTGTCGTTAACCTTAAGTTACAAAACCTCCTGCCGATTTAAGTTATACAGAGATAGCGTCGAATAGTGGCTATCTGCCGTCTGTCTGCGCCTGCCAAAAAAAAAAATAAGAAATTGAAGGGAGACATCCAGTGAAGAGCTTGCTCTATCCCGCTGTCGCACTGATGAACCGCCTGAGCTTCGGCATGAAGTTCAGCCTGATCAGCGTACTGTTCCTGGTGCCGATGCTGGTGACCAACTTCTATCTGGTGCGTGACTCCTACCGCGAATTCCAGGGCACGCGCATCGAACTGCAAAGTCTCGACCTGTTGGACAGCAGCCTGGCGTTGCGGCGTGATCTGGAAACCCTGAACAACCTGGTGCAGATCAATGTCAGCCTCGGCCAATCCGGCAAGGCCGGCAATGTCGAATCGAAGATCAGCGCCCTTGAGCAGAGTATTCTGACTCGCCTGCAAGGGCTGGCGGCGATGACCAGCGACCCGGAGCAGGTCGCGGTGTTTGATGGCAAACGCGATGAAATGATCGCCGCGTTCAAGGCCCAGCAAACGGAAAACTCCCTGCAAAGCAAAAGTGCCCTGATCGGCAAGCTGGTGGGCAGCGCGCAGATTTTCAGCCAGCTCATCACCAGTCAGTCCGGCCTCAGTCGCGACAACCAGAGCGACATGCGCCAGTTGAGTGAGCTCGTCACCCTCGTCACGCCACGAGTCACCCAGCTCCTGGGCGAAGGTCGGGCAATGGGGTCTTACTCGTTGGGGCAGGGGTTCATCAACTCGGCTTCGAGTACCCGTTTCGATGAGTTGCTGGCGCAGATTGAAAAGCTCCAGGCCGAGTATGGCCTGAAGTTGCAGGATGCCCTGGGTTCCAGCAAAGCCGCACGCGATAACCTGGCCGCTCAGGCCGATAGCAGCCGGGCATCCTTGAAGAAAGCCAGCGAGCTGTTCGAAGAACAAGTGGTCATGGCCGATACCCTCGACGCGCCGTGGCAGGGTTTTTACGATCAGGTCAGCGCCCTGATGGACCAGACCTACCAACTCAACGAAGCCACCCTGAAGTATCTGGGCCCGCAGTTGCAGCAACGCCTGGAGCAGAACCGCACGCACATGGTCTTGCAGGCCGTGGCGCTGTCAGTCGTGTTTGTGTTGATCTTTTATCTCTACGGCGCGTTCTACGTCTCGACCCGCACCACGCTCAAGCGCCTGGGCGCGGTGATGGACAAGGTGGCGGCCGGCGATATGACCGTGACCTTCAGCGCCCATAGCCGTGATGAGCTGGGGGAGTTGGGCGAGGTGTTCAACGGCACCGTGAAAAAAATCCATGACCTGATCGAGCGGGTGGGGCAGACCGTCAGTGAAGTCGAGCGTCAGGCCGGGCAAGTGGAAAGCGTTTCCGCGCAAAGCAACCAGGCCGTCGCCGGGCAGCGCACGCAGATCGAACAAGTGGCCACGGCCATGAACCAGATGTCGGCCACATCCCAGGAGGTCGCGCGCAGTGCCGCCGCGGCGGTGAGCAGTGCCCACAGTGTCAACGATGAAACCATCAGTGGCCGCGGCCTGGTGGAGTCGCAACAAGGCAGCATTGCCGCGCTGGCCAACGAGATCGATCAATCGGTACTGGTGATCAACCAACTGGCCAGCGACAGCCAGTCCATCAGCCGCGTGCTCGAAGTGATCAAGAGTATCGCCGAGCAGACCAACCTGCTGGCGCTCAATGCCGCCATCGAGGCGGCACGGGCCGGCGAGCAGGGGCGTGGTTTCGCCGTGGTAGCCGATGAAGTCCGGACCCTGGCCAAACGAACCCAGCAATCGACCGAAGAAATCGAGCAGATGATCGCCAGGCTCCATGGCGGTGTCGGCGCGGCGGTCAAGGCCATGGGCACCAGCCATGAAATGGCCAGCGGCACGGTCGGGCAGTCGGAGAAGGTCCAACGGGCGCTGGAAAACATCCTGGGCGCGGTCGGCATGATCGTCGACCAGAACCAGCAGATTGCCGCGGCCGTGGAGCAGCAAACCGCCGTGGCCCACGACATCGACCAGAACATCGTCGAGATCAATCGCGCCGGAGAGCGTACCGCTGAAGGCGCACATCAGACCGAAGATGCCAGCCGGGCGTTGTCGGCCCAGGTCGTGGAGTTGAAGCAGTTGATCAGCGCATTCCGGGTCTGAAATTCTCCTCGGTACGCTGTGGGAGCTGGCAGTCATGACCAGTTAAACAGCTCGCAGGCATTGGCCGTACTGGCCGCGGCCAATTGCTCGGGGCTGATTGCCATGATGTCGGCCAGTGCCGCGCAGATCGCTGGCAGGTGTGCGGGGCTGTTGCGCTGGCCGGGGAACATGGCAGGGGCCATGTCCGGCGAGTCGGTTTCCAGCACCACAGAATCCAGTGGCAGCTCGGCGAGCACGCGGTGCATGCGCAGCGCCTGCGGCCAGGTCGCGGCACCGCCGAGGCCCAGTTTGAAGCCAAGCTTGATGTATTCCCGGGCTTCTTCCTTGCTGCCGGCAAAGGCGTGGATGATGCCGGCCCGTTTCAGGCGAAACCGTTTGAGCGTGGCAATCACCGCCGCATGGCTACGCCGCACATGGATCAAGGCCGGAAGGTCGAAATCCGCCGCCAATTGCAATTGCGCCTCGAACAACGCCTGCTGGCCGTCGCGGTCCAGGGTTTCGATGAAGTAGTCCAGGCCGATCTCGCCGACCGCACACAGTTGCCGATGGCCGGCCAGGCGAGTCAGCCAGTCGCCGAGTTCGCTCAGGTGTTCCGGTTGATGATCGTCCAGGTACACCGGGTGCAATCCGAACGCGGCGTGCAGGTCGGGGTCACTCTGCACCAACTCCCAGACCCGCTGCCAATTGGCCTGATAAACCCCCAGCACCACCATCCGCCGCACTCCGAGGGCGCGGCTTTCGGCCAGCAGGGCCTGACGGTCGGCGTCGAAGTCTGGAAAGTCCAGATGGGTGTGGGTGTCGATCAGCTCCACGGTTCAGTCCTGGCGAATACGCTGCTTGAACGTGCGCGCGATGGCTTGCACGCCGGGCCGGTAATCCGACTGCTCGACGGCTGCCAGGGCCAGCGCGAGGGCCTTGTCGGCGATCAGCTGGTGTTGCTGGGCCATGGCGTTGACCGGCAGCGGCAGGAAGTCCAGCAACTGGGTGTCGCCGAACGTGCCGAGGCGCAGCGGGCGGTTTTTCAGCGGGAAGTCGTGCAGCGCATCGAACACACCCTGAAGCAGCACGTAGGATGTGGTCACCAGAGCATCGGGCAAATGGCCCAGGCGCTGCAGCAACTCTTCCATCAATTGTTTACCGCACTCGCGGCTGAAGGACTCACCTTCTTCGATCAGCACCTCACCGTTGAACCCGGCGAGCGCCTCTTTGAAGCCGGCGGAGCGTTCCTGACTGATGCTGAGCTCCGGGCGGGCGCCGATCAGCGCGATCTGTTTGGGCAAGGGATCGAGCAGGCTGCGGGTCAGTTGCAGGCTGGCCTCGCGGTCGTCACTGATCACCGAGCAGAAATGCTCGGGTTCCATGACCCGGTCGATGGCGATGATCGGAATGCCCTTGGCCTGCAATTGGCGATAACTGTCGTCGCCGGCCGGCAGGCAGCTGGCAACGATCAGTGCGTCGCAGCGCCGGGCGCGGAACAGTTGCAGCAGTTGCCGTTCGCTGTCCGGTGCATCGTCGGAACTGGCGATCAGCAACTGATAACCCCGGGCCCGCGCACCTTGCTCCAGCAATTTGGCGATTCGCGCGTAACTGGGGTTTTCCAGATCCGGCAGAATGAACCCCAATGTGCGGGTGTGCCGGCTGCGCAAACCGGCAGCCTGTGGGTTAGGCGTGAAGCCATGTTGTTCGACGACCGCGCGCACGCGTTCGACGGTAGCGCTGCTGATGCGCTGTTGTTCGGCCTTGCCATTGATGACATAGCTGGCGGTGGTGACGGACACACCGGCCAACTGGGCGATATCACTGAGTTTCAACCCGCTGTTTCCTTGTTTTTTCGAGATTGCCTCGACATTTTCGTCAATCCTAACCGATTAAGGCAGGCGACCATTGTCGCAACGCATCCGACAAGTTGGACTTCAAGGATGGGCCAATATCGAGTAACGTGCCAATCGAACTAGATTAAACGTTTCAGCAGGCGTATTTTCTACGTTTTAGGCGCCTTTGGCCGGTTCTGCCGTGAAACCGCCAAAAGCGATGACCAAGCGCCTAAGCTGACTCATTCAAAACAATACCTGGTGCCCCAAGGCGCCAAAAAGGAGAAAGCATGCTCGAGCTCACTGTAGAGCAGATTTCCATAGGCCAATCGGCTGTGGATAAGTCCGCAGCGCTGCAATTGCTGGCCCGGCATCTGGTCGCCGACGGCCTGGTTGCCGAGGGGTATCTCGCCGGTTTGCAGGCACGGGAAGCCCAGGGCTCGACCTTTCTCGGTCAAGGTATTGCCATCCCCCACGGTACGCCCGAAACCCGCGACCTGGTGTTCACCACCGGTGTGCGCCTGATGCAGTTTCCCGATGGCGTGGACTGGGGCGACGGTCATATCGTTTACCTGGCGATCGGTATCGCCGCCAAATCCGATGAGCATCTGCATCTTTTGCAATTGCTCACCCGCGCCCTCGGCGAGACTGATCTGGGCCAGGCCCTGCGTCGCGCCGGTTCCGCCGAAGCCTTGCTGAAGTTGCTCCAAGGCGCGCCGCAGGAGTTGGCGCTGGATGCGCAGATGATCGGCCTCGGTGTGGCGGCTGAAGATTTCGAAGAGCTGGTCTGGCGCGGCGCACGCTTGTTGCGGCAGGCCGACTGCGTGAGCAACGGTTTCTCCGCCGTGTTGCAGCAGGTCGAAGCGCTGCCCCTGGGCGATGGCCTGTGGTGGCTGCACAGCGAGCAGACGGTGAAGCGTCCGGGCCTGGCCTTTGTCACCCCGGACAGACCGCTGCGCTATCTCGGCCAGCCACTCAATGGACTGTTCTGCCTGGCCAGCCTCGGTGAGGCCCATCAAGCCCTGCTCGAACGCCTGTGCGCGTTGTTGATCGAAGGACGTGGCCATGAGTTGGGCCGCGCCACCAGCAGTCGCAAAGTCCTCGAAGTGCTCGGTGGTGAAGTGCCCGCCGACTGGCCCAGCGCACGAATTGCATTGGCCAACGCCCACGGTCTGCATGCGCGGCCGGCGAAAATCCTCGCGCAACTGGCAAAGAGTTTTGAAGGTGACATCCGCGTGCGCATCGTCGATGGCCACGACAGCGCGGTATCGGTAAAGAGCTTGAGCAAGTTGCTCAGCCTCGGCGCCCGTCGGGGGCAGGTCCTGGAAATCATCGCCGAACCGGGCATCGCGGCGGATGCGTTGCCGGCCTTGTTGGCCGCCATCGAAGAAGGCCTCGGTGAGGAAGTCGAACCGCTGCCGCCGGTAAGCCAGGTGCACGAAGTGGTTGCCGATATGGCTGAAGTGGTCCTCGCCCCGATATCCGGCAGCGTGGTTCAGGCGATTGCCGCCGCTCCAGGGATCGCTATCGGCCCGGCGCATATTCAAGTGCTGCAAACCATCGATTACCCGTTGCGTGGCGAATCCGCCGGCATCGAGCGTGAGCGTCTCCAGCAAGCCCTGGCACAGGTACGCCGTGACATCCAGGGCCTGATCGAGCGCAGCAAGAGCAAAGCCATCCGCGAAATCTTCATCACCCACCAGGAGATGCTCGACGATCCGGAATTGACTGATGAGGTCGATACGCGCCTCAAGCAGGGCGAAAGCGCCGAGGCGGCGTGGATGGCCGTGATTGAAGCGGCGGCCCGGCAGCAGGAAGCATTGCAGGATGCCTTGCTCGCCGAGCGAGCGGCCGACTTGCGCGATATCGGGCGTCGGGTGTTGATGCAACTAAGCGGCATCGAAACCCCGAGTGAACCGGACCAACCGTACATTCTGGTGATGGACGAGGTCGGCCCGTCCGACGTCGCGCGTCTGGACCCCGCTCGCGTGGCGGGGATCCTCACCGCCCGGGGTGGCGCTACTGCGCACAGTGCGATTGTCGCCCGGGCGCTGGGCATTCCGGCGCTGGTCGGCGCTGGCCCCGGCGTGTTGCTGCTGGCGCCGGGCACGCCGTTGCTGCTCGATGGCCAGCGTGGTCGCCTGCATGTGGACGCTGACCCGGCGACCTTGCAGCGCGCCACGGTCGAACGCGATACCCGCGAGCAGCGCTTGAAGGCGGCTGCGGAACGGCGTCATCAACCGGCGCTGACCACCGATGGCCACGCCGTCGAAGTGTTCGCCAACATTGGTGAAAGCGCTGGCGTGACCGGCGCGGTGGAGCAGGGCGCCGAAGGCATCGGCCTGTTGCGCACCGAACTGATTTTCATGGCCCACCCGCAAGCGCCCGACGAGGCGACCCAGGAAATCGAGTACCGCCGCGTCCTCGACGGTCTGGCCGGGCGACCGCTGGTGGTGCGAACCCTCGATGTCGGTGGCGACAAACCGCTGCCGTACTGGCCGATTGCGAAGGAAGAGAACCCCTTCCTCGGCGTGCGCGGCATTCGCCTGACCCTGCAGCGCCCGCAGATCATGGAAGCGCAACTGCGCGCCTTGCTGCGGGCTGCCGATAACCGTGCGCTGCGGATCATGTTCCCGATGGTGGGCAGCGTCGACGAGTGGCGCCAGGCCCGTGACATGACCGAACGCCTGCGCCGGGAAATCCCGGTCGCCGACCTGCAATTGGGGATCATGATCGAAGTGCCGTCGGCGGCATTGCTGGCGCCGGTGCTGGCCCGGGAGGTCGACTTTTTCAGCGTCGGTACCAACGACCTGACCCAATACACCCTGGCCATCGACCGTGGCCATCCGACGCTGTCGGCCCAGGCCGATGGCTTGCATCCGGCGGTGCTGCAACTGATCGACATCACCGTGCGCGCGGCCCATGCCCACGGCAAATGGGTCGGTGTATGCGGTGAGCTGGCGGCCGACCCGCTGGCAGTGCCGGTGCTGGTCGGCCTCGGGGTGGATGAACTCAGCGTCGGGGCGCGCAGCATTGCCGAAGTCAAGGCGCGGATTCGCGAACTGGACTTCACTCAGACTCAAACCCTTGCCCGACAGGCCCTGGCCGTGGGCAGCGCCAATGAAGTGCGCGCATTAGTGGAGGCCCTGTAATGGCCCGGATTCTTACCCTGACCCTCAACCCGGCGCTGGACCTGACCGTCCAGTTGCCGCGCCTTGAAGCCGGCCAGGTCAACCGCAGCGATGTGATGCACACCCACGCCGCCGGCAAAGGCGTGAACGTGGCGCAAGTGCTGGCGGACCTTGGGCATCAGCTGACCGTCAGTGGCTTTCTTGGCGAAGACAACCTGCAAGCGTTCGAAACATTGTTCGCCAAACGCGGTTTTGTCGATGCCTTTATCCGTGTTCCGGGCGAGACCCGCAGCAATATCAAACTGGCGGAAAGCGAAGGGCGCATCACCGACATCAACGGGCCGGGGCCGCAGGTCAGCGAAGCGGCGCAGCAGGCCTTGATCGATCGACTGGAGCAGATTGCCCCGGGCCACGATGCGGTGGTTGTCGCCGGAAGCTTGCCATTGGGCGTCAGTGCTCAATGGTTGCAGGCGTTGATCTTGCGCTTGAAAAACCTGGGGCTGAACGTCGCCCTCGACACCAGCGGCGAGGCGCTGCGTGCAGCGCTGAAAGCGGGGCCGTGGCTGATCAAACCCAACACCGAAGAGCTGGCCGAGGTGCTGGACTGCGAGGTTGTGTCGGTCAGTGCCCAGGCCTTGGCGGCGGAGCGCTTGCACGCTCAGGGCATCGAGCATGTGGTGATTTCCCATGGTGCCGAGGGTGTGAACTGGTTCAGCGTCGGTTCGGCACTGCATGCCACGCCACCCAAGGTCAGCGTCGCCAGCACGGTGGGCGCGGGTGATTCGTTGCTGGCTGGGATGCTCCACGGTTTGCTCAGTGCCGATACGCCTGAGCAGACCTTACGCACCGCCACGGCGATTGCCGCGATGGCAGTGACCCAGATCGGATTCGGCATTGGCGACGCAGCGCAACTGGCGCAGCTCGAACAGGGTGTGCGCGTGCGTCCCCTGACAGAACAATAAGAGGGTTTGTCATGAAGTTAGCCATCGTTACGGCCTGCCCGAACGGCATGGTCACCAGTGTGCTGTGTGCCCGGCTGCTCGATGCCGCGGCCCAGCGCCAAGGCTGGAGCACCAGCGTCGAAGTCACCGATGCCGCGCATCCCGAAAAACAACTGTCGGCGGCCACCCTCGATGCGGCCGAGTGGGTACTGCTGGTGACCAGCGCGCCCGTGGACATGTCGCGGTTTGTCGGTAAGCGGCTGTTCCAGAGCACTCCGGCCCAGGCCCTGCAGGATGTGGAAGCCGTGCTGCAGCGAGGAGCGCAGGAGGCTCAGGTTTACGCCGCTGAAGTGTCCGTCGTCGAACCGGTGGCGGTCGTCGAGAACGCGCCGCGACTGGTGGCCGTCACCGCGTGCCCGACGGGTGTCGCTCACACGTTCATGGCCGCCGAGGCCTTGCAGCAAGCGGCCAAGCGCCTGGGCTATGACCTGCAGGTGGAAACCCAGGGGTCGGTCGGTGCGCGCAATCCGTTGAGCGCGCAAGCCATTGCCGAGGCCGATGTGGTGCTGCTGGCGGCCGATATCGAAGTCGCCACCGAGCGTTTCGCCGGTAAGAAAATCTATCGCTGCGGCACCGGCATTGCTCTCAAGCAAGCTGAAGCGACCTTGAAAAAAGCCCTGGCCGAAGGCCAGCAGGAAAGCGCTTCGAGCACCGCCAAGACAACGGCCAAACAAGAGAAGACGGGCGTCTATAAACACCTTCTGACCGGCGTGTCGTTCATGTTGCCGATGGTGGTGGCCGGCGGCTTGATGATCGCCTTGTCGTTCGTGTTCGGCATCACCGCATTCAAGGAAGAGGGCACGCTGGCGGCGGCGTTGATGCAGATCGGCGGCGACACTGCGTTCAAGCTGATGGTGCCTCTGTTGGCGGGTTATATCGCCTATTCCATTGCCGACCGTCCTGGCCTCGCGCCGGGGATGATCGGCGGTATGCTGGCGAGCACCCTGGGCGCCGGTTTCATCGGCGGGATCATCGCCGGTTTTCTGGCTGGTTATGCGGCCAAGGCGATCAACCGATATGCGCGGTTACCGCAAAGTCTCGAGGCGCTCAAGCCGATCCTGATCATTCCGCTGCTGGCGAGTCTGTTCACCGGTCTGGTGATGATCTACGTGGTCGGCAAGCCGGTGGCCGGGATGCTTGCCGGGCTTACGCATTTCCTCGACAGCATGGGCACCACCAATGCGATTCTGCTCGGTGTGCTGCTGGGCGGCATGATGTGCGTCGACCTCGGCGGGCCGATCAACAAGGCAGCCTATGCGTTCTCGGTGGGCTTGCTGGCGTCGCAGAGCTACGCGCCGATGGCGGCGACCATGGCGGCCGGCATGGTGCCGCCGATCGGTCTGGGCATCGCCACGTTCATTGCCCGGCGCAAGTTCGCCCAGACCGAGCGCGAAGCCGGTAAAGCGGCGCTGGTGCTGGGGCTGTGCTTCATCTCCGAAGGGGCGATTCCGTTTGCGGCCAAAGACCCGCTGCGGGTGATTCCGGCGAGCATCGCCGGCGGTGCGCTGACCGGTGCGTTGTCGATGTACTTCGGCTGCAAACTGATGGCGCCCCACGGTGGGTTGTTCGTGTTGGCGATCCCGAATGCGATCAACCATGCGCTGCTTTATTTGTTGGCGATTGTGGCGGGGAGCCTGTTGACGGCGGTGGTGTATGCGCTGGTGAAACGGCCGGAGACGGTGGAGTTGGCACTGGAGCCGGCCAGGGCCTGACACCATTAACTGTGGTGTTGGCGGGATCTGTGTCATGCCAGGGTCATAGGGCCATGCTTTAGTTTTTCCTTTTTCAGGGAGAACTCCATGAGCGATTTCAACCTCGGGCGCCGTCGTGTCATGCAAGCGGTCGGCGCCGGGCTGTTGTTGCCGGGGCTGGCGCCGGCGGTGATCGCTTCGGTCAAGGATCGGCCGCAACTCACCGACGGCGTGCAGTCCGGCGACCTGCTGGGCGACCGGGCGATCATCTGGAGCCGCTGCGACCGCCCTGCGCGGATGGTGGTGGAGTGGGACACCCGCAGCCTGTTTCCCAACCCTCGGCGATTCGTCTCGCCCCTGGCCGATGCACGCACCGATTTCACAGCCCGGGTCGAACTCACCGGGCTGCCCGCCGATCAGGCGATTTTCTATCGCGTGCAGTTCGAGGACGCCCAGAGCGGCGTTGCCAGCGAACCCTGGTTCGGTCACTTGCGCAGCGTGCCGCAAACCCGCCGTGACATCCGTTTCGTCTGGAGCGGCGACACCGTCGGCCAGGGCTTCGGCATCAACCCGGACATTGGCGGCATGCGCATCTACGAAGCAATGCGCCTGCGCCTGCCGGACTTTTTTATCCACAGCGGCGACACCATTTACGCCGACGGCCCGATCCCGGCGCAGCTCACCACGGAAGACGGCCGGGTATGGCGCAACATCACCACCGAAGCCAAGAGCAAAGTCGCCGAGACCCTCGATGAGTATCGCGGCAATTATCGCTACAACCTGATGGACGAAAACATCCGTCGCTTCAACGCCGAGGTCCCGCAGATCTGGCAGTGGGACGACCACGAAGTGGTGAACAACTGGTCGCCGGGCAAGCAGCTGGATGCGCGTTACCAGGACAAGGATATCCACAGCCTGGTGGGCCGCGCACGCCAGGCCTGGCTCGAATACGCGCCAATGCGCTTGCAGAGCGGCGATGGTGGCGGGCGGATCTATCGCAAGCTCGGTTACGGCCCGCTGCTCGATGTATTTGTACTCGACATGCGCAGTTATCGCGGTGCCAACGATGACAACCTGGGCGCTGAAAAACCCTTCCTCGGGCGTGAGCAACTGGACTGGCTCCAGCGCGAAATGCAGGCGTCGAATGCGCAATGGAAAGTCATCGCCGCCGACATGCCTATTGGCCTGGGCGTACCCGACGGCGAAGTCAGCCCCGGTGTCGCGCGCTGGGAAGCGGTGGCCAACGGTGACCCAGGCCCGGCCCAGGGGCGTGAACTGGAAATCGCTGAATTGCTCGGTTTCCTGCGGGCGCAGCAGGTGCGCAATTTCCTGTTTCTGACTGCGGATGTGCATTACTGCGCGGCCCATCATTACCACCCGGATCGGGCAGCGTTCCAGGATTTCGAACCGTTCTGGGAGTTCGTCGCCGGACCGTTGAATGCCGGTAGCTTCGGGCCTAATCCGCTGGATAAGACCTTCGGCCCCGAAGTGGTGTTCGAAAAGGTGCCGCCCGCGCAGAACGTCTCGCCGTTTGCCGGCTTTCAGTTTTTTGGCGAGGTGAATATCGATGGTCAGAGCGGGGAGTTGAGCGTGGTGTTGCGGGATCTGGACGGGGTGTCGGTTTTTGAGCAGAAGTTGCAGCCGGTTTGATGCACACCCAAGCCACTGTGGGAGCGAGCAGGCTTGCTCCCACAGTGGCTTGGGGGGTGTCAGTACACGTCGCGGCGGTAGCGGCCCTGTTCGATCAGGCGCTCCACTTCGTCGGCGCCCAGCACTTCGTTGAGTACCTGGTCCACGCCCGAAGCCATGCCTTGAAGGCTGCCGCAGATGTAGATCACCGCACCATCCTCCAGCCACGTCTTGAGCTCGGCTGCCGATTCACGCAGACGATCCTGTACGTAAATCTTTTCGGCCTGGTCGCGGGAAAATGCCAGGTCGAGACGCGCCAGGTCACCATTGATCAGCCACTCCTCCAGCTCCTTTCGGCACAGGTAGTCGTGCTCGCGATGGCGCTCGCCAAACAGCAGCCACTGACGTTGCTGACCATCGGCAATCCGGGCCTTGAGCAGGCTGCGCAACCCGGCCAGCCCCGTGCCATTGCCCAGCAGGATCATCGGCACCGGTTGGGCCGGCAGATGGAAACCACTGTTGCGCCGTACGCGCAGGCTGATGGCGCTGCCCACCGGCGCGTGTTCGGTCAGCCAGCCGGAACCGACACCGAGGTTGCCGTCGGCATGCACTTCCTGACGCACGATCAACTCCAGCACGCCATCGGCCGGGATCGACGCAATGGAGTACTCGCGCATGGCCAGCGGCACGAGGGCCTCTGCCAACGCTTGGGCGTGCAGGCCGACCAGGTGGGCGCGGTTCTCCGGCAATTGGCGGCTGGCCAGGGCCTGTTCGAGGGTTTCTTCCAGGCCGTTGAGTCGCACCTTGGTTTCACCGTGGATCCCCATGCCGTCGAGGAAGTGCTCGATGGCCCACGGGCAATTGCGCGGCATCACTTCCACCAGGTCGCCCGCCAGCCAGCTGCTGGTGGAAGGCGGCTTGAGGCCCAACAAGTACACCGGCGAACCGCTGCTGTCCGGGTTGAGCAGTTCACGATGCAGCAGGGTCCAGTTGTCGTAGCTGGGCGCTTGCCAGGTATCAACGGGGGCCTGGCCGGTCAACAGGCCCAGTTGCTGTTGCCAGTGGCGCAAGGCGTAAGGGTCACCGCTATCGACCTCCACCGGGGCGAACAGGGTCTTTGCACCCTGTTCGCCCAACCAGGCATGCAGGCGTTTGGCGAAACCGCAGAAGTGTTGATACTGCCGGTCGCCCAACCCAAGGACGGCATAATTCAGGCGTCCCAGGCTCGGTGCCCGGCCCAGTACCTTGCGCTCGAAACCGCGGGCGCTGTCCGGTGCTTCGCCGTCGCCGAAGGTGCTGACCACGAACAAGGCATTGTTCGATTCATGCAAGTCCTGCTCGCTGACGTCCGCCAACGGCTGCACTTTGACCGGCAAGCCTGCAGCCTGCAATTGCCCGGCGGTCTGCCACGCAAGTTGCTCGGCAAAACCACTTTGGCTGGCGAAGCCGATCAGCCACGCGGGCGCGTCGCTGGCGGTTTGCACCAGGTCTTTGCGTGCATCCTTGATCTTGCGTTTTTTGCGCCGACGATCCAGGTACAGCATCCAGCCGGTGATGAAGAACAGTGGCATGGTCAGTGAGGTGATGGTCAGGAGGATGCGCCCGACGATGCCGAAGTAACTGCCAACGTGCAGCGCATAGATGCTGGTCAGCAACTGCGCCTTGAGGCTCTTGTCACTGTAGCGATCCACCCGTTTGACCACACCGGTGGCCGGGTCGAGGGTGATCTGGTTCAGGGCGCGGTCGTGAGGTGAAGTTTTCAGCAGGAAGAACACGGTCGCCGGTTGACCGGCCACGGGCGGCATGCGCACGTTATAGGAACTGAGTTGCGGGCCGGCCGCGCTGTAGATGCTGCTCCACATCGCCGCGTAATCGGCCGTCGGTGCCGGACCGCTTGGCGCAGGCCCGCGTCCGCCGCGAACGCGTTCGCTCTGCGGTGAGTCGGAGAGCAAGCGGGTCAGTCCCTTGTTGTACCACTCGTAGGACCAGGACAACCCGGTCAGCGCCGCCAGGAGGTAAAACACCAGGCACCAGGTACCGGCCACCGAGTGCAGGTCCCAGTTGAAACTGCGGCCCTTTTTCTTCCAGTCCAGGGTCAGCCAGGCGCGCCAGCTTTTCCACTGGCGAGGCCAGCGCAGGTACAGGCCGGACAGGCAGAAGAACACCAGGATCAGCGTGCACGCGCCGGTGATCTGCCGACCCGTGTCGCCCATGGCGAGGAAGCGGTGCAGTTGCAGCATCAGGCCGAAGAAGCCCTGGCCGGAGGCATCGCCAAGGAGCTCGGCGGTGTACGGGTCGAAGTAGCGCATCTCGCCACGGCGCTCACCCGGCGGCGGGGTGAACCACACTTTGGCGGCGTTGCCGCTGTCGGTTTCCACCGTGAGCATCGAGACTTTTTTGCCCGACGCGGCTTCGATGTGCTCCACCAGTTCGACAGGCGGCAGCACACCGGCGACCTGTTTTTCGACCTGCAATACAGACGGGTTGAGTGTGCTCAGGATTTCATCCTGAAACGACACCGCCGCCCCGGTGATGCCCATAAGGGCCAGGACCAGCCCGGCGCTGATGCCGAAAAACCAGTGCAACTGGAACAGGGTTTTCTTCAACACGTCGCTCGCCTTGTTCGTTCAAGTTGATTCATCACGGCGCGCATTATGCCGTGGGGTTGTCGAGAAGCATTCTTTTTTACGCACAAAAGCCCCGTTCAGTTGAACGGGGCCTGGCCTTTCAAGCGCAGTCCATGTGGGAGCAAGCCCGCTCCCACAGTTTCTACATCTATCAGAAGTGGAAGTTGGTGCTCAGCAAAGCGGTACGACCGGCCGCCTGGTTGGCGAAGTGAGTCGAGAACGCCTTGTCGTAGTAGGTTTCGTCGGTCAGGTTCTGCACGTTCAGTTGCACGTCGACGTTCTTGGTCAGCTTGTAGGCCGCCATCGCGTCGTAACGAACGTAGGAATCGACCATGGTGGTGTTGGCGGCACTGCCGAACACGTCATCGACATAGAACGCACCGCCACCGATGGTCAGCCTTGGCGTGACCTGATAGGTCGTCCACAGGCTGGCGCTGTTTTTCGGCGTGTTAGGCAGTTCGTTGCCATCGTTGGCTTTGTTTGCCGGCATGTCGCCGCCATCGACTTGTTCACTGTCCATGTAGGCATAACCGGCGAAGACCTGCCATTTGTCGGTGAGCTTGCCGGTGGCCGACAGTTCGACACCTTGAACGCGGGTTTTGCCGACGTTTTCGTACGTCGTGGTGTTGGTCTGCACACGAGCGTTTTCTTTCTCGGTGCGGAAGATGTCGGCGGTCAGGGACAGACGATCATTCAGCAGGTCCCACTTGGTGCCGATCTCGTAGTTCTTGGTGGTTTCCGGCTCCATGTCGCTTTTCAGCAGGTTACCGTTGCGATCCGGCGTGCCGCCCAGCGGGTTGCCTTCCGAACCTTCGCCCAGGGTGTTGCCCGGTGGCGTGGCAGATGTCGCGTAGGACGCATAGATGCTGCCGTTTTCGGCTGGTTTGTACACCACGCCGAACTGACCGGTAACGAATTCGCTGGTGTCATCGCCTTTGGACGTGGTCACGCTGGAACCGTTGAAGGTTTTGTAGTCGGTGTCGAAATGGTCGTAGCGCAGCCCCATGTTCACCAGCCACTGTTCGGACAACGTCAGTGTATCGAACACATACAGTGCGTAGGTGTTGGCCTTGGTTTCGGTGCCCGCATAGTTGCGCGAGATGGCGCCGCTCCACGGATCATTCGGGGTCGGGTTGGACAGCGAGGTACAGTTGTAACCGCTTGGCGCGCCGATCATTGCCGGCGAGCAGTTGGTGGTTACCGCTGCTGTTCCCGGGGTGGTGTCCGTGTTGACGTTGTACGAGGATTTTTCACTTTCCTCATGGGTGTATTCGACACCGGTGGAGAAGCTGTTCTTGAATCCGGCGATGTAGACATCACCAAACAGGTCGGTCTGGTTGGTGGTGGTCTCGGTGTTGCTCACGCGGGTGTTCGCCCGACGCCAGACACTGCCGTTGTTGACGTTGCCTTTACTGTCGTCCGGCTGGGTCAGGATGTAGTCCTGCATGCTGGAGCCGTGACGCAGGGTGTTCTTGATGGTCAGCGAGTCGCTCAGGTCGTGCTCGATGGCGAAGGTCGCCGTGTCGGTGCGGGTCTTGCGGAAGTCGCGATCGGTCAGGCCATAGAAATTGCTGCTGTCGCCGCCGTCATTCGGCTTGTCCGGGTTGGATTTGGTACGGGCGGCCGAGCCTCCGGTCGGGATGCTGTACGGAATACCCGAGTCCGGCAGGTCGTTGCTTTCGAGGTGGTAGTAGTCGAGGTTGACGCGGGTGTCGGTGCCCAGGCCGAAGGCCAGGGACGGTGCAACACCCCAACGGTCGTAGTTGACGCTGTCACGTCCGGCGACGTTGCTCTCGTGGCTCAGCAGGTTCAGACGGCCGGCGGCGGTATCGGTGAACTGGTAGTTGCCGTCAAAGGTGTAGCGCTGGGTCTGGTCGGAACCCCAGGTGAAACCACCGTCGAGCGAGTCGCCCAGGTGAGCTTTCTTGCTGACCAGGTTGATGCTGCCGCCCGCAGCGCCACGGCCGCCGATGGCGGAGTTCGGGCCCTTGCTGACTTCGATCGATTCAACGGCGAAGATTTCGCGGCTCTGGGAACCGGTGTCGCGCACGCCGTCCAGGTAAGTGTCGCCCTGGGCGTCGAAGCCGCGGATGAACGGACGATCACCCTGGGGGTTGCCACCTTCACCGGCACCGAAAGTGATGCCAGGAACGGTGCGTAGCGCGTCCTGCATATTGAGGGCGCCGGTGTCTTTGAGAACCTGTTGCGGAATGACGGTTACCGAGCGCGGCGTGTCGATCAGCGGCGCGGTGTACTTGGGCGAGGAGGCTTTCTCTACGTTGTAGGTTGTCTCGTCCTGGGCTTCGCCGGTGATGGCGGTGGCGCCCAGCGAAATCACTTTGTCAGGGGCTTTTTCGTCGGTTTTTTCCGCCGCGAAAACCATGTGGCCCGCAGACCCGGCAGTTATCGCCATGCCGATGGCCGATGCGAGCAGACGTGGTGAACTGACCGGTACTTGTGGTTGTTGACGCGACATTTGAATTCCCCTCCCCAAGGATTTGAGGCCGCGGAATATAGTGTAAATAAGTATTTGTAACAATTGCGAAATATTGCTATTCGCACTGAATTTACAATCTTTACAATTTAACCTTACGGTTTCTGCTGACTCATTCGTCAGATGTGTTTTACACAGGCAATAAGAATCAATACCATTGGCATTCCTTTGGTTTCAGGTGCCTTTGTCATGCTGCTGCACATTCCCGGCCTGTTTGAAAAAGACGAGGTGCAGCGCATTCGCGAGGCTCTGGAGCAGGCCGATTGGGCTGATGGCAAGATCACCGCCGGCTACCAGTCGGCCAAGGCCAAGCACAATTTGCAGCTGCCCGAAGGGCATCCGCTGGCCAAGGAGATCGGCGCGGCGATGCTGGAGCGGCTGTGGAAAAATCCGCTGTTCATGTCAGCAGCCTTGCCGCACAAAGTCTTTCCACCGTTGCTGAACTGTTACACCGCCGGTGGCAGTTTCGACTTCCATATCGACAACGCGGTGCGTCAGCCCAAGGGCGGCATCGAGCGGGTGCGCACGGATTTGTCCGCCACGCTGTTCTTCAGCGAGCCGCAGGATTACGACGGCGGCGAGCTGGAGATCCAGGACACCTTTGGCACTCAACGGGTGAAGCTGCCTGCCGGCGACATGGTGCTTTACCCGGGCACCAGCCTGCACAAGGTCAATGCGGTGACACGCGGAACGCGACTCGCCTCGTTTTTCTGGACGCAAAGCCTGGTGCGTGAAGACAGCCAGCGCGCCCTGTTGTTCGAGATGGACGGGGCCATCCAGCAACTGACCCGCGATGTGCCCGATCATCCATCGCTGATCCGCCTCACCGGTACCTATCACAACCTGTTGCGGCGCTGGGTCGAGGTGTAAGTGGCGGATTTCCGTTTACGCCGCGAGGAAATGCTCGACGGTGAGCGCCTGCGCGCGATGCTCGACGAAAGTCCGGCCCGGGCGGCCCAGGCGATTCTGATCGCGGCCCGCGAAGACGTCCTCGATGCGCAGGCGTTGCTCGGGCAGATTTTGCTGGACGGGCAGGGCATTGCTCAGGATCGGCCGCTGGCACTGCGTTGGTTCGATATCGCCGCGCGACGCGGGCATGTGATGGCGCGCAACATGCTCGGCCGTTGTCATGAGCATGGTTGGGGCTGTGCTGCCGATACATCGCTAGCGGCCAGGCATTACCGACTTGCCGCCAGTGCAGGGCTGGATTGGGCGATGTACAACTACGCCAATCTGCTGGCGACCGGTCGCGGGGTGGTTGAGGACCAGTTTCAAGCACTGAGTCTCTATCGCCGTGCGGCTGAGTTGGGCCATGCAAAATCGATGAATCTGTTGGGACGGTATCTGGAAGAAGGGCGGGTTTGTCCCGCGGATCCGGCTGCGGCTCGTAACTGGTATCGACGTTCGGCCGAGGGTGGGGATTTTCGCGGGCAGTTCAGCTTTGCAGCGGTCTTGACCGACGAAGGGAATATCGAGGATGCGTTGCTCTGGCTGCACAAGGCGCTGGCCGGGGGGAATCTGAATTTTCTGCGGGTGGCGAGTCAGGCGCTGATGGGCGCGACCGATCCGAGGATTCAGGCACTGGCCGACGATTACGCTCGCCGCTGCGCCGATCTGCAGCGAACTCAATCCATGTAGGAGCTGCCGAAGGCTGCGATCTTTTGATCTTGCTTCTAAAGGTCAAAAGATCGCAGCCTTCGGCAGCTCCTACCGAGGCGAATTTCAGGCACAAAAAAGCCCATGACATGTCATGGGCTTTTGTTTTCTACGCAGTATTTACACGTAGAACGACTTCAGCGGCGGGAAGCCGTTGAATTCAACAGCGCTGTAGCTGGTGGTGTACGCACCGGTCGACAGCCAGTACAGGCGATCACCGATGGCCAGGTTCAGCGGCAGGCCGTACTTGTAGTTTTCGTACATGATGTCGGCGCTGTCGCAGGTAGGACCGGCGATGACCACTTCTTCCATCTCGCCTTTCTTCTCGGTCCAGATCGGGAACTTGATGGCTTCGTCCATGGTTTCGATCAGGCCGGAGAATTTGCCCACATCCGTGTACACCCAACGCTCGACGGCGGTACGGGATTTACGCGCAACCAGCACCACTTCACTGACCAGGATGCCGGCGTTGGCGATCAGCGAACGGCCTGGTTCCAGGATGATTTCCGGCAAGTCATCACCGAAGTCTTCCTTCAGGAAACGGATGATTTCCTCGGCGTAGGTTTCCAGGCTGTTGGTGCGGGTGATGTAGTTGGCCGGGAAGCCGCCGCCCATGTTGATCAGCTTCAGATGGATGCCGTCTTCTTCTTTCAGGCGCTCGAAGATCACTTTGACCTTGGCGATCGCGGCGTCCCAGACGCTGATGTCGCGCTGTTGCGAGCCAACGTGGAACGAGATGCCGTAAGGCACCAGGCCCAGGTCGCGAGCGAGGATCAGCAGGTCCATGGCCATGTCGGTCTGGCAGCCGAATTTGCGCGACAGTGGCCAGTCGGCGGTGGTCGAGCCTTCGGTCAGGATGCGTACGTAGACTTTCGAGCCCGGAGCGGCCTTGGCGATGTTGCGCAGGTCGGCTTCGGAGTCGGTGGCGAACAGGCGCACGCCCTTCTCGTAGAAGTAGCGGATGTCCTTGGACTTCTTGATGGTGTTGCCGTAGCTGATCTGGTCGGCGCTGACGCCGCGCCCCAGCACTTTGTCCAGCTCATAGATAGAGGCGATGTCGAAGCTCGAACCTTTCTCTTTGAGCAGGTCGATGATTTCCACGGCCGGGTTGGCCTTGACCGCGTAGTAGACCTTGGCGAATTCGAAACCGGCGCGCAGGTCGTCATAGGCCTGGCTGATCATCGCGGTGTCGATCACCACGAATGGGGTTTCCTGTTTGTCGGCGAACGCCTTCATTTTCTGAAAGGTTTCACGCGCGAAATAGTCTTCGACCTGGATCGACATACCTGGGAGCTCCTAAAGGCAAACGTTGTTAATCAATGGGTGCAAATGAACGTCCTCCGTATCCCCACTTTGGTTCGCCTACTTCCCAAGGCATGTCGCCGAAAGCAAAAAGGCCATGGGAAGTGCAGCTTTCCCTTGGCCTTGCTGTCTCGTCGTCAGTACTTGAGCCGGATGGATCGTTTCCAGCATGGACGTTCGGCGCGAACTTTAGGGCGTGAGGGGCTTGAGATCAACAAAAAATGTCGCGTTTTTGCACTCTTCTGACGCGCGTTGCGGGCATCACTCTTTGTAACCGACCCGGATGACAGTCGGATGTTCCCGAGGAATTATGAAGTGTTAAGAATACCTGCACGTTCGACGCTTTTGTGCGCTAAGTCGCTAGTGAATACGATAGCGTCAACATCGGCGACGTTGGCTGCGAAAAGGTGAGTTGAGAGGGGATTTGACCATTCCGGAGCGTGTTTCCGGACTGATTTTGCAGACGCTACTGTTGATATTTTTTTCCGGCCTGCGAATCACTGGAAAATTGCATGGAACCTGTGGGAGCGAGCTTGGTCCGGGCTCGCTCCCACAGGGTTTGTATTTTTACCGGGTAATGTGAGCTGTCAGGCGACCACTGCCTCGGCAGGCGACACGATGTTGGTCTTCATTCCTCGCGAACGACCTGAGCTCAAGTAAGCTGCAATCGACTCCTGCGTCACCTCACCCAAAAACACCCGCTCGGCATCCATCACCGGCAACCACGCTCGATTGAACTCGTACATGCGCGACAGCAGGATGCGCAAATGTTCGTCGTACGCCGCCGTGGCATTGAACTCGCGTTGGTACTGCGCGCAGGTGCCGGTCTGACGGTGCAGATCGCGACGTCGTACGTAACCCAGGGCTTTATTCTCGGCACAAGTGACCACCACATAGCGTCGGTCATGCTCGTCCATCAACTCCAGCGCTTCAGCCACCGGGGTTTGCGGGCTGACGGATGGGGCGTTGTCCGCCGCGTCTTCGGCTTTCACCAACAGCAGACGCTTGAGCGTGCTGTCCTGTCCGACGAAGTTGCTGACAAACTCATCCGCCGGATGCGCGAGCAGAGTGTCCGGGTGATCGATCTGCAGCAGCTTGCCGGCGCGGAAGATCGCAATCTTGTCGCCGAGCTTGATAGCCTCGTCGATGTCGTGGCTGACCATGATCACGGTCTTGTTCAGCGCCCGCTGCATTTCGAAAAATTCGTTCTGGATCATCTCGCGGTTGATCGGGTCGACCGCACCGAAGGGTTCGTCCATCAGCAACAGCGGCGCATCGGCGGCCAGTGCGCGAATCACGCCGATCCGCTGTTGCTGCCCACCGGACAATTCCCGTGGGTAACGATGCAGATACTGCTTGGGTTCGAGCTTGATCATGCTCATCAGTTCGCGGGCGCGGTCGTGGCATTTCTGTTTATCCCAGCCGAGCAGCTTCGGCACCACCACAATGTTCTCCTCGATGGTCATGTTCGGGAACAGACCGATCTGCTGGATCACGTAGCCGATGTTGCGGCGCAGGGTCACTTCGTCGAGGCCGGTGGTGTCTTCGCCGTTGATCAGGATCTTGCCCGAGGTCGGATTGATCAGGCGGTTGATCATTTTCAGCGTGGTGCTTTTACCGCAACCCGATGGCCCGAGAAACACGCAGATTTCGCCTTCATTGACGGTCAGGCTTACCGAGTCCACGGCTTTCACATCTTTGCCGTTGCTTTGGAAGGTCTTGCTGAGGTTTTGAAGTTCGATCATTTCAGGAGTCCTTTTGGAGTCAGCGAACGTTGCAGCCATTGCAAAAGCAGGTCGGCGAAGATGGCCAGCACACTGACCAGAACAGCGCCGACAATCAGCATCGACATATCGCTGCGGCTGATGGAAGCGAGGATGAGTACGCCCAGGCCGCCGGCGCCAATGGTGGCGGCGATGGTCATGACGCCGATGTTCATCACCACGGCCGTGCGCACTCCGGCGAGGATCACCGGCACGGCGATGGGCAGTTCGACCATGCGCAGGCGCTGGCCGAAGGTCATGCCGATGCCGCGGGCGGCTTCGCGGATGCCCGGTTCGACGCTGGTCAGGGCCAGGTAGGTGTTACGCATGATCGGCAGCAGCGAGTACAGGAACACCGCGGTAATCGCCGGCATCGGCCCCAGGCCCTGGCCGAACTTTGAGTAGAACGGCAGCAGCAGGCCGAACAGGGCAATCGACGGCACGGTCAGCAGCACCGTGGCGCTGGCTTGCAAGGGGCCGGCGAGACTCGGGAAGCGCGTCATCAAAATGCCCAATGGCACGCCGACCAGAATCGCCAGGGTCACGGCAATGCCGACCAGGGTGATGTGTTGCCACGTCAGGTGTAAGACCAATGGCCAGTCGAGATGGGAAAAGGCGTTCAGGAATTCCATGACTTTTCCTCCTTAATTGATCGGGTGTTGGCGCAGGAAATCGGCGGCGACGGCTGAAGGACTTTGGTGCTCGACATCGACCCGGGCGTTGAGTTCGCGCATGGTGTTGTCGTCGAACAGTTCAGCCAGCGGCTTGAGCTGAGCGGCTAATTGCGGATGCGCATCGAGGTAGGCCTGACGCACCACCGGTGCGGCGGTGTAGTCGGGGAAGTAGTGCTTGTCGTCTTCCAGCAGTTTCAGCTTGAAGGCGTTGAGGCGACCGTCGGTGGTGTAGACCAGGCCGGCAAACACCTGGCCGTTACGCAGCGCGGTGTAGACCAGGCCGGCGTCCATCTGCCGGATGTTCTTGCGGGTCAGGTTCATGTCGTAGAGCTTGACCATGCCATCCAGACCGTCCGAACGGTTGGCGAACTCGGTATCCAGCGCCACCAGATTGTTGGTCCCGGCTTCCTTGCGCAGCACCGTGTTCAGCTCACTGATGGTGTTGATCCGTGGGTATTGGTCGGCGACGTTCTTCGGCAGGGCGAGGGCGTAGGTGTTGCTGAATTTCGACGGGGTGAGCCAGACCAGGCCTTTTTTCGCGTCGAGTTCTTTTACTCGTGCGTAGGACTGTTCGCTGTCGAGTTTTTCAGTGACATGGTTGTAGGCCACCAGCGACACGCCGGTGTATTCCCAGAGCATGTCCAGCTGGCCGCTTTCGTGGGCGCTGCGGGCCAGATTGCTGCCCAGGCCGCCGGTCACTTGCACTTCGTAACCCTTGGTGCGCAGGTACTGCGAAGTGATTTCCGCCAGCAGGGTTTGTTCGGTGAACACCCGGGCGCCGATGCGGATCAAGGGTTTATCGGCGGCTTGGGCAAATCCTGCGAACAGCAGGACGCAGCCTAGTAAAAAGCTTGATGTTTTCATGACGATTCCTTTGCCGGGGCTTAAGACGGGCGCAAGCCGCGTTCGAGCCAGAGGCGGCTGGCGAGTGTCACCAGGCCGTCGAGCAACAAGGCCAACAAGGCGGTGCAGGCCGCGCCGAGCAGTAATTGCGGCTGATTGTTCAGGGCAATCCCGGGGAAGATCAGGCTGCCGAGACTGTTGGCGCCGATCAGGAACGCCAGCGGCGCGGTCCCCACGTTGATCGCCAACGCCACGCGAACACCACCGATGATGATCGGCACCGCGTTGGGCAATTCGACTTTCCACAGCACCTGGCGCGGGGTCATGCCGATGCCGACGGCGGCTTCCTTGAGCGACCCCTGAACGTTTTTCAGGCCTTCATAGGTGTTGCGTACGATGGGCAGTAGTGAGGCGAGGAACAGGGCGAAGATGGCCGGACCGCTGCCGATGCCGAGGATGCCCAGGGCGATGGCCAGGACGGCGAGGGGCGGAACGGTGTTGCCGATGTTGAAGAACTGCATGAAGCGTTCGGCGCGGCCGACCATGGACGGGCGGCTGAGGAGGATGCCGGCAGGAATGCCCACGACAAGGGCGGCCAGCATGGAAGCGAGGACGAGAACCAGATGAGCTTGCAGATAAAACAACAAATCGTCGCGGTAAAGTTCGATCGTGTTGATGCCGATCCATTGGATCAGCAGGGCCAGAAGGGCGATTACCAGCGCGCCTCCTATCAGCCCTTTGCCATAGTGGATAGCCACAGGCGGACTCCTTTTTTCAGTCGGCAAACACTCTTTCGTGTGGCAACGCCATTCCTGGCTGCCGAAAAAATGATCGCGATAAGCAGCTCGAACAGGCCGGCAAAGCGGCATGCATCGAGCCATGAGCACAGCCTCGTCAGGCCGATTTGCAGGTGTTTCAGGCCCCCGACGAGTGGTCGTAACGGGGGAGTGGACGTCTCCGGGCTTTAAAAGGTTCCCATCTGCGGGAGCATTTGGCCACCCCTAATGTGCTCAACGGTTCGGTTCTTGGATCAACTTGGGCTATAATCTGCGCCCTTTTTTGAATCACCTGCCAGGCGATTTCCCATGACCAAACAGGCCGCCGAAGTCGCGAAACGCCGCACTTTCGCCATTATTTCCCACCCCGATGCCGGTAAGACCACCATCACCGAGAAGCTCTTGCTGATGGGCAAGGCGATTGCGGTAGCCGGTACGGTGAAATCTCGTAAATCCGATCGCCATGCCACCTCCGACTGGATGGAAATGGAAAAGCAGCGTGGTATTTCCATTACCACGTCGGTCATGCAGTTCCCGTATCGCGAACACATGATCAACCTGCTCGACACCCCGGGCCACGAAGACTTCTCCGAAGATACCTACCGCACCCTGACCGCGGTGGACTCGGCGTTGATGGTTCTCGATGGCGGTAAAGGTGTAGAGCCACGGACCATCGCCCTGATGGACGTCTGCCGTCTGCGTGACACGCCGATTGTCAGCTTCATCAACAAACTCGACCGTGACATCCGCGACCCGATCGAACTGCTCGACGAAATCGAAGCGGTCCTGAAGATCAAGGCGGCGCCGATCACCTGGCCGATTGGTTGCTACCGCGACTTCAAGGGCGTGTATCACCTCGCCGATGACTACATCATCGTGTACACCGCCGGTCACGGCCACGAACGCACCGAAACCAAGATCATCGAGAAGCTCGACTCCGATGAAGCCCGCGCCCACCTGGGTGACGAGTACGAGCGTTTCATCGAGCAGCTGGAACTGGTGCAGGGCGCCTGCCACGAGTTCAACCAGCAGGAGTTCCTCGACGGTCAGCTGACCCCGGTGTTCTTCGGTACGGCACTTGGCAACTTCGGTGTCGACCACGTCCTCGACGCCGTCGTCGATTGGGCGCCGCGCCCGCTGGCACGCGTGGCCAACGAGCGTACCGTGGAGCCGGTGGAAGAGAAGTTCTCGGGCTTCATCTTCAAGATCCAGGCGAACATGGACCCGAAGCACCGCGACCGTATCGCCTTCATGCGTATCTGCTCCGGCAAGTACGAAAAAGGCATGAAGATGCGCCATGTGCGCACCGGCAAGGACGTGCGGATCGGCGACGCGCTGACCTTCTTCTCCTCCGAGCGTGAGCAACTGGAAGAAGCCTTTGCCGGCGACATCATCGGCCTGCACAACCACGGCACCATCCAGATCGGCGACACCTTCAGCGAAGGCGAAGCCCTGGGTTTCACCGGTATCCCGCACTTCGCCCCGGAACTGTTCCGCCGCGTGCGTTTGAAAGATCCGCTGAAATCCAAGCAACTGCGCCAGGGCCTGCAACAGCTGGCCGAAGAAGGCGCGACCCAGGTGTTCTTCCCGGAACGCAGCAACGACATCATCCTCGGCGCCGTCGGTGTGCTGCAGTTCGATGTGGTCGCCAGTCGTTTGAAAGAGGAATACAAGGTCGAGTGCTCCTACGAGCCGATCACGGTTTACTCGGCACGCTGGATCGAATGCAGCGACAAGAAGAAGCTTGAGGAATTCTCCAACAAGGCTGTGGAAAACCTGGCACTGGACGGCGGTGGTCACCTGACCTACCTCGCACCGACGCGGGTCAACCTGGCCCTGATGGAAGAGCGCTGGCCGGACGTGAAATTCCGTGCGACGCGTGAGCATCACTAAGCGCTGAGTTGAAATACCCAAAACCCCGTTTGTGAAAGCAGCGGGGTTTTTTGTTACCTGACGCAATCCCCTGTAGGAGCGAGCCTGCTCGCGAAGAATTCAGACCCGCCGTGTTTATTCAGGCAGCACGCGTCATCATTGATGACCATCGTCGGAACGCAGCCTGTCGCGGGCTAGAATCAATGCACTTGACCGCTGGCCGAATCACCTTGGCGGACCAGAATCTCATTGTCCTTGCTGATGGATTGCTTGATATTGTGACCGATGAGGCCTATCACCTGACCCTCCTGTGAATACGTCACCTCGACATACCCCCCGCCAACATACTCCACGCGATAAATACGCAACTGATCGACGGTTCGCATCGCGAAGGATTCAATCTCGAATAGATCCTCGACCCCAATTGATTTGGGGATCATATTCTCGATCGTGATATTTCCCGCGTCATGCAGGAACACTATTGCCCCGTCCGGGCGAGTGACTTTCACGCCGCCCTCTACCTTTTCCACCACATCGCCAGAAACCTGGGCGCCAACGAAGTTACCTTCGCGGTCTACCTGAACATTGCCCTCGCCTGCAGCCGTTTCAGCTCCTTGTGGGACTGTCTCAAACTCTACGTTTATTTTGCCTGCTTTAAGTTTGGTCATTGTGCTGCTCCTTGCAGTTGCCGGAATTGGCGGTGTTTTAGATTTCTGCCTTGCTGGCGCAACAAGCGGCCAGCGCGCAGCCAAAAACAGATCAGGAAATCTCAGGACTCACCGAACAGACTCCATCTAATGTTTTCTTCGCCGACGGTGACCCGGTCGGCGAGCAGGAAGCGGCTATGGCGGCGCTGGACATTCAGGGTCGGCATAATTTCGCCTTTTTCGAAGCGTTGGATCTTGTCGACGATGCCTTCGGCTTTCCAATAGCCACTCTGCGGGCAGGCCTGGCCGCTGTTGCAGGTCAGCCTGGGGTAAGGCTCCCGGATGAAATCGGAAGAGTCCGGCAGCGGTCGGCCGGAGGCGGGGTCGAGGAGTTTGGCCTTGGCCAGTTGGTTGATCAGTGCTTCGCTGGGCTTTTCTGGCGGGACGTTGGCCCGGCGGGCTTCGAGCCATTGGAGTTTGCCGTCCCAGGCGGGTAACGGGGCGGGCGGCAGCGGGAGGATCTCGTTGATCTCGGGGACCTTGGGATTGGCGTAGGAGTAGCCCGAGAGGATTTTCCAGATTTTTTTGTAGCGATCGGCGCGTTCGAGGTCTTCCTGTTGGCCCAGGTAATCAAGCTCATTGGTTGGTTCCGGGCCGCGAAATCCATCATTTAACCAGGCAGCAGCGCTTTCATTACCTGCGGCTACGCCCATCTGGAATATTTCGAGTGCCTCCTTGTATTGCCCCTTGTTTTTAAGATGAATACCCAGATCGACAGCAGCCTCACCATCTCCCTGTTCTGCTGCGCAACGGCGCAACTGCCGCGCAACGTCCGGGGCAATGTTGATCGGCGCCAACTTGTCAGCGACATAGGCTTGAGCTAGCGCATTACCTTCATCGGCGGCTTTGCGGTAGTAACGCAACGCCATTTCGTGATCTTTCAGTAGTCCCGCCGAACCGTTCTGCAGGAAAATGCCGACAAAGTAATATCCCGTTGCCACTCCCGCGTTGATCAGTTGCTCACTCATGCGCAAATGCTCTTCGCCACGGAGTTTGAAAGTACCGCGCATCGCACCGTTCTGCAGGTTGATATTGGCCTTGTAATGTCCGTTCTCACTGGCGATGCGATACAGGCGCTCGATTTGCACATCGACGGCTTCGTCTTGCTTGAGCTGGTTGTTCTTTTGCAACCAGCGCGCGTATTGGAACAGCACATCGGTCTCGGCAGAGGGCGCGGGAATCTGCTCGTGCACACAGGTAAAGGCCATATTGGCCTTGGCTTCAGTTAAAGGGTTCAAGGGCGTTTCCTTGGTCGAAGTAAAAGTAGGGTTGCTGGTATCGCACGCAACCAGCAGCAGGCATGACAGCGACAAGATCCGGCGCATCAGTCGAGGTCCGAAAGTTTGGATTCACCGAAATA
Organism: Pseudomonas sp. IT-P4; assembly: GCF_949767755.1. Classification (NCBI taxonomy): domain Bacteria; kingdom Pseudomonadati; phylum Pseudomonadota; class Gammaproteobacteria; order Pseudomonadales; family Pseudomonadaceae; genus Pseudomonas; species Pseudomonas sp. IT-P4. The sequence continues at coordinate 131 of NZ_CATKPX010000016.1, read as the reverse complement.
GAACTCGACGAGGGGGGCGTAAGGAACAAGCTCGTCTGTCTGACGGCTTTTGTTTTCCTTAATAATCTTCTGCCAAGCCATAAACGCTTGTTCCGGATCGTCCTGTGCCCCTCTTTTGTCCGTATGCATCT